>NZ_CP171632.1:0-432500 GCF_043632995.1 Pseudoxanthomonas japonensis | reverse complement strand
CCTACCGCCTTTCCCCGGGACAACCAACGCCCGGTACACCTAACCTTCTCCGTCCCTCCATCGCACTCACGCGAGGTGCAGGAATATTAACCTGCTTCCCATCGACTACGGCTTTCGCCCTCGCCTTAGGGACCGACTAACCCTGCGTCGATTAACGTTGCGCAAGGAAACCTTGGGCTTTCGGCGTGCGGGCTTTTCACCCGCATTATCGTTACTCATGTCAGCATTCGCACTTCCGATACCTCCAGCAGCCTTCTCAAGCCACCTTCGCAGGCTTACGGAACGCTCCTCTACCGCGCATAACAAAGTTATGCACCCCAAGCTTCGGTTTCGTGCTTAGCCCCGTTAAATCTTCCGCGCAGACCGACTCGACCAGTGAGCTATTACGCTTTCTTTAAAGGGTGGCTGCTTCTAAGCCAACCTCCTGGCTGTCTGTGCCTTTCCACATCGTTTTCCACTTAGCACGAAATTTGGGACCTTAGCTGTGGGTCTGGGTTGTTTCCCTTTTCACGACGGACGTTAGCACCCGCCGTGTGTCTCCCGTACATTCTGTCTTGGTATTCGGAGTTTGCCATGGTTTGCTAAGACGCGATGTCCCGCTAGCCATAACAGTGCTCTACCCCCAAGAAGATTCATACGAGGCGCTACCTAAATAGCTTTCGAGGAGAACCAGCTATCTCCGGGTTCGATTAGCTTTTCACTCCTAATCACACCTCATCCCCTACCTTTGCAACGGGAGTGGGTTCGGGCCTCCAGTACCTGTTACGGCACCTTCACCCTGGGCATGACTAGATCACCCGGTTTCGGGTCTACTGCCCGCGACTATGCGCCCTTATCAGACTCGGTTTCCCTTCGCCTCCCCTATACGGTTAAGCTTGCCACGAACAGTAAGTCGCTGACCCATTATACAAAAGGTACGCAGTCACCCTTGCGGGCTCCTACTGCTTGTACGCACACGGTTTCAGGATCTATTTCACTCCCCTCTCCGGGGTTCTTTTCGCCTTTCCCTCACGGTACTGGTTCACTATCGGTCGGTCAGGAGTATTTAGCCTTGGAGGATGGTCCCCCCATGTTCAGACAGGGTTTCTCGTGCCCCGCCTTACTCGTCTTCACTGAAAAGGTCTTTTCGAATACCGGGCTGTCACCGTCTATGGCCAGTCTTTCCAGACTGTTCTTCTAAAACCAATCCAGCTTAAGGGCTGGTCCCCGTTCGCTCGTCACTACTCAGGGAATCTCGGTTGATTTCTTTTCCTCCGGTTACTTAGATATTTCAGTTCACCGGGTTTGCTTCCAGCAGCTATGTATTCACTGCAGGATACTGCCGAAGCAGTGGGTTTCCCCATTCGGACATTGCGGGATCAATGCTTGTTGCCAGCTCCCCCGCACTTTTCGCAGGCTGCCACGTCCTTCATCGCCTCTGACCGCCAAGGCATCCACCGTGTGCGCTTATTCGCTTGACCATATAACCCCAAGTCGCCTCGGAGTTACATGCCGTGTTGATGGGGTACAAAGCCACCAACGCGAACATACGACTCAATTTATTAGGGACTCGAAGTCCCCGCCTTAGCCTCAACGACACGTCTAGATGAAAATCTAAAACGCTCGCTACGTCACAAGTTGTTAAAGAACACGAAGCCGGCTTCAGCGCCGATCCGTTTCAAAATAATCTTTTAGTGTGCGATTGCAGGTTTCAGAAGTAATAGCCAGCCTGGTTTTGGTGGGTCTGGGAGGACTCGAACCACCGACCTCACCCTTATCAGGGGTGCGCTCTAACCACCTGAGCTACAGACCCAAAAGTCGTTCTCAGTGGTGGAGCCTGTCGGGATCGAACCGACGACCCCCTGCTTGCAAAGCAGGTGCTCTCCCAGCTGAGCTAAGGCCCCGTTGTACGGGCTTACTCTGAAAAATGCAGGTGTCTTGTGTGGGCGCCTGACAAGAAGCGCTTGTCATGCTCAAAAGGAGGTGATCCAGCCGCACCTTCCGATACGGCTACCTTGTTACGACTTCACCCCAGTCATCGGCCACACCGTGGCAAGCGCCCTCCCGAAGGTTAAGCTACCTGCTTCTGGTGCAACAAACTCCCATGGTGTGACGGGCGGTGTGTACAAGGCCCGGGAACGTATTCACCGCAGCAATGCTGATCTGCGATTACTAGCGATTCCGACTTCATGGAGTCGAGTTGCAGACTCCAATCCGGACTGAGATAGGGTTTCTGGGATTGGCTCACCCTCGCGGGTTTGCAGCCCTCTGTCCCTACCATTGTAGTACGTGTGTAGCCCTGGTCGTAAGGGCCATGATGACTTGACGTCATCCCCACCTTCCTCCGGTTTGTCACCGGCGGTCTCCTTAGAGTTCCCACCATTACGTGCTGGCAACTAAGGACAAGGGTTGCGCTCGTTGCGGGACTTAACCCAACATCTCACGACACGAGCTGACGACAGCCATGCAGCACCTGTCTCACGGTTCCCGAAGGCACCAATCCATCTCTGGAAAGTTCCGTGGATGTCAAGACCAGGTAAGGTTCTTCGCGTTGCATCGAATTAAACCACATACTCCACCGCTTGTGCGGGCCCCCGTCAATTCCTTTGAGTTTCAGTCTTGCGACCGTACTCCCCAGGCGGCGAACTTAACGCGTTAGCTTCGATACTGGGTGCCAAGTTGCACCCAACATCCAGTTCGCATCGTTTAGGGCGTGGACTACCAGGGTATCTAATCCTGTTTGCTCCCCACGCTTTCGTGCCTCAGTGTCAGTGTTGGCCCAGGATGCCGCCTTCGCCACGGATGTTCCTTCTGATCTCTACGCATTTCACTGCTACACCAGAAATTCCGCATCCCTCTACCACACTCTAGTGATCCAGTATCCACTGCAATTCCCAGGTTGAGCCCAGGGCTTTCACAGCAGACTTAAACCACCACCTACGCACGCTTTACGCCCAGTAATTCCGAGTAACGCTTGCACCCTTCGTATTACCGCGGCTGCTGGCACGAAGTTAGCCGGTGCTTATTCTTTGGGTACCGTCATCCCCACCGGTTATTAACCGACAGGATTTCTTTCCCAACAAAAGGGCTTTACAACCCGAAGGCCTTCTTCACCCACGCGGTATGGCTGGATCAGGCTTGCGCCCATTGTCCAATATTCCCCACTGCTGCCTCCCGTAGGAGTCTGGACCGTGTCTCAGTTCCAGTGTGGCTGATCATCCTCTCAGACCAGCTACCGATCGTCGCCTTGGTGGGCCATTACCCCGCCAACTAGCTAATCGGACATCGGCTCATCTAATCGCGTGAGGCCTTGCGGTCCCCCACTTTCACCCGTAGGTCGTATGCGGTATTAGCGTAAGTTTCCCTACGTTATCCCCCACGAAAAGGTAGATTCCGATGTGTTCCTCACCCGTCCGCCACTCGCCACCCAGAGAGCAAGCTCTCCTGTGCTGCCGTTCGACTTGCATGTGTTAGGCCTACCGCCAGCGTTCACTCTGAGCCAGGATCAAACTCTTCACTTAAAACTACTTAGCCCGAAGGCCAATGCTTTGAATGCAGATCGTCTGATCACAAGCTTTACGTATCGCTTGCATTTCTACAATTGACAAGATGCTCATGAATCGAACGTCTGCAAGATGGACAGCTAGTCCTTCCTGCAGGCGCCCACACAAGTCACCTGCGCACACTGTCAAAGAGCCTCGAAGTCGGCCTCAGCGCCTTCCTTCGTAACCGCAGCGTTTCCGCCGTGGTGAGCCGCCTATTATGGCGTACTTTTTCGTTTCGTCAACACCTTTTTTCGAAGTTGTTGGCGATTCGTTTCCCTTTCTCTTGGCGCCCTGCCGGTCCGGCAAGGCCCCGTGCGTCGGGGGAGGGAAAGTATGGCTGGTTCCATGCCCTTTGTGAAGGGGTGCGGGCGAAAATTTTCACGCCCCGTCCACCACCCTTCCGGCAACGCCGCGCTGCGGTCAGTTCGTCACAAGGCGGACGCGCGCGAAGTTGCGCTTGCCTACCTGCAGGACCCCCTCGAAACCCGCGGTCAGCTGCAGAGTCGGATCTTCGACCACCTCGCCTTCGAGCCTGACCGCGCGCTCCTTGAGCTTGCGATTGGCTTCGGAATTGCTCGGCGTGATGCCCGCAGCCGTGAGCAAGGCGGCGATGCGGATGCCTTCGGCGGGCACCACGACATCCTTCATCTCCAGCAGCGAGGTGTCGCCCTGGCCGGTGACGACGGCGTGCCAGCCTGCGATGGCCTTTTCGGCATCGCCCGCATCATGGAAACGGGTCGCCAGCTCACGCGCCAGACGCAGCTTCACGTCGCGCGGGTTCAGCCCACCACCGGCCACGGAGGCCTTCAGCGCGGCCGCTTCCGCCACGCCGATCTCGAAGCTCAACAGTTCGATCCAGCGCCACATCAGGTCGTCGCCGATCTTCATGGTCTTGGTGACGATATCGATGGCAGGCTCGCTGACCCCGATGTAGTTGCCCAGCGACTTGGACATCTTGTTGACGCCGTCCAGGCCCTCGAGCAGCGGCATGGTCAGCACGATCTGCGGCGCCTGGCCGTGGTGCTCCTGCAGGCCGCGACCCATCAGCAGGTTGAACTTCTGGTCGGTGCCACCCAGCTCGACGTCCGCCTGCAGCGCCACGGAGTCGTAGCCCTGCACCAGCGGATACAGGAACTCGTGGATGGCGATGGACTGCTGGGCGGCGTAGCGCTTGGCGAAATCGTCGCGCTCCAGCATGCGGGCGACGGTGTGCTGACCGGCCAGGCGGATCATGTCGGCCGCTCCCATCTTGCCGAACCACTCGGAATTGAAGCGGACCTCGGTCTTCCCCCGGTCCAGCACCTTGAACACCTGGTCCTCGTAGGTGCGCGCATTGGCCAGCACGTCTTCGCGGGTCAGCGGCTTGCGGGTGGCGTTCTTGCCGGAGGGGTCGCCGATCATTCCGGTGAAGTCGCCGATCAGGAAGATCACCTGGTGGCCGAGCTCCTGGAACTGCCGCATCTTGTTCAACAGCACCGTATGGCCCAGATGGAGGTCGGGCGCAGTGGGGTCGAATCCCGCCTTCACGCGCAGGGGGCGACCCAGCTTCAGCCGGGCCTCCAGGTCTTCGGGCTTGAGGATTTCGTCGGCGCCACGGCCGATCAGGGCAAGAGCTTCTGCGGAGGACACGGGATAGCGGTTCCAGTAGGGGCGGCCACGTGAAGGCCAAGTCAGTGACATGAAGTTACCGTTAAAAGAAAGTAAATAGTGATACCAATCAAAAAAGCTATTTGACTCAATGGTTTGACGCGAAGTCTTCGCGTGTCTATGGTACGCCGATTGGGGCTTTGCCTTGGCCCCGGGATGCAACCTTGATGCAAACTCATGGGGGCGGCAACGGCCGCAAGCAACAGTTCCGGGAACGCCTTGGGGTGCTTCGCGATACCGCGGTGAAGCGGCATCTGCCGCAAGGGCGCTGGACACGCCGCCACTGGATCCACGCCAGCTTGTTCACCACCATCGGCGTGCTGATGGCGACCATCGTGCCGGGCTTTTCCAGCGCGATCCAGGCACCGGTCTCCGAACCCCGCAACACCCTGCTGCTCGACCTGCCCGAACTGTCGGCGGCACGCCAGGCCGGCATCGCGGGCGACAGCTGGCAGGTGGTGCGGGTGAAGCCGGGCCAGACCATGGGCGCGATCTTCGAGGAACTGGGCATCCCCGCCGCCACCCTGCACCGCATCCTGGACAACGCCGATGCCAAGAAGGCGCTTACGCGCCTGAAGCCCGGCACCGAGATCGCCTTCGACCTGCCGGTCACCGGCGGCCTGCGCACCCTGCGCTACGACCGCGACCCGAGCCACCGCGTCGAACTGACGGTGGGCGAGGACAAGGTCACCGAGCGCGTCATCGCGCGCGAGACCACTACCCGCACCGTCGTGCTCAGCGGCAAGGTGGGGCGCTCGCTGAACCGGTCGGCCCGCAAGGCCGGCCTGACGTCCGCCAACATCAACTCGATGACGGACGAGATCTTCAAGTACGACATCGACTTCAACTCCGACTTGGGGCCGGAAGATCGCTTCAGCGTGGTGGTCGAACAGACCTGGCGCGAGGGCGAGCTGATCAGCACCGGCCCGGTGCAGGCCGCCACGTTCACCGTCGACGGCAAGCTGCATTCGGGCTTCCGCTTCACCCGTCCGGGCGGCAAGCCGGAGTACTTCACCGCCGCCGGCCGGCCGCTGAAGAAGAACTTCATCCGCATGCCGATCGCCTATGCGCGCATGAGCTCGAAGTTCGGTGCGCGTCGCCATCCGGTGCTGGGCACGATGCGCATGCACAAGGGCGTGGACTACGCCGCGTCGACCGGCACGCCGATCATGGCCGCCGGCGACGGCCGCGTGCAGTTCGCCGGCTGGCAGGGCGGCTACGGCCGCACGGTGATCCTCGATCACGGCCGCGGCCACACCACGCTATACGCGCACATGTCGCGCATGGGCAACATCAAGCAGGGCCAGCGCGTCGCCCAGGGCACGGTGATCGGCTACGTCGGCACCACCGGCCTGTCGACCGGTCCGCACCTGCATTACGAATTCCGCATCAACGGCGTGCACCGCAACCCACTGTCGGTGACGATGCCGCCGCCAGAGCCGCTGGCCGGCGCGCAACTCGCGGCGTACCGCACCTACACGGCCAACGCGCTGGCGCGCATCCGCACGGTGGAAGACATCATCTACGCCGACGTCGGCCCGGCCGACGACGGCAAGAAGCCGGCCACCGTGGCTGCCGCGAAGCCGGCAGCACGCAAGGGCTGATCGTTCCTCATGGCGGGATGCCTGAAAAGGCGGGACACTGTCCCGCCTTTTTCTTTGCCCGACGGTTTCGCATGACCCACGCCACCGACGCCCTCGCTTCCGAGCTCTACCTGGGCCTGATGTCCGGCACCAGCGCCGACGGCATCGATGCCGCGCTGGTGCGGTTCGAAGGCGAGGGCCGCACGCTGCGTTGCGAACTGCTGCACGGCCGCACGTTCGGCTGGGACGCGGCGCTGCGTGCGCAGCTGGTGGCGCTGGGCCAGGGCGCGGACATGGTGTCGCTGGATGCGCTGGGCATGCTGGACGGACGCATCGCGCTCGCCTTCGCCGAAGCAGCGCTGTCGCTGCTGCAGGAGGCTGGCGTGCCGCGCGGCCGCGTGCGCGCGATCGGTTCGCACGGGCAGACGATCCGCCACCGTCCGCACGCGGAGCCGCCCTTCACCTGGCAGCTCGGCGACGGCAACGTCATCGCCGAGCGTTGCGGCATCGCCACCGTCGCCGACTTCCGCCGCCGCGACGTGGCCGCGGGTGGCCAGGGCGCGCCGCTGATGCCCGCCTTCCATGCCGCCGTGCTCGGCTCCGCGCAGGAAGACCGCGCGGCGCTCAACCTGGGTGGCATCGCCAATTTCACCCTGCTGCCGATGGCCGGTGACGTCCGCGGCTTCGATACGGGTCCGGCGAACGCGTTGATGGACGCCTGGTGCGAACGCCACACCGGCCGCGCCTACGACGCCGGTGGCGCTTTCGCCGCCAGCGGGCAGGTCAACGCGACGCTGCTGGCCCGCCTGCTGGCCGATCCGTGGTTCGCGCTGCCGCCGCCGAAGAGCACCGGGCGCGAACATTTTCACCTGGACTGGCTGCAGGCACGCATGGACGACGCGACCAGCGCGCCCGCCGATGTGCAGGCGACGCTGCTGGAGCTCACCGCACGCACCGTGGCGGACGCCCTGCAGATGACGCAGCCGGACACGCGCCGCGTGCTGGTCTGCGGCGGCGGCGTGCGCAATCACGTGCTGATGGCGCGCCTGGCCGCGTACCTGCCGCAGGCCGTCGTGGAATCGACGGCCTCGCACGGCCTGGACCCGGACTATGTGGAGGCGATGGGCTTCGCGTGGCTGGCCCGCGAAACGCTCGCGGGTCGTCCCGGCAACCTGCCCGCCGTCACCGGCGCGACCGGGCGGCGCGTGCTGGGCACGGTGTATCCGGCCTAGAACCCTTTGCCGGGGGGAACATCTTTCAGCGCGCTGATCGCCTCGGCGAGCGCGTTGACCTCGCGGTCGTCGAAGCCGCCGCGCACTTCCGACTCGCAGACGAACAGCCCCTGCTCCAGCAGGTTGAAGATGGTGTCGTGGATCGGCCAGCCGCGTGCATGCGAGACGCGCCGGATGCGCTCGGCGAGGATGGGATCCACGTCCTTCAGCACGATGTCGGTCATTCCGCCTTCCCCCGCCAGCCCCTGCCGGAAACTGTAGCGCAGCCGGTCAAGCCTGCGTATCCGGCACGTCGACGCCGGTCGCCGCCTCGTGCCCCCCGCCGAAGCGGATGCGCGGCGCCAGCCAGAAGAACAGCACGACCGCAGGCACCGCCACCAGCGCGGTGATCCAGAAATACACGCCGTAGCCGGTCTGTTCGACGATACCGCCGGAGACTGCGCTGAGCAGCTTGCCCGGCAGCATCACCAGCGACGAGAACAGGGCGTACTGCGTCGCGGTGAAACGCTGGTTGACCAGCGCCGACAGGAACGCAACCAGCGTGGTCCCCTGGAAACCCTGCGCCAGGTTCTCGCCGGAGATCACCAGCGTCAGCTTCCAGATATCGCCATCCGCGCCGATCAGCCAGACGTACAACAGGTTGCTGACCGCACCCAGCACGATGCCCGCCAGCAGCGGCCACTTCACACCCCAGCGCGCGATCGCGATGCCGGCCAGGAACACACCGCCCAGGCCCACCCAGATGCCGTAGAACTTGGTGACCGTCGCGATCTCGGTCTTGCTGAAGCCCTGGCCGAGGTAGAACGGAGCCATGATGCCGCCGCCCAGCGACTGGTCGGAGATCTTCGCCAGCAGGATGAACGCCAGCAGCGCCAGCGCCAGCGCCGCGCCGAAGCGACGGAAGAAGTCGAGGAACGGCTCCACGACACCCTCCTGCAGACCCTGCGCCCACGTCGTCATGCGCACGCGCACCACGTCGGGTTCGGACGCGATCAGGACCGCGACGACCGGGATCAGCATGAAGACCGCCATGGCGACATACACCTGCGGCCACGGCACATGGTCGGCCAGTACCAGCGCCAGCATGCCGGTGATGATCAGCGCGATGCGGTAGCCCAGCGAGTAGGTGGCCAGCAGCGCGCCCTGGGATTCCTGCGGCGCGATCTCGATGCGGTAGGCGTCCACCGCGATGTCCAGCGTGGCGCCGGCAAAGGCCGTCAGCAGCGTGACCCAGATGAAGGGCGCCAGCTTGCCGGGCGTCAGGTGCGCCATCAGCAGCAGGCCGACGATGACGACCGCGAGCGCCAGCAGCAGCCAGCCGCGGCGTTGCCCCAGCCGCCCCAGCAGCGGCAGGCGCCAGCGATCCACCAGCGGCGCCCACAGGAACTTCAGCGTGTAGGTCAGGCCGGCGCTGGCGATCAGGGTGATGTTCTTCAGCTCCAGCCCGTTCTCGGTCAGCCAGTACGCCAGCGTGCCGGCCACCAGCAGGAACGGCATGCCCGAGGCGAAGCCGAAGAAGAACATCGTCCACGCCGACGGCTGCGCGAACGCGCGCCAGACCGAGGGCTTGGCCGGGCGATCGGCGGCCGTCGTCATCAGGTGTAGTCCACGATGAAGGGCGCATGGTCGGAGAAACGCTGCTCTCGGTAGATCGAGCACGCCTTCAGGCGGTCTCGCAGCGACGGCGTGACGAACTGGTAGTCGATCCGCCACCCCACATTGTTGGCGCGCGCCGCGCCGCGGTTGCTCCACCAGGTGTAGTCCTGGCCTTCCGGATGCAGCGCGCGGTAGGCGTCGACCCAGCCGCCGTCGTCCACGCACATGCCGTTCAACCAGTCGCGTTCGGGTGGCAGGCAGCCGGAGTTCTTCTGGTTGCTCGTCCAGTTCCTGATGTCCAAGCGGCTGCGCACGATGTTCCAGTCCCCGCACAACACGTAATGACGGCCACTGCGACGCCATTCGTCCAGCACCGGCGCCAGCCAGTCCATCACCTTGAACTTGAAGCCCTGGCGCTCGTCGCCCGACGAGCCCGACGGGATATAGAACGACACCACGCTCAGGTCGCCGAAGCGCGCTTCGATATAGCGGCCTTCCTCGTCGAAGTCGGGCCAGCCCAGTGCGGTGCGGACCTCGTCCGGTTCCCGCTTCGCGTAGATCGCCACGCCGCTGTAGCCCTTCTTGGTGCTGGCGTCGCGGAACCAGGCCTTGTAACCCGCCGGCAGGAATTCCGGGCCGGCGAGCTGGTGCTCATGGGCCTTGGTCTCCTGCACGCACAGGACATCGGCGTTCTGTGCGGTGAACCAGTCGAAGAAGCCCTTGGTGGCGGCCGAGCGCAGGCCGTTGGCGTTGAAGCTGATGATGCGCATGTGCACGTCGTTCGTCGGAAACCGGGCAAGCGTACCCGAACCGGCGTATCCGTCGCGCGGCCTCGGCCGGCGCGGGGTTATCCTGTCGCCTCACCTGTTCAGCCCCGTCCTGCCGATGACCGATCACCGCGCCCGCTTCCTCCAGCTCGCCCTGCACGCCCAGGCCCTGCGCTTCGGCCAGTTCACGCTGAAGTCGGGGCGGCAGAGCCCGTACTTCTTCAATGCGGGACGCTTCGACAGCGGCTCGCTGCTGGCCGGACTGGCGACGTGCTACGCCGATGCCGTCGAGGAGGCAGGCCTGTCGTTCGACCTGCTGTTCGGTCCGGCCTACAAGGGCATTCCGTTGGCGACCGCGGTGGCCTGCGAGTTCGCGCGCCGCGGACGCGACCTGCCGGTGGCATTCAATCGCAAGGAAGCCAAGGACCACGGCGAAGGCGGCCTGCTGATCGGTTCGCCGCTGGAAGACCGCCGCGTGCTGATCGTCGACGACGTGATCACGGCGGGCACCGCGATCCGCGAGGCGCTGGGCCTGATCCGCGCCGGCGGCGGCACGCCGGCCGGGATCGTGGTGGCGCTTGATCGCCAAGAAGTGCTGGGCGAACCGGGCACCGACGGCGCGCGCCGTTCGGCCGCGCAATCGGTGGCGGACGAGACCGGCGTTCCTGTCGTCGCCGTGGCCAACCTGCACGACCTGCTTGCATTTGCCGGCGAAAGCGCCGACCTTGTCCGTCATCGCGACGACCTGCTGGCCTACCGGGCCCGCTACGGCAGCGCGACCCAGGACTGACTGCAGTTGGGGACTGCCATGACCGTCCGTACCTCCACTTTCTACCTGCTGGCCGCCGTGCTCGTGGCTGCACCCCTGGTGCACGCCCAGGGCAAGAAGGGCGCGCCGCCGGCCAACAAGAAACTCTTCTGCTGGGAAGAGAAGGGCCAGCGCGTCTGCAGCGACGCGCTGCCGGCCGATGCCGTGAACGTGGCGCGCGAAGAGATCAGCGCCGCCAGCGGCCTGCGCACCGGCGGCGTGGACCGCGCCATGACGGACGAGGAGCGGGCACAGGCCGCCATCGAGGCGCAGCAGCAGCTGATCGATGCCGCGGCGGCCGACATGCGTCGCCGGACCGATGCCGCCATGCTGCTGTCGTACCGCAACGAGGACGAGCTGCGGCGGGTGTTCAGCGAGCGCACCGCCATCGTGGACAACAACGTCCGGACCGCCCGCTACAACGCCATCAGCCTGCGCGACGGCCTGATCAGCCTGCTGCAGACCGCCGGCGACCGCGAACTGGCCGGCCAGCCCGTGCAGAAGGAAATGGCGGCCTCCATCCACCAGCGCCACGCCGAACTGGTCCGTACGCGCCGCCTGCAGCAGAGTTTCGAGAAGCAGCGCGCCGACCTGGATACCGAGATCGCCGGCATCCTGGAGCGCTTCCGCGCCATGAAGGGCATCACGCCGGAGCAGGCCGAGGACGCCGCCCTGAAATCCGCGGCACCGGAAGCGTCCACGCCGGTCCGCAGATAAGGCCCCGCGGCACGCGCCAGGCGCCGCCCTGGAAACGACAACGCCGGGCAATGCCCGGCGTTGTCATGAAGGCGTACCGCGTTCCGGCACTCAGAACGTCATCTTCAACTCCGGCGCCAGCGCCTGCAGGCGCGTGCGGAACTCGGTCTTGATGCGTTCGAGCGCGGCGGTGTTGTCGGCCTCGAAGCGCAACACCAGGATCGGCGTCGTGTTCGAAGCACGCACCAGGCCCCAGCCGTCGTCCCAGTCCGCGCGCAGGCCATCGATGGTGGACAGGCGCGCACCTTCGAACTCGGCACCGTCCACGAACCGCTCGACGATGGCGTGCGGCGTACCGTCCACCACGTCGACCTTGATCTCCGGCGTGGACACGCCATCGGGAAGCTCGGCCAGCACCTCGGACGGCGTCTCCGAGCGGTTGGCCAGGATCTCCAGCAGGCGCGCCGCGGAGTACAGGCCATCATCGAACCCGTACCAGCGCTCCTGGAAGAAGAAGTGGCCGCTCATCTCGCCGGCCAGCTCCGCGCCGCTCTCGCGCATCTTGGCCTTGATCAGCGAATGGCCGGTCTTCCACATCATCGGCGTGCCGCCATGCCGCAGCACCCAGCCCTGCAGCTTTCCGGTGCACTTCACGTCGTAGATGATCAGCGCGCCGGGATTGCGTTCCAGCACGTCGGCGGCGAACAGCATCAGCAGGCGGTCCGGGAAGATCACCGCGCCTTCCTTCGTCACCACACCGAGACGGTCGCCATCGCCGTCGAAGGCCAGGCCGATGTCGGCGTCGAAGCGCTTCACCGTCTGGATCAGGTCTTCCAGGTTGTGCGGCTCGCTTGGGTCCGGATGGTGGTTCGGGAACGTGCCATCGACCTCGCAGTACAGCGGGATCACGTCGGCGCCGATGGCCTCGAGCAGCTGCGGCGCGATGTCGCCCGCCACACCGTTGCCGGCATCCACCACGATCTTCAACGGACGCTCCAGCTGCACGTCGTCGGCGATGCGCTGGATGTAGTCGGCGGCGATGTCGCGCTGCTGCAGGTCGCCCGGCACACCCGCCACGTACAGGCGGTTGTCGCGGATGCGTTCGTACAGGTCGGTGATGGCGTCGCCCGACAGCGTCTGCCCGCCGACCACGATCTTGAAGCCGTTGTAGTCCGGCGGATTGTGGCTGCCGGTGACCGCCACGCAGCTGCCCGCGCGCAGGTGGTAGGCGCCGAAGTAGGCCACCGGCGTCGGCGCCAGGCCGATGTCGATGACGTTGCGGCCGGCCTTGCGCAGGCCGTCGATCAGTCCGCCGGCCAGGTCCGGGCCGGACAGGCGGCCATCGCGACCCACCACGATGTCGGTCAGGTCCTCGTCGCGCATCACCGAGCCGATGGCCAGGCCGATCAGTTCGGCGACTTCGACGCTCAGCGACGTTCCGACGATGCCGCGGATGTCGTAGGCGCGGAAGATGCCGGGATCCACCTCGACCGTCTTGCCGTCGGCTTGCCGGTAGGCATCGTCGCCGCCTTCTTCGGAAGCCGCGACGGCTCGCCCCGCGGACGCGGGTGGCGGGTCGCGCAGCAGCGCTTCGCCCAGCGTGGGCTCGTCCGTGTCATGCATGTCAGTTCCTTTCTTTCCAATGTTCCCCAGGCGCAGGCCGCCACGCGCGACGAGCACGGCGGCGATGGCCAGGCCCGCCAGCAGGGCCGCCACCACCAGTGCCGGGATCGCGCCCAGGCCCAGCGGACCGGACTCGCTGTCGGGGGCCGCCGTCGCCACGCGCAGGCCGGTCTTGCCGACCGCATGCGCCATGCGCTCGGCCCCGTCCGCCAGCCGGCTGTTGCCCCGCTGCGCGATCGAGTAACCGCCCTGGCGCAACGCCAGGTAGCCATCGGCCGGCATGGCCACGCGCTCGAACCCGTCGGTCAGTCGCGCCAGCGGCAGCCGCACGTACACCACCCCCTGCGGCACCGCCGCCGCCAGGCCGAACGAGGTCTGCTTGCCATCCTTCACCACACGCGTCGCCACGGCGTCGCCCTGCATGCCGGCTTCCAGCAGGGCCAGCTTGCTGTAACCGAAGGTCGCCGCATCGTCATAGGCCGGCATCAACGCACCGTCGAGAATCTCGACCTGCTCGGCTCCACTCCAACCGTCCCGGATCGCCGCGGCGGCGGCGGCGGTGTCGTTCGCGGCCAGGGCGGCCTTCACTGGCGCCGAGGCCAGCCGTTGTTCCAGTTGCTTGACCTGCGCCGCATGACTGGCCAGCACGGCCTCGACCGCCTGGTCGCGCGCGCGTTCGGTGTCTTCCAGCAGGCCGGCGTCGCGCCACTGGCGGATACCGCTCCACGCCATCAGCGCTGCCAGCAAGGCGAGCAGCACCGCCAGCTTCGGCAGTGCGCTGCGCAGGTCGCCCACCGGCATGCGCGCGCGGGTTCCGTTCGTCGTGTCCATCGTCTTGTCCCCTGTCATCGCACGCCGGTGTGGCCGAAACCACCCGTCCCCCGTGCGCTGTCGGCGAAAGTATCCACCACCTGCAGGCTCACGCGCACGACGGGCAGCACCATCACCTGGGCGATTCGGTCGCCCGGCTGGATGGTGAAGGCCTCGTGGCCGCGGTTCCACACGCTGATCAGCAGCGGCCCCTGGTAGTCGGCATCGATCAGCCCGGTACCGTTGCCCAGCACGATGCCGTGGCGATGGCCCAGCCCGGAACGCGGCAGCACCACCGCGCAGAGCTGCGGGTCGCCCAGGTGCAGCGCGATGCCGCTGGGTACCAGCGCCGCGTCGCCGGGCTCGAGCACGAGCGGCGCTTCCAGCGCCGCGCGCAGGTCCATGCCGGCACTGGCTTCGGTGGCGTAGGCCGGCAGCGGCCATTCATCGCCGAAGCGGGGGTCCAGCAGCTTCACTTCCACCGCGCGCGCTACGCTCATGCGTCCAGTCGCTCCACGATCAGGTCGATCAGTTCATCGGCAAGCTGTGTCTTGGGTGCGGACGCGAAGTTGCGCTCGCCGTCCTTCCAGTAGGCGGTCATGGCGTTGCTGTCGCTTTCGAAGCCGCCGTCGGCGATGCCGACCCGATTGGCCACGATCATGTCCAGCCGCTTGGCGTCCAGCTTCTTGCGCGCGTACTCGGCCACATTGTTGGTCTCGGCGGCGAAACCGACCACCAGCTTGAGCGCCTGCGTCTGCGCGGCGACCTCGGCCAGGATGTCGGGCGTGCGCACCAGGTCCAGCGCCAGCGATTCGCTGGACTTCTTGATCTTGTTGGCGGCCGGTTCGCGCGGCGTGTAGTCCGCCACGGCGGCGGCGCCGATGTAGATATCGGCCGGCAGCGCGGCGAACACGGCCTCGTGCATCTGCGCCGCCGAGCGCACGTCCACCCGGGTCACGCCCGCCGGCGTCGCCAGATGGACGGGGCCGGCCACCAGCTTCACGGCTGCGCCGCGCCGCGCCGCACTGGCGGCGACGGCGAAGCCCATTTTCCCGCTGCTGCGGTTGCCGAGGTAGCGGACCGGATCCAGATCTTCATACGTGGGGCCGGCGCTGACCACGACGTTCAACCCGGCGAGATCCTGCGGCCCCTGCGGCACGGCCGTGGCCTGCCCCGCCAGCGCCGCGACGATCTCGTCGGGCTCGGCCAGACGTCCGGGGCCGGACTCGCCCTCGGCGAGCGGACCGTCGTTCGGGCCGACCACGTGCACGTCACGGCCGCGCAGCGTGGCCAGGTTGGCCTGCGTGGCCGGGTGCTGCCACATGCGGTGATTCATGGCCGGTGCGATCGTGAGCGGCGCGGTGGTCGCCAGGCACAGCGTGGTCACCAGGTCATCGGCCAGTCCGTGCGCCAGCCGTGCCATCAGGTCCGCGGTCGCCGGCGCAACGATCACCCGGTCCGCCCAGCGTGCCAGTTCGATATGGCCCATCGCCTGCTCCGCAGCGCTGTCCCACAACGTGGTGCGGGTGGGGTGGCCGGACAGGGCCTGGAAGCTGAGCGGGGTCACGAACTGCTGGGCGCCCGCGGTCATCGCGACCTGCACCTCCGCGCCCGCGTCGCGCAGCCGGCGCACCAGTTCCAATGCCTTGTACGCAGCGATGCCGCCGCCCACGCACAGCAGCAGGCGTTGCCCCGCCAGACCCTGCGACTTGTCCGATCCGCTCACGTCGGCCCATTCCTACGTCGATACCGGCGATTAGCTTACCCGAACGCCCCGCGAGGCCCGATGCACGCGCGGGCGATCCAGGCCGACGATGGGGCCATGCATATCCGCGACTGGCCCCTGGACGAACGCCCCCGCGAGAAGCTGCTGGCCCGGGGGCCCGGCAGCCTCAGCGACGCCGAACTGCTCGCCATCTTCCTCGGCTCCGGCCTGCGCGGGCGGGACGCCGTCGCCACGGCCCGGGACCTGCTGAGCCGGCATGGCCCGCTGCGCTCGCTGCTGGAACGCCCGCCGGCCGAACTCACCGACCTGCCGGGCCTGGGTCCCGCGCGCGCCTGTGCGCTGGCCGCGGCCCTGGAGCTGGGGACCCGCATGCTGCACGCCTCACTGGCGCGTGGCGACGCCATCGGCGACCCGGAGGCCGCCGGCCGCTACTTCACCCAGCGCCTGCGCGGTCGTCCCCACGAAGTCTTCGCCGCCCTGTTCCTCGACACCCGCCATCGCGTGCTGGCGTTCGAGGAACTGTTCCAGGGCTCGGTGGACAGCGCGGAAGTGCATCCCCGCGAAGTGGCGCGGCGCGCGCTGGCCCTGAACGCCACGGCGCTGATCGTGGGCCACAACCACCCGTCCGGATGTCCGGAACCGTCGGCCGCCGACCGGGCCGTGACCCAGCGGCTGAAGCAGGCGCTGGCGCTGGTGGACGTGCGCCTGCTCGACCATTTCGTCATCGGCGACGGGCCGGCGCAATCGATGGCCGCGCGCGGCTGGGTCTGAGCGCCAGGCCTGGAACGTGTCTCGCTGAACCGCACCGATCCCACGCGGGGACCGGGAAAACCTAGAATAGGCGGCTCCCACGCAACACGACGGACCTCCGTGAAAGCTTCCCTCCGCGCCTTGATCGCCCAGGGCATCGACGCCCTGCGCTCCGCCGGCACCCTGCCGGCCGACGTCGCCACGCCGGATTTCGTGGTCGAGCGACCCAAGACGCGCGAACACGGCGACTTCGCCACCAATGCCGCCATGCAGCTGGCCAAGGCCGCACGCACCAATCCGCGCGCGATCGCGACGGCGCTGGTCGCCGCCCTGCCCGCCAGCGACGACGTGGCCAAGGTCGAGATCGCCGGCCCCGGCTTCATCAACTTCCACCTGAGCCCAGGCGCCTACCAGCGCGAAGTCGCCGCGGCGCTGGCGCAGGGCGACGCATACGGCCGCAACGGCAGCGGCCAGGGCCGTACCGTCGGCGTCGAATACGTGTCGGCCAACCCGACCGGTCCGCTGCACGTCGGCCATGGTCGCGCCGGCGCCATCGGCGATTGCATCGCCCGCGTGCTGGCCGCCAACGGCTGGGACGCCAAGCGCGAGTTCTACTACAACGACGCCGGCGTGCAGATCGACAACCTGGCCAAGTCCACCCAGGCGCGCGCGCTCGGCAAGGTGCCGGACGGCGAAGGCTGGCCGGAAGACGGCTACCGCGGCGACTACATCGCCGACGTGGCCCAGGCCTATCTCAACGGCGACTCGGTCGAGGTCGAGGGCCACGTGGTCACCGGGGAAAAGGATCCCCAGGACCTCGACGCCATCCGCCGCTTCGCCGTGGCCTACCTGCGCCGCGAGCAGAACCTGGACCTGGCCGCGTTCGGCGTGTCGTTCGACCGCTACTTCCTGGAGAGCTCGCTCTACGCCGACCAGAAGGTCGAGGAGACCGTGCGCAAGCTGGTCGCCTCCGGCCACACCTACGAGGAAGGCGGCGCGCTGTGGCTGAAGTCCACCGACTTCGGCGACGACAAGGACCGCGTGATGCGCAAGTCCGACGGCACGTACACCTACTTCGTACCGGACGTGGCCTATCACCTCAGCAAGTGGCAACGCGGCTACGAACGCGCCATCACCGAACTGGGCGCCGACCACCATGGCTCGCTGGCGCGCGTGAAGGCCGGCCTGCAGGCGCTGGGCGAAGGCATTCCGCCGGGCTATCCGGAGTACGTGCTGCACCAGATGGTTACCGTGATGCGTGGCGGCGAGGAAGTGAAGCTCTCCAAGCGCGCCGGCAGCTACTTCACGCTGCGCGACCTGATCGAGGAAACCAGCGCCGACGCGACGCGCTGGTTCCTGATCGCGCGCAAGCCGGATTCGCAGCTGACGTTCGACATCGACCTGGCCCGCCAGCAGAGCAACGACAACCCGGTGTTCTACGTGCAGTACGCGCATGCCCGCGTGTGCAGCCTGCTGCGCCAGGCCGGTGAGAAGGGCTACGCCTACGACCAGGCCAACGGCCTCACGAACCTGGCAAAACTCGACGACGACACCTCGCTGCAGCTGATGGTGGAACTGTCGCGCTACCCGGAAGTGGTGGAAGCCGCCGGCGAATCGCTGGAGCCGCATCTGGTGGCGCAATACCTGCGCGAGTTGGCCTATGCTTTCCACACGTGGTACGCCGGCACGCCGGTGCTGATCGACGATGCCGCCGCACGCGATGCGCGACTGGCGCTGGCGCTGGCGGTCCGCCAGGCGCTGGCGAATGGACTGGACCTGTTGGGCGTCAGCGCGCCCGAGAAGATGTGAGCGGAGAGCAGTAGATGGCAGCAAGGCGCGGCAAGAACCAGGCCACCCGCAATTCCGGCCATGCCACCCCGCCCTGGGTGTGGCTGATCCTCGGCCTGCTGATCGGGCTGGCGGTGTATTTCATCGTGCCCGGCCTGGGCAAGAAGGACGGCGACGGCTTCTTCCGCCCGCAGCCGAACCCCGACGCCCAGCCTGCGCCGATCGACAGCGCCGACGTCGATGCCGTGGTACCCGACGCGCCAGCCGATGCGCCGGCTGCCGCAACGACCGATGCCGCCACGCCGAAGGAAACGCAGTACGACTTCTATACGCTGCTGCCCGGCAAGGAAGTGCAGATGTCGGATGCGGAGCTCGCCGCCAGCGCCCGCGAGGAGGATGCCCGCAAGGCCCGCGCTGCGCTGAGCGGCCAGTCACCGATCGCGGCTGCGCCAACGGCGACCACGCCGACGGCGACCGACGCCACCCAACCCTCGCCCATCGATGAAACCCCCGCGCCGCGCGCACAGGAAACACCGCGTGCCGCGGAGGCGTCCCCCGCGCCCAGGCCCGCCACCACCGTGGCCAGCGCCGACACCGGCGCGCGCTACATCCTGCAGGCTGGCGCGTTCGGCGCGTCCGGCGATGCCGAAGCCACCAAGGCCAAGATCGCCATGCTCGGCCTCAGCGCGCGCGTGGAATCGGCGCAGATCAACGGCAAGACCGTGTACCGCGTCCGCATGGGGCCCTACGGCACCGCCAGCGAACTGGCCGAAGCGAAGCAGAAGCTCGCCAGCGGCGGTCTGCCTGCGATGGCGGTCAAGGCGCAGTGAGCCCCGCGCGACCGCCCTGGCAGCGCCTGGTGATGGCGACGGCCGCGGCGATGGTGTCGCTGCTCGTCGCATCATGGCTGGTCGGGCGCATCCTGCCTGCAGCCTGGCAGGACGTGGTGCAGACCCGCTGGGGATTCCTGACGCCGGTCAGCTACGTCGTGACGGCCCTCTGCATGGGCCTGGGCGGCGCACTGGCCGGCCATCGCTTCCTGATCGTCGCCGTCGGCCTGACGCTGGCCGTGTGGATCGCGACGCTGTCGGTACTCGCCGGCATCGCCGGCTCGGCCTCGGACATCGCCTACCCGCTCGATTACCTGCTGCGCACGAATGCGCTCAGCGCCACGCTCTCGGTGGTGGCCGCCGCACTCGGCACCTGGCTCGGCGCGCTCTGGTACGCGCGCCGCGCCGCGCGGCGCTGACCGCACTCCGTTGTCTTTCCCCCAAGGAACTCCCATGACCCGCACCGCCCTCATCACCGGCGCCACCTCCGGCTTCGGCGCCGCCGCCGTCCGTCGTTTCGCGTCCGCCGGCTGGCGCGTGATCGCGACCGGGCGCCGCGCCGAGCGGCTGCAGGCGCTGGTGGACGAGATCGGTGCCGACACGGTGCACGCGGCTGCGTTCGACATCCGCGACGAGGCGGCGATGGACGCCGCGCTCGCAGCACTGCCGGGAGGCTTCCGCGACATCGACCTGCTGGTGAACAACGCCGGCCTCGCGCAGGGCACGCTGCCCGCGCAGCACGCGCTGCTGTCGGACTGGCGCACGATGATCGAGACCAACGTCACCGCGCTGGTCGTGCTGACGCACCGCCTGCTGCCGCAACTGGTCGAGCGGAAGGGCGCGATCATCAACATCAGTTCGGTCGCCGGCGTGTATCCGTACCCCGGCGGCAACGCCTATGGCGGCAGCAAGGCCTTCGTCAGCCAGTTCTCGCTCGGCCTGCGCAGCGACCTGCACGGCACCGGCGTGCGCGTGACGACGATCGAGCCCGGCATGGCGGAAACCGAATTCACCCTGGTGCGGACGCACGGCGACCAGGCCGCGTCCGACAAGCTCTACACCGGCGCGAACCCGATGACCGCCGAGGATATCGCCGAGTCGATCTTCTACGTCGCCACCCTGCCGCCGCACCTCAACATCAACCGGCTGGAGATCATGCCGGTGACGCAGTCGTTTGCGGGGTTCCAGGTCGCGCGCGACGCGACCTGACGCTGCCCTACTTGCAGGGCAGCAGCTTCGCCGCCAACCGGCCACCCCGGGTCAGCGCGGTCTTCACCGTCGTGTCGCCCGCCTTGATCTCGACGTCCTTGATCATCTCGTCGCTGCGCGCCACAGTGTAGTCCTGACGCTGGTAGTGGTTCACCGCGCCGTATCCCGTGTTGCTGGTGCCCGCATAGACATCGCGCGACATCGCCTGGTTGAACTCGAACTGCATGAACAGGTAGTAGCGCCCCGGCCGCATGTCCTGGAACCGGAAATTGCCCTTCTCGTCGGTTTCCGTCTCGACCCGCGTGGCGTACGCATCGTCCGACATCGTGGCTACGCGGTTCCGCTGATCCTTCTTGCGGAGCCTGACCCACTCCTCGAAATACGGCGTCGCCGGGAACAGCATCACCTGTCGGTTGTCCGCCAGGTAGAAACGACCATCGTGGTAGGAGCACGCGACGCCCGTGATGGTGGCGCTGCCCTTGTCCAGCGCCGCGACGGCCTGCGCCTTGTCGAAGGCGACCTGCGGCTGCACGTGCTCCACCTGTGGCCGCGTATCCACCTTGGGAGACGTCCTGAGCTGGGCCGAGGCGGGCCACGCCACCATCGAGAAAGCCACGACACTCCACCACGACACGCGCCTGATCGTTCTGCTCATCCCTGACTCCCTGGTTGCTTCATGCATGTAGTCGCGCACCGCCATTCCGCAGGCGATGTCGCTCGCTATCTGTTTACCATCGGCGCCGACGCCATGACAAGCCGGCGGAGGCTGCAGCCAACGCCGTCAAGGCAACGTGCAGGCGTCAGCCCAGCGGCTCATCCGACAGGTAGGTATAGCCGGTCAGGCCCGCTTCCAGCGCATCCGCCAGCCGTTGCGATTCCGCCGCCTGCAATCCGGCTGCTTCCACGCGCTGGCGATACACCGCGCGCAGGTCGTCCAGCCTGTAGCCCACGTAGTCGAGCATCACGTCGGTGGTGTCGCCGCGCCGCTGCTGGGTAATCAGGTAACCGTTGCCGGCATCGGCACTGACTTCCACCGCATCGGTGTCGCCGAACAGGTTGTGGATGTCGCCGAGGATTTCCTGGTACGCACCCACCAGGAAGATGCCGAGGCGATAGCTCTCGCCGGGCTTCATCGCATGCAGCGGCAGCGAGGAATCCAGCCCTTCGTTCTCGACGTAGGTCTTGACCATGCCGTCGGAGTCGCAGGTCATGTCGGCGATGATGCCGCGGCGCGCCGGCGCCTCATCCAACCGCTCGATCGGCACGATCGGGAACACCTGGTCGATGGCCCACACGTCGGGGATCGATTCGAACACGCTGAAGTTGACGAAGTACTTGTCGACCAGACGCTCGTTGAGCTCGTCCAGCAGGTCGCGATGGCTGCGTTCGTCGCTGCTCAGGCGCGCACGCACCGCATGCGCGATGGCGTAGAACAGGTCGTCGATGCGCGCGCGGTGGACCAGGTCGATCTGGCCCAGCGCGTAGAGCGACAGGCCTTCGCTGTGGTGGTGCTGCGCTTCGTGGAACAGCTCGACGGCGGGTCGCGTGTCCAGTTCGCCGTGGATCTCGCGCAGGTGGCGGATCACCGCCGGCTCGTCGTCGTGCGCGGGCGGCACGCGTCCTTCCGGGGCCTGCTCGACTTCCGACACGTTGACCACCAATACCGCATGGTGCGCGGTCATCGCGCGTCCGCATTCGGTGACGATGCGCGGCGGCGTCAGCCCGTGCTGCTCGCAGGCTTCGGCCAGCGGCTGCACGATGTTGCTGGCGTACTGGCCGATGCCGTAATTGATCGAGCAATAGCTGCGCGAGCGTGTGCCTTCGTAGTCGATGCCCAGGCCGCCGCCGACGTCGACATGGCTGATGGTCGCGCCGAGCTTGGACAGCTCGACGAAGTAGCGCGTCGCCTCGCGCATGCCGTTGGCGATGTCGCGCACGTTGCTGATCTGCGAACCCATGTGGAAATGCAGCAGGCCCAGCGTGTCCTGCAGTCCGGCCTCGCGCAGTTGCTTCCACAGGTCCAGTACCTGGCGGGGCGACAGGCCGAACTTGGCCTTGTCGCCACCGCTGTTCTGCCACTTGCCGGCGCCCAGCGTGGCCAGGCGCATGCGCACACCCAAGCCCGGCTTCACGCCCAGCGCGCGCGACTCCTCGATGACCAGCGCCAGCTCGGACGGCTTCTCGATGACGATGAAGGTCTGCAGGCCCAGCTTGCGGCCGATCAGTGCCAGACGGATGTACTCGCGGTCCTTGTAGCCGTTGCAGACGATCAGACCGCCCGGGCGCGACAGCGCCAGCACGGCCATCAATTCGGGCTTGCTGCCGGCTTCCAGGCCGAAGCCTTCACCGGCGTGCGAGGCCAGCGTGCCGGCGACGCCACGGTGCTGGTTGACCTTGATCGGGTACACCGCCGTGTAGCCGCCCTGGTAGTCCCAGTCGGCCTGCGCCTGCGCGAACGCGGCCTGCAACTTGCCGAGGCGGTCGCCCAGGATGTCGGGGAAGCGCACCAGCAGCGGCAGCTGCGCGCCCTGCGCGCGTGCGGCGTCGACCACCTCCGGCAACGGGATCAGCGGGCCCTGCGCGCCCTTGGGCGACACCACGATGCGGCCGGCGGCGTCCACGTCGAAATACCCTTCGGCCCAGTGCGGGACGGAGTAGGTCGTGCGGGCGTGGTCGGTGGACCAGGTTGGGCTGGAAGTCATGGCTATTCGCTGGGCTGGCGCGTGGCGACGCGTTCTTCATTGCCGGGGCGGAACGTCCACCGCGGCGCGGACGCGCATTCTACAGGCTGCGGTCACACGGGTCCGTTACAATGCGCCGCCTCGCTGACGTCCCTCTCCCGCCGGGAGAGGGGTTGGGGGCGCCTCCGTAGCTCGTCCGACACACTGATGATGGACGAGCCGCAGCGAGCCATGAAGGCGAACCATCGGCTGTTCACCTCATTCACTCGCTGTGGCTCGTTCTTCAGCAAAGAGGCGGACAGGCGACCGGGGCACACCCTCATCCGGCGCTGCGCGCCACCTTCTCCCGACGGGAGAAGGAAACAGCTTTCGCCTTCCACACGCAGGACATCACCCATGACCGCCAACGACACCTGGTTCATCGAACACTTCTCGCACACCGGCTCGGCCATCGGCTTCCGCACGACCGGCAAGCTGGACGAGGTGCAGTCGCCGTTCCAGAAGATCGAGATCTACGACAGCACCGACTGGGGCAAGTTGATGGTGATCGACGGCGCGATGATGCTGACCACGCGCGACAACTTCTTCTACCACGAGATGATCAGCCACCCGGTGCTGTTCACCCACGCCGCGCCGAAGCGCGTGGTGATCATCGGCGGTGGCGACTGCGGCACGCTGCGCGAGGTGTTGAAGCACCCGGGCGTTGAGAAGGCCACACAGTGCGACATCGACGAGCAGGTCACGCGCATGGCGGAGAAGTATTTCCCCGAGCTCTG
This sequence comes from Pseudoxanthomonas japonensis, assembly GCF_043632995.1. Taxonomy (NCBI): domain Bacteria; kingdom Pseudomonadati; phylum Pseudomonadota; class Gammaproteobacteria; order Lysobacterales; family Lysobacteraceae; genus Pseudoxanthomonas; species Pseudoxanthomonas japonensis. The sequence goes on along the minus strand of NZ_CP171632.1, from coordinate 408,454 downwards.
CGAATCGAACAACGACCCGCGCGCCGAACTGCTGTTCGACGACGGCGTGGCGTACATGGCGAATTGCGAGCCGGGCAGCGTCGACGTGGTCATCGTCGATTCGACCGATCCGGTTGGCCCTGCGGAAGGCCTGTTCAACAAGGCGTTCTTCGAGAGCTGCTACCGCGCGCTGAAGCCGGACGGCCTGCTGGTGCAGCAGTCGGAGTCGCCGCTGGCGCTGCTGGACCTGATCAAGGACATGCGCGCCGAGATGGGCAAGGCCGGCTTCCAGTCGTTCAAGACGCTGCCGTTCCCACAGCCGTGCTATCCGACCGGCTGGTGGAGCGTGACCATCGCCAGCAAAGCGGCCGGCGCCGACTTCGCGTTCCGCCAGGCGGACGCGGCAGCCAAGCCGTTCGATACGCTCTACTACACCGCGCACCTGCATACCGGTGTGCTGGTGGCACCGCCGTTTGTGGCGAAGGCGCTGGGGGAGTAAGGCACAGTCGCCTCATCAAGATCAGGAAGCCCCGCATCGCGGGGCTTTTTTTATCGTCTGGACAAGACCGTAGTCAGCATCGTCACTCGTGCGGCGGCTCCTGTTCTTCAGGATCCGCGAACAGGAATACCCGGTTGTAACCGGGTTCTGCGCGAGACTGGAAGTAAGTTGCCAGGTCCTGAGCCAGCGCCGCCTTTCGGCAACGCTTCTGGCCCGGCTTCATCCGCTTGCTCCATCCGGGCCACCACGCATCGCCACGATACCCGGACGTCACGCCTGAAGGCGCGACAGGCGCCTCGAACTCTACGCGATGAAGGGAGGGCCTGTTCGATCGGGAAACGTCTTCCGGATAGGGATCTCCGCAGAAAGCCCAGGCACCATCCTTGGTGCGTGTCACCGGGAATGCCAGGTAACGCGCCATGACGCTTGTCTTGTCGTCCTTGAATACGAAAAGCAGTGCAGTGTCGTAGTGCGCGAATGATGGCAAGCCATAGTGCCCGAAGAAATCGAAACCTCCTTGGTGACTTCCGGCATCGCCACTGAGCGCTTCCAGCACCGAGTACCTGAGCCGATAGCCGCTATCGAAATTCCAGCAGCCTCGACCACAGTCGAGGTCCAGCTCCCGCACTTCGGCCAATCTGCCAACAAATATTGCCAGTTCCGGTGCGCGAACATCCTGTTCCGCGCGGGCGAGCGGCGAAGACAGCAAGAAAGCGAGCAACAACGGAATCACACGCCAGGTTCCGGGACCACGCGCAGCGGAATGCTTCATGGTCAGCGCCCGGTGCGGATCGCGCCCTGCCTACAGCGCATCCGCGTCGAGCTCGCCGGTGCGGATGCGCACCACCCGCTCCAGGTCGTAGACGAAGACCTTGCCGTCGCCGATCTTGCCGGTGCCCGCCGCCTTCACGATGGCCTCGACGACCTGTTCGACCTGGTCGTTGGTCACCGCGACTTCCAGCTTCACCTTCGGCAGGAAGTCGACCACGTACTCCGCGCCGCGATACAGCTCGGTATGGCCCTTCTGCCGGCCGAAGCCTTTCACTTCGGTGACGGTGATGCCGGCCACGCCGGATTCCGCCAGCGCTTCGCGCACGTCGTCCAGCTTGAACGGCTTGATGATCGCCATGACCATTTTCATGCAGGGTGCTCCCGTCGATGCTGCCCGCAGGATAGCGCGACGCGACGGCGTGCGGTTGCGGCTGCGGGCCGTCTCGCGGTTCAATGGCCGCCTCGCCGCCGGATTTTCCCGACAGCGCTGCGCAGCGAATCCCGATGGCCGGTATCGGCGTCGGCCTCGCAAGCTCGATGCACTGCCGGAGAACAGACATGATCGACCTCAACCACATCGACGACCTCGCCCGCCGCCTCAGCCAGCTGGTGCCGCCCGGCCTGCGCGACTCGCAGGAGGAACTGCAGCAGACCTTCAAGTCCGCACTGCAGGCAGGCCTGGCGAAGCTGGACCTGGTGACCCGCGAGGAGTTCGACGTGCAGCAGGCCGTGCTGCTGCGCACCCGCGAGAAGCTCGAAACACTGGAACGCACCGTCGCCACGCTGGAAGCCCAGCTGGCCGACAAGCCCGCCCAGTCCTGACCCCGCCGCCATGAGTCTGGCCCTGGTGAACAGCCGGGCACGGGCGGGCGTGTCCGCGCCTCCGGTGCGGGTGGAAGTGCATCTGTCTGGCGGGCTGCCGTCCACGCAGATCGTCGGCCTGCCCGAAGCCGCCGTGCGCGAGGCGCGCGATCGCGTCCGTGCGGCGATCCTTTGCGCGCAGTTCGAGTTCCCTACCCGTCGCATCACCGTCAACCTGGCGCCCGCGGACTTGCCGAAGGATGGGGGTCGTTTCGACCTGCCCATCGCCCTCGGCATCCTGGCAGCGAGCGGGCAGATCCGTCGCGAAGCGCTGGCCGAGTACGAGTTCCTCGGCGAGCTCAGCCTGACGGGTGAACTGCGCGCCGTGGATGGCGTGCTGCCGGCGGCACTGGCCGTGGCCGCGGCCGGCCGTACCCTCGTGGTACCCGAGCCCAGCGGTGCGGAAGCGGCGCTCGCGCGACAGGGACAGGCCTGCACCGGCCGCACATTGCTGGAAGTGTGCGCGCTGCTGGAGGGTCGCAAGATCCTGCCGCCCGCCGTTGCGCCGCCGCCGTTGCCGCCCTCCATTCCCGACATGGCCGACGTCCGGGGGCAGGCGCACGCACGCCGGGCACTCGAGGTCGCTGCGGCAGGCGGCCACCACCTGCTTCTCATCGGCTCTCCCGGCTGCGGCAAGACCCTGCTGGCGTCGCGGCTTCCCGGCCTGCTGCCGGATGCCAGCGACGCGGAAGCCATGGAGAGCGCCGCCATCGCCTCCGTCAGCGGCCGTGGGCTGGATCCTGCGCGCTGGCGGCAACGTCCTTACCGGGCTCCCCACCACACGGCGAGCGCGGTGGCGCTGGTCGGAGGCGGCGCGCAGCCGCGGCCCGGCGAAATCTCCCTCGCGCACAACGGCGTGCTGTTCATGGACGAATTGCCCGAATGGAGCCGTGCAGCGCTGGAGGTGCTGCGCGAGCCGCTGGAATCCGGCACGGTCACCGTCTCGCGTGCCGCGAGGACCGCCGAGTTCCCCGCACGCTTCCAACTGGTAGCCGCCATGAACCCATGCCCCTGCGGCTGGGCCGGCGACCCCAGCGGACGCTGTCGCTGCGGCGCCGATGTAGTGCGTCGCTACCGGAGCCGACTGTCGGGGCCCTTGCTGGACCGCATCGACCTGCATGTGCACGTCCCGCGCCTGCCGCCGCACGAACTGCGACCCGATGCGCCGGACGGCGAAGGCACGGCGGCGGTGCAGGCACGCGTGGTCGCGGCACGCGAACGACAGCAGGCGAGGTGCGGCCGGCCGAATGCACGCATGGGACAGGCCGAGACGATGGCGCACTGCCGGCTGGCGGCGCGCGACCAGGCGCTGCTCGAACGTGCGGTCGAACGCCTGCAACTCTCCGCGCGCAGCCTGCACCGCATCCTGCGTGTGGCGCGGAGCATCGCCGACCTGGCGGACAGCGAATCCATCCGCACGCCGCACCTCACCGAAGCGCTAGGTTACCGTTCTGCCGATCCTGCAAGAGGCGATCCGTAACCAGCGCAGGCGCCGAATCGTCCGCGCTATCGGCAAAAGGGTTAGGGTGAGGCGCCGCACCCCGGGGGCGCGCACAGACGTGGGCGCTGCAAATAATCGCGTGCACCCTCCTTTGCCTGCTGACGTTCACGCACGGTGCCGCAGACAGTCGTCACCAGCTTGCTTCCCGTACGTTTTTCCTGCCAGCAAACCTCACGATCCTCCTCGGCCCCGGCAGTTCCGGACAGCGCCGCATTGATCGTCTCCAATGCATTCCTCAAGCTGACGCGCTGGGCAGGGCTGAGCTCCCCGAGGCTGCTCTTGCCGTCAATCAGGGCGAACACAACACGTTGTTCTTTATCGACAACCTGACGCTTGCTCGCTTCCAGCACCAGTTCGCCAGCGGCCAGATCGTCTCGGACCCGTTCTTGCTGTTGCCGGATGTCCGGTAAAGACTCTGCCGCTCGTACCACCGTGAGGCTGGCCAGCAGACAGATGGCAACGGCAACGATTTGGAGGCGAAGAGTCATGGCTTTTCCCCAGGTTAGGAAGGATGCCCGGTCACCCCTCGCGGGAAGGCAAAGGTACCTGCACCCTGCCGACCAGGCATTTATCAGTGCATCAGATGCAGTTGTCCTGACCCTTGAAGCAGCTCTGGGTACGGTTGCTCACATCGCGCTGAGATTGTTCACGCACTGCGCGACGCTCGGCTACCGTCATGCATACGGTCTTCGGACGGTTACTACCCACCGGCTTCGTCCTCTCGCAGATCATGCGATCGTCTTCGGCCTGGTTGAGGATGCCCTCGATGTTCTCAAGCGCGTTGAAGACCACGATGCGGTCGGCTTCCTTGAGGTCGTTCATGGATTGCTTGCCGTCGAGCAGGGACGCGACCGCTCCTTGGCTGGCAAACACGCTTTCCCGTTTATCGGACGAGAGATGCTTGAACCGGCCCGCCGGCTTGTCCAGTTCCGCACGGATCTCCTGTTGCTGCTTGAGGATAGCCTGCGCATCCATGTTCGGATGCGCATTGTTGCCCCACGCCGGTGGACCGACTACGAAGGCGAGCATGACGAGCCACTTGCGCATTTCCCACTCCTGACTTTGCCGATCCTGTCGTGACATTATCGACTGTACCCCTCTGCGTCCAGTGCCGCCGGTCCTTCAAGAACTCTTCCACTTCCCGCCTGCGAGGTTCTCCATGCGTCCGACTCCTACGCCTGCCATCGCCCTGCTGTCCGCCATCGTCGCGGCCTGCCAGCCTGCACATGCCGCTCCCACGGCCGCCGATCGCATCGCCGGTACCGAGCTGATCGCGCGCGACGCGCTGTTCGGCAATCCCGAGCGTGCCAACGTGCAGCTCAGCCCCGACGGCAAGTACCTCAGCTGGGTCGCCGCCGTCGATGGCGTGCTGAACGTCTGGGTCGCTCCCGCGGACAACCCCGCACAGGCGAAGGCGGTCACGCAGGACAAGGCGCGGGGCATCCGCAGCTATTTCTGGTCGTACAACCCCGACACCCTGTTGTACCTGCGCGACAGCGGCGGCGACGAGGACTTCCACCTGTATGCGGTGGACCTGAAGACCGGGCAGGCCAAGGACCTGACGCCGTTCCCGAAGACCACCGCGCAGGTGGCCGGCGTCAGCCCGAAACATCCCGGCACGATCCTGGTCGGCATGAACGACCGCGATACCAAGTGGCACGACATCTACAAGGTCGACCTGGCCAGCGGGCAGCGCACGCTGCTGGAAAAGAACGAATCCGAGATCGGTGGCTACATCGCCGATGCTGACTACCAGTTGCGTTACGCCACGCGCTCGCGCCCGGATGGCGGCGCCGACGTGCTGAAGCGCAGCGGCTCCGGCGGCTGGGAGAAGGTCGAGGACATTCCGTTCGAGGATGGGCTGACCACCAGCCCCGGCGGCCTGACACTGGACGGCCAGACGCTGTACTTCACCGATTCGCGCGGCCGCAACACCTCCGCCCTGTTCGCGGTGGATGTGGCCAGCGGCAAGCGCACGCTGGTGCTGGAAGATGCCCGCGCAGACGTCGGCGGCACGTTGGCCGATCCGAAGACGGGCAAGGTGCAGGCCGTGTCCGTGGACTACCTGCGCGACGAGTGGAAAGTGGTCGATCCGTCGATCCACGCCGACCTCGAGAAGCTCGAATCCATCGGACCCGGCGACGTATCGGTCAACACGCGCACGCTCGATGACAAGACCTGGATCGTCGCGTACTCGGCAGCCGAAGCGCCGCTGGTGTATTACCGCTACGACCGCCCGGCCGGCACGCTGACCAAGCTGTTCTCCGCGCGCCCGAAGCTGGAAGGCAAGCCGCTGGTGCCGCAATGGCCGGTGGAGATCACTTCGCGCGACGACAAGACGCTGGTGAGCTACCTGACCCTGCCGCGCAGTGCCGACGCGGACAACGACGGCAAGGCCGATGCGCCGGTGCCGCTGGTGCTGCTGGTGCACGGCGGCCCGTGGGCGCGCGATTCCTACGGCTACGGCGGCTACAACCAGTGGCTGGCCAACCGCGGCTACGCGGTGCTGTCGGTCAACTTCCGCGGTTCCACCGGCTTCGGCAAGGACTTCACCAATGCCGGCAATGGCGAATGGGCCGGCAAGATGCACGACGACCTGATCGATGCCGTGCAGTGGGCGGTCAAGCAGGGCGTCACCACCGAGGACAAGGTCGCCATCATGGGCGGCAGCTACGGTGGCTACGCCACGCTGGCCGGCCTGACGTTCACGCCGGATACGTTCGCCTGCGGCGTGGACATCGTCGGCCCGTCCAACCTCAACACCTTGCTCAGCACCGTGCCGCCGTACTGGGCCAGCTTCTTCGAGCAGCTCGCCAAGCGCATGGGCGATCCGCGCACCGACGCCGGCAAGGCGTGGCTGACCGAGCGCTCGCCGCTGACCCGCGCCGACCAGATCAAGAAGCCGCTGCTGATCGGCCAGGGCGCCAACGATCCACGCGTGAAGCAGGACGAGAGCGACCAGATCGTCAAGGCGATGACGGCGAAGAAGATCCCGGTGACCTACGTGCTGTTCCCCGACGAAGGCCATGGGTTCGCACGGCCCGAGAACAGCAAGGCGTTCAACGCCGTGGCCGAAGGTTTCCTCGCCCAGTGCCTCGGTGGCCGTGCCGAGCCGATCGGCAACGATCTCAAGGGCTCCAGCATCAGCGTGCCGACCGGCGCCGATGGCGTCCTCGGCCTGTCGGAGGCGTTGAAGCGCCACACGCAGGAAGTGAAGAAGTAAGCCCTCAGCTTCCCTGCAACGAAGAAACGCCGGCGCAAGCCGGCGTTTCTTTTTCCTGCATCCCTGCAACAGCGGTCAGGCCGCCTTTTCCTTCTCGTAGAACTGCTCCTCCTCGGTCGAGCCCTTCAGCGCGGTGACGCTGGAGCTGCCACCCTGGATGACGGTGGTGACGTCGTCGAAGTAGCCGGCGCCCACTTCCTGCTGGTGCGAGACGAAGGTGTAGCCCTTCTCGCGCGCGGCGAACTCGGCTTCCTGCACCTGTTCGACGTAGTGCTTCATGCCTTCGCCGCGGGCGTAGTCGTGGGCGAACTTGAAGGTGTTGAACCAGTTGATGTGGATGCCGGCCAGGGTGATGAACTGGTACTTGTAGCCCAGCGCCGACAGCTCGTCCTGGAAGCGGGCAATCTGCGCGTCGTCCAGGTTCTTCTTCCAGTTGAAGCTGGGCGAGCAGTTGTACGACAGCAGCTTGCCCGGGTGCTTGGCGTGCACGGCCTGGGCGAACTCGCGCGCGAAGCCGATGTCCGGCGTGCCGGTCTCGCACCACACCAGGTCGGCGTACGGCGCATACGCGACGCCGCGGCTGATCGCCTGCTCCAGGCCGTTCTTCACCCGGTAGAAGCCTTCCGCCGTGCGCTGGCCGGTGACGAAGGGCTGGTCGTTGGCATCGAAGTCCGAGGTCAGCAGGTTGGCGGCTTCGGCGTCGGTGCGCGCCAGCACGATGGTCGGCACGCCCAGCACGTCGGCGGCCAGGCGCGCGGCCTGCAGCTTCTGCACGGCTTCCTGCGTCGGCACCAGCACCTTGCCGCCCATGTGGCCGCACTTCTTCACGGCGGCCAGCTGGTCTTCGAAGTGCACGCCGGCGGCGCCGGCGATGATCATGTTCTTCATCAGCTCGTAGGCGTTCAGCACGCCGCCGAAACCGGCCTCGCCGTCGGCGACGATGGGCAGGAAGAAGTCGATCGCGTCCTTCTCGTCGGCCTTGCCGTCGCAGATGTTCTTCCACTGGATCTCGTCGGCGCGCTGGAAGGTGTTGTTGATGCGGCGGACCATGGTCGGCACCGAGTCGTATGCGTACAGCGACTGGTCGGGATACATGGTCTCGGAGGTGTTGCCGTCGGCGGCGACCTGCCAGCCGGACAGGTAGACGGCTTCCAGGCCGGCCTTGGCCTGCTGCATCGCCTGGCCCGCGCTGATCGCGCCGAAGGCGTTGACGTAGCCTTTCTTCGCCTCGCCGTTGACGAGCTTCCACAGCTTCTCCGCGCCGCGCTTGGCCAGGGTGTGCTCCGGCTGCAGGCTGCCGCGCAGGCGGACGACGTCGGCGGCGGCGTAGTCGCGCTTGATACCGTTCCATCGCGGGTTGTTGTCCCAGTCGTTCTGGATGGCGTCGATCTGCTGTTGCTTGGTGCTCATGGCGGGCTCTCTTCGTCGTGGGGCGTCGTGGTGGGGGTGATCGGTCGATGGATCAATCGATGCGGTCGTACGCGGGCAGGGTCAGGAAGTCGGCCAGCTCGTCGGCGCGGCTCAGGTGGTCGAGCAGGGCGATGGCTTCGGAGATGCGCTCGCCGCCCGGCAGGCGCGAGTGGTCGCCCAGCTTCGCGGGCAACGCGGCCAGCGTGCGTTGCAGCAGCGCGTAGTCGATCTGGGTGCCGTCGCACAGGTGCACGTCCGGCGTGTGCAGCCATTGCCAGATCTGCGTGCGCGAGATCTCGGCGGTCGCGGCGTCTTCCATCAGCCAGTGGATCGGCACGCAGCCGTTGCCGTCCAGCCACGCGGCCAGGTAGCGCACGCAGACTTCGACGTTGCCTTCGAAGCCGGCGCGCGTGATGGTGCCGGTGGACGGTCGGATCAGGTCATCACGCGTGACCGCCACGTCCTCGCGCAGCACGCCGCGCTGGTTGGTCTGCGGCATGTGCTCGTCGAAAATGTTCATTGCCACCGGGATCAGCGCCGGATGGGCGACCCAGGTGCCGTCGTGGCCAGCGGTGACTTCGCGCAGCTTGTCGGCGCGCACACGGGCCAGCGCCTGTTCGTTCGCCGCTTCGTCGTTGTTGATCGGGATCTGCGCCGCCATGCCGCCCATCGCGTGCGCGCCGCGGCGGTGGCAGGTCTGGATCAGCAGTTCCGAATAGGCCTTCAGGAACGGCTGCGTCATCGTCACCTGGCCGCGCTCCGGCAGCACCTTGTCGGCGTGGCGACGGAAGGTCTTCAGGTAGGAAAAGATGTAGTCCCAGCGTCCGCAGTTCAGGCCGACGATGCGCTCGCGCAGCGCATGCAGGATCTCGTGCATCTCGAACACGGCGGGCAGCGTCTCGATCAGCACGGTGACCTTCATCTGTCCGTGCGGCAGGCCCAGCGCGGCCTCGATGTGCGACAGCGCGGTTTCCCACAGTGCCGCCTCTTCCATGCTCTGCAGCTTGGGCAAGTAGAAGTACGGGCCGCGGTCCTTCGCCTGCAGCGCGCGGGCGTTGTGCCAGGCGAACACGGCGACGTCGAACAGGCCGCCGGCGATCGGTGCGCCATCGATCAGCACGTGCTTCTCGTCCAGGTGCCAGCCGCGCGGGCGCACCAGCAGCACGGCCTGCTCGTCCTGCGGTTTCAGCGTGTAGTGCTTGCCGTTCTCGCTGGTGAACTGCAGGTCGCCGCGCACGGCGTCGGTCAGCGCGCGCTGGCCGGTCAGCAGGTTCTGCCAGGTCGGCGAGGTGGAATCCTCGAAGTCGGCCATGAACACCTTCGCGCCGGAATTCAGCGCGTTGATGACCATCTTCGGATCGACCGGGCCGGTGATCTCGACGCGGCGGTCCTGCAGCGCGTTCGGGACCGGGGCCACGGTCCAGTCGCCGTCGCGGATCGCACGGGTGTCGTCGCGGAAGTCCGGCAGTCCGCCGGCGTCGAAGACCGCCTGGCGCTCGCGGCGGGCCCGCAGCCGGGCCTGGCGCTCCGGTTCGATCGCACGGTGCAGCGAGACCAGCAACGCCAGCGCACCGGGCGGCAGCAGTACGTCCTGGTCCGCCAGGCGGGCGGTCAGGGCGATGCCGGGGGTGGGGCGGTCGGCGCGTGCATCGCGCGGCGGCAGGGCGAAAGCGGGAGCGGACATGGGGGTCTCCTGGCGACTTGCTGGAGACGCACAGTGCTCTCGGCTCGAATTATTTGACAAAACAGTTTTGTCAATGCACTAAATAAGCTCTGCTTATAGTTGACTAGATCGTGAGTTCTAAAGAAGCGCCAACCCCGCGATTTCCCTACAAATCCGACCGCCTGAAGCCGCTGCGCGCCTTCTGCCAGACGGTGCGGCTGGGGTCGGTATCGCGGGCGGCCGAGGCACTTTTTGTCAGCCAACCAGCCATCACGCTGCAGCTGCAGGCGCTGGAACGGGACCTGGGGGTCACCCTGTTCGAGCGCAGCGGCCGCCGGCTGACCCCCAGCCGCGAGGGGCAGGTGCTGTACGAACTGGCCCAGCCGCTGGTGGCGGGCTTGGACGGACTGGACGCGACCTTCCGCGAGAAGGTCAGCGGGCTGGAAGCCGGCGAGCTGAACGTGGCCGCCAACAGTTCGACCATTCTCTACCTGCTGCCGAAGATCGTGGAGCACTTCCGCCAGCAGCACCCGGACGTGAAGCTGACCCTGCACAACGCCGCCACCGCCGACGGCACCGACCTGCTGCGCTCGGACGCGGTGGACCTGGCGGTGGGCTCCGTGCTCGATGTGCCCGCCGATCTCAGCTACGCGCCGGTCTACCGCTTCGAGCCGATGCTGATCACGCCGCCGGAGCATCCGCTGGCGAAGAAGCGCGACCTGCGCCTGGAGGACCTCTCACCTTACGGCCTGATCCTGCCGCCGAAGCGCCTGATCACCTACCGCCTGGTCGACCTGGTGTTCCAGCAGGCGCGCGTGCCGTACACGGTCGCGCTGGAAGTCGGCGGCTGGGAGGTCATCAAGCAGTACGTCAGCATGGGCATGGGCATCTCGATCATCGCCTCGATCTGCCTGACCGACAGCGACCGCGACCGGTTGGCCGCACGTTCGCTGGCGCAGTGGTTCCCGTCGCGCAGCTACGGCGTGGTGGTGCGCAAGGGCAAGTTCCTGTCGCCACAGGCACGTGCGTTCATCGAACTGATCCAGCCGCACCTGTTCGAGCGTCGCGATTACGATGAGAGCGGACACTCCGAGCGCTGACGCCCCTTCATGAGCGGCCGTTACCGACAACACGATTTCGCGGCTGGCCAAGCCCTGCTGTGTCGCTGGGACTATCTGCAGGGCGCGCAGGCGATGCCTGCGCTGGTGCTGCCGGATGCCTGCGTCGACCTGCTGTGGGACGGCACGCGGCTGAGCATCGCGGGGCCGGACACGCGCGCGCAGTACGCCCGCATCTGCCCCGGCCAGCGCGTGCAGGGGCTGCGCTTTGCGCCCGCGGTGGCCGCACACTGGCTGGGCGTGCCACTGCATGTGCTCGCCGACCAGCGCGTGGAGCTGCGGGATCTCGGCGTTTCCCGCCTTGCGACGCTGGCCGACCGGATGGCGGCCCGCACCGATGCGATGGGCTGGCTCGCCGACCGGATACTGGCCGACACGCCGTCAGGCACGGACACGATGCAGGTCGTGCATGCACGACTGGCACGAGCGCAGCCCGATTCGGTCGCGCACCTCGCGCGCGACCTCGGCCTCACCGAACGCACCCTGTTGCGCCGGTGCGACGACGCGTTCGGTTACGGACCGAAGCTGCTGGCCCGCATCCTGCGGCTGCAGCGATTCCTGCAATCAACGCACGCCTCCGCCAGCGTCGTGGACGCAGCGCTCGATGCCGGCTACTACGACGCCGCCCAGCTCGCCGGCGACGCGCGACGGCTAACAGGCCTGACGCCGACACAGCTGCTGGCGCAGGTCGCGCGCTGACGGTCCGATTTCGCCAAGACAGGGCTGATGGACTCGCGCAGACTGTCGGCCTCTTCCACGGACACCTGCCATGAGCACCGCCGAACACCATCACCGCATCGACTACCTCGAGTTCAACGTCGCCTCAATCGCCGCTTCGAAGGCCTTCTATGGCGACGCATTCGGCTGGACGTTCCAGGACTACGGCCCGGACTACTGCGAATTCCGCGACGGCCGGCTGACCGGCGGCTTCGCGCACGGCACGCCGCAGCCAGGCGGCGCGCTGGTGGTGCTGTATTCGACCGCGCTGGAAGACAGCCTGGCGCAGGTCGAGAAGGCCGGCGGCCGCATCACCAAGCCGATCTTCGCCTTCCCCGGCGGACGCCGCTTCCAGTTCACCGATCCCGACGGTTACGAACTTGCCGTCTGGTCGACGACCTGAGTCAGCGCGCGTCGTAGCGGGCCAGCAACGCGCGGTGGCCCGAGCGCCATTGCGCGAGCTCCGCGGATGAACCACCGTACGCCGTGTCGATGAAGGCCAGCGACAACGACGCTGTCGCCTGCTTGACCTGCTCGCTGACCTCGCGCGAATCGAAGTAGCGGTGGTCGGTGAACACGTTGTGGGTGCCGTGGCGATACACCGCCAGCACCTTGTGCGCGCCGCCGATGGCATCGAACACCTTCAGCCGGTCCTCCACGCCCGAGCCGAAACCGGGGATGCGGATGATGTCGTCGGCCGTGGTGACGTGCAGCGTGGGCATGGTGATGCCGGCGAGGATCGGGCGGAAGTCGTCGTCGCCGTAGAACGGCGGCGCGGAGATCACGATGGCGGCGCCGAAACGCGGATCGCGCAGTTGGATCGCCTTGCCGTCGCGCACCACGCGCGCACCGGCCGACATCAGCGTGGTGTTGGCGCCATAGGAATGGCCGGCGGCGACGATGCGCGCACGATCAACGTGCTGGCCCCACTCGCCGGCCAGCACCCGGTCGAGCGCGAAGCGCTGGTCGCGCACGCGGGCGACGGCTTCTTCCTCGCTGGCGGCGTGCTGGAAGCGCGACACCAGCCCGAACGGATTGCCCTGCCACAACGCACGGTCGCTGCCGACATGCTGCACATGGAGGCTGGCGATGCCGTGCTTCGCCCAGTAGTGGCCCAGGTAGGTGTAGCCATCGCGCGCGCTGCCGATGCCGTGTGAGAACACCACCAGCGGCACCTTGCCCGTGCGCGCCGCGTCCGGCCAGAACAGTTTTACCGGCACGGCGCGGCCGCGGGCGGGATCCACCCAGTCCAGGTCCTGCACGCGGTAACCCGCGTGCATCTCGAAGCCGGCATCGCCGCCCATACGCACATGCGACGACGCCACCAGCATCGGCGCCAGCAGCAACAGGGACAGCAGGACCGCCACGCGATGGCGGCGGAAGAAGGCGGCAACGTTCATCGACACCACATCCGTAACTGGGGAATCCCACGCGCCCGACAGCGCATGGACGGGACAACACGGCCGTCGCGTGGGCGCGGCCTCTACTTCTTCTTCGGACGACCGGCCTTGACCGGCGCCAGCGCATCCAGCGCCTTCGCCAGCGCCTGCGGCGACAGGCCGGACAGGGCATGCAGGCCGGCGCGCAACAGCTCGCTCTTCTTCACCGGCCGCTGCACCTGCAGCCCGCGTGCCTTCAGCACATCGACCAGGGCGAAATCCTCGGCCGGCATGGTGAAACTGTCGCGGACCAGCCGGGCCGGCGCCGCGGCCTTGGCCTCGTCCATATCTGCGGCACCACGCGTCTTGCGGGACTTGGCCACGGCGCACCTTGAAATCGTATAAACGATTTATACCTTTTCCCGCGCGCACCGCCAAGGGCGTCGCGAGCCGACGGGCGGCACGCATTCAGCCAGTGGAGGTGCCGGCCGCGGCGGTGCCCGGACGTAGACTGTCGACTCTCCCGCCCGTGGAGCCTGCCCATGTGCCCCCGCGCCGACGCCTCCTGTACCGGCGAACGCGCCGCCGCGCTCGCGGCCGGCGATGCCGGAGCGCTGGCCGCGGCACTGGCGATCGCCCCCGTCGACCCGACGGGCGTGCACGAGGCCCGCAAGAGCGTCCGCCGGCTGCGCTCCCTGCTCGCGATGGGCCGGCGCGTGCTCGGCAGGGACGCGGTCGATGCGATCGACGATGAACTGCGTGCACTGGCACGGGACCTGTCCGCCCTGCGCGACGGGCAGGTCGTGATGGAGACGGCCCGGCAGGTGGCGGACGAGACGGACGATGCCGGCGAACGCGCCACATGGGACGCCTTGCGGCCGTTGCTGGCCGAACGCCAGCGGCAGCGGCTCGCCGACGCCCTGCGCGCGGATCCCGGCTTCGTGCGTCGGCAGGCACAGGCGCACCGGCAGGCCGAACGGCTGCAACAACTGCCCTGGCAGCGGCTCCGCGGCAGCGACCTGCGCGAGGCGCTCGAGCGCTCGGTACGCCGGCAGGCGCGGGCCCAGGCCACGGCGCTCGCATCGGGCGCCGTCGATGACCTGCATGAGTGGCGCCGGCGTTCGCGACGGCTGCGCATGCAGCTGAGTGCGTTGCGCAAGCTCCACGTGCGTCCCGGCCTGGCCGGTCGGGGCGGCGTGAGCCTTCGCCATGTCTCCCGGCTGGTCGACCAGCTCGGCGTCCTGCAGGACCTGGCGCTGCTGTCGCAGGCACTGGAAGCCCTCGAGCAGGCCCGGCCACCCTCCCGGTCCGTCCCCCTCCGCCTGGCCCGGACACCGTCCCCCATCCAGCCCCTGGCCTGAGCGTTCCGGCGCGCGCCGTTGCGCGCCCCGGTGCGTCAAGAACGTCACACAGGGGCCGATAGTGACACTGACGGTCCTTCGGGCCGGCTTCGGGGCCGGCGGAGAGGCCGCAGATCCGGTTCCCGGGGCGCGGCCCGTCTGGCACGAAGCCTGCTTCCCCTCCGGATCGGCGCCCGTCGGCTCGCCCTTCCCTCACGCAGGATCTAGGCCCAGGTGGATTCCACCCCCGCCCTTCCCGGCGATGCCCTGGCATTGCCGGCTCCGCCCCCCCGCCGCGCCGGCCTGTCGCCGCGCGCCTGGGCGGCGGCTGTCCTGCTGCTGGGCCTGGCATGCACCGCGGTCGTGGCCCAGCGCGAATGGCGCGACCTGCAGGAGCGTGCCGAAGAAGCCCACCGCGCACTGGCCGATGCCGGCACCTCCCAGTTGCGCGTGCCGCTGGAACAGGCAGCGTCGATGCTGCGCGCCATGCAGACCCTGTACCTGGCCAACGACCAGATGGACCAGGCGCGTTTCAGCCAGTACCACGCCAGCCTGCGCAGCCCGCTCGCACCCGGCGCCTACACCTCCGTGGCGTTCGCGCGCCGCATGCCGGCGGGCCAGCCGCTGGCCGACCACGTGTCGTACCGCTACGAATTCGTCGCCCCCTACCAGGCCAACACCTCGCTGATCGGCTTCGACAT
Source organism: Pseudoxanthomonas japonensis (assembly GCF_043632995.1). Classification (NCBI taxonomy): domain Bacteria; kingdom Pseudomonadati; phylum Pseudomonadota; class Gammaproteobacteria; order Lysobacterales; family Lysobacteraceae; genus Pseudoxanthomonas; species Pseudoxanthomonas japonensis. The sequence continues at coordinate 393,292 of NZ_CP171632.1, read as the reverse complement.
GGTGGGACAGAAAGCGAACCTGGCCGCGCTGCTGCGTGCCCGCGACACCGACACCGTGGTGATCTCCTCGCCGTTCGCGCTGCGGCAGACCACGCCGTCCGGCCAGAATCCGTTGGGCGTGACGCTTCGCTTGCCGGTGTATTCCGACGGCCCGACGCCGGCCACGCCGAACCAGCGCCGCGCGCGCGAGATCGGTGCACTGGCCATCGGCATCCGCCTGCAGCCGCTGGTCGAAACGGCGATGGCGGGCGCGGTGCTGGACGGCTTCCGCGTGCGCATCTACGACGCCACCGCCGACGCGCATCCGTTCTACGACTCCGCCACCGCGGCCGCGGCGGACCAGCCGGTGCAGGTGCGCCGGCTGGATTTCGGCGGTCGCCAATGGCGCCTGGAGATGCAGCCGCGTCCGCAGCCGCTGGACGCCGGGCGCCTGCAGGCAATCGTGGCCGGCGGTGGCGTCATCAGCCTGTTGCTGGCGGCGCTGGCATGGTCGCTGACCACGACGCGGCGGCGCGCGATGGTGCTGGGCCAGCAGATGAGCCAACGCTACCGCGAGAGCGAACTGCGCTTCCGTGCGCTGAACGAACTGCTGCCTGCGCTGGTGCTGCTGGCCGACGCGCGCGACGGGCGCATCGTCTACGTCAACCAGGCCGCGCGCCTGCGCCTGGGCGACACCACCGGGCTGCCGCTGTCGGCCCTGTTTTCCGACCCGCAACTGCAGGCGCGCGCCCGCGACGCGTCCACCATCGGCAACGACTGGGGCAACCTGGAGGCGGTGCTGTTGAGCCCGGGTGGCGGCGCGTTCTGGGCGAATGCGTCCATCGCCCAGGTCGACATGGACGGCGCACCGCACCTGCTGATGGTGGCGACCGACATCTCCGAGCAGCGCGAACTGACCGAGCGGCTGAGCTACCAGGCCACCCATGATGCGTTGACCGAACTGTGCAACCGGCGCGAGTTCGAGCGACGCGTGGAAGAGGCGCTCGACGAACGCAAGGGCCGCACGATGTGCGATCCATGCGCGCTGCTCTACATCGACCTGGACCAGTTCAAGCTGATCAACGACGTCTCCGGCCACATGGCCGGCGACCAGTTGCTCGCGCAGCTCGCGCTGGCCATGCGCCAGCAGCTGCGCGGCGGCGACGTGCTCGCCCGGCTGGGCGGCGACGAGTTCGGCCTGATGGCCTTCCACATGGACGCCGACGGCGCACGCGCGCTGGCCGAACGGCTGCGCGAGCGCATCGAGGCGCTGATGTTCGTCTGGCAGGACCGCACCTACACCGTCAGCGCCAGCATCGGCGTGGTGGTGGTCGACCAGCAGGAGCCGACACTGAAGGACCTGCTGGCGTGGGCGGACACCGCCTGCTACCTGGCCAAGGAGAATGGCCGCAACCGCGTGCACATGTACCACGAGGACAACGAGACCACGCGCCGGCACGGCGAGATGGAATGGGCCAACCGCCTGCGCTGGGCGATGGAACAGGACCGCCTGCTGCTGGATTACCAGGAGATCGTGCCGCTCGACGGCCGCGACACCGCCACCAGCATCGAACTGCTGCTGCGCCTGCGCGACGAGGAGGGCGGCATCGTGCTGCCGGGCGCCTTCCTGCCCGCCGCCGAACGCTACGGCCTGATGCCGGCGATCGACCGCTGGGTGATCCGCAACGCGCTCGCCCACTTCGCCGGGCTGCACCATTCGGGCATGCGCCTGGGCACCTGCGCGATCAACCTGTCCGGCGCCAGCATCGAGGACGAAGGCCTGGCCGATTTCATCCTCGCCCGCATCACCGAGTACGCGGTGCCGCCGCAGGCGCTGTGCTTCGAGATCACCGAGACGGTCGCCGTGCGCAACCTGCTGAAGGTGGTGAGCGTGATCGAACGCCTGCGCCGGGTGGGTTGCCGCATCGCACTGGACGATTTCGGCGCTGGCATGTCCTCGTTCGGCTACCTGAAGAACCTGCCGGCGGACCTGATCAAGATCGACGGCAGCTTCATCCGCGACCTCGAAACCGACCCGATGAGCCGCACCATCGTCAGCGCCATCGCGCAGATCGGCCACCAGCGCGGCCTGAAGGTCGTCGCCGAGTGGGTCGCCAGCCCGAAGATCTGCGACGCGCTGCGCTCGCTCGGCGTGGACTACGGCCAGGGCTACGCCCTGCACCGCCCCGAACGCGTGCTGTTCCAGCGCGAGGAGCCACCGCCGCGCCGGCTGGCGGTGGTGCGCTGAGGCGGATTACTCCGCCGGCCGCTCGAGCGTGCGTGGCCGCACGTACTCCAGCAGGCTGACCAGCGTCTTACCCGGCTCTTCCCACGGGATCATGTGGGCGGAGTGCTCGAACCAGACGCCCTGCTTGTACGGGGCGCGCACCTGCGCCAGCCATGCGGCGGTGGGTTCGGACGGCGTGGTGTAGTCGTGCCGGCCCATGAACATCACCACCGGAATGGGGAAGTCCTTCACGCCGGTGAAGTCCACCTGCAGGAATTCGTCCAGCAGCCGGCCGAGCGTGAACACGCTGCCTGCGTCGATCGCGCAGCGCGCCGCATCGTCATAGTCGGGCGATAGCCGCGGTCCCCGGAAGAAGTACATCGAGTCCGACCGGTAGGCACTCAGTCCGCCGTAGAACTGCGGCCACTTGCGCGCGATGACGATGCGCTCGCGCGTGATCGGCTGGTCGCCGGGATACGGCGCGATCGATTCCATCTCGCGCACCGCCTCGGCATTGCCCTTCCCGCGCGCGGTGCGCAGGCCGTAGTCGAAGCTCACCTGTTCGTTGGTGCGTACGTTGATCACCTGGCCGATGCCGACATAGGCGTCAAACAGGTCCGGCCGCTGCAGGGCGGCGTGCATCGCCACCACCGTGCCCCAGCTGTGCGCCATCAGCACCAGCTTGCGCTTGTGGTAGCGGGTGCGCAGGTGCTGGGCGAGCGCGATCGCATCGTCCACGTAGCGCTGCACGTGCAGGGTATCGGCGACAGCATCCCGCGGGTTCAGCAGCAGCGTCTTCCCTGCACCGCGCTGGTCGTAGTTCACGACGGTGAAATATTCCTCCAGCGGGCGCTGGAACTGCCACAAGGTGGGGATGACCGGCGACGCCGGCCCGCCATGCACGAACAGCACCATCGGGTTGTCGCGGTCCTGCCCGCGGACGTTCACCCACTGGCGGATGCCGCCGATCTCGACGGCATAGTCTTCCTGCACGCCTGCCGGCGCGGTGATGCGTTGCAGGTCGGCGACGATCTCGCGCGCCGGCGCGTACGCGCTGCGGTCGGGGCACGTGTCCTGCGCATGGCCCGGATGCGGCGCGCACGACAGCGCGAGCAGCAGCAACGGGGAGAAGGCGGTTTTCATCGGCACGGCTCCAGTGGCGGAGGACCAGTGTCGCCGCCACGACCGTCACGGGCGTGTGTCGATGGTCGTGCCGCGTGTGGCGCCGGTCATGTCGTCGGTGCCGGTGGCGTGAACGGAACGGTGTTCAGATGTGCGCCATCCATTGCCGCAGCAGGTCCTGCAGGCCGGCGGCCCGCGCCTCGACGTCCTCGCGCCCCGCGAACGACCACGTCGCGCGATCCGCGCCCAGCCATGCCAGCTGCCGCTGCGGATCGGCGATGGCGCCATCCGCCAGCGCGCGCTTGCCCGCACCCAGGTGCAGCACCAGCAGCATGCGGTCGGCCCGGCGCAGCTGCATCGTCGCGAAGTGGCGGCCCTCGACATGGAAGCTGGGCGCGTTCCACTTGATGGCCTCGCCGATGCGGGGATCGGCCGCCAGGATCACGGCGCGCAGGCGCCGCACGCAGGCCTGCTGCGATGGTGGAAGCGCGGCGAGGAACGCATCGACATCGTCGGTCGGCGAACGCGGCATGTCCGGACGTCCTGCTCAGCGGCCACGCAGGCCTGCACCCAGCCGGCGGTACAGCGTGCTGCGGCTGATGCCCAGGCGGCGGGCCGCATGCGCGATGTTGCCGCCGCAGGCGTCCACGGCGGCGCGCATGCTCGACAGGGTGATCGTATCGAGATCGGCATCTGCCGGCGGAGCGGCGGCGACGGTCGGCGGCAGCGACGTGCGCAGGTAGGCCGGCAGCGCGCCCACGTCGATCTCGCTGCCGGGCTCGCTGAGCGCCGCGAGCGTGCGCAGGCTGGCGACCAGCTGGCGCAGGTTGCCCGGCCACGCGTAGCGCGACAGCGTGTCCTGCGCCGCCGTCGTCAGGCGGCGACCCTGCCCGATGCGCTGCCAGAGCGTCTGCACGCGCGCCTCGCGGTCGGTGGCGTCGCGCAGCGGCGGCAGCGCGACGGTGTGGTGCGAGATGCGGTAGTACAGGTCCGCGCGGAAGCGACCCTCGGCGACCGCGTCTTCCAGGTGGCGATGGGTCGCGCAGACCAGGGCGAAATCCAGCTTCACCGGCTTGCCGCCACCCAGCGGCGACAGTTCGCGGTCCTGCAGCACGCGCAGCAGGCGCGGTTGCAGCGCCATCGGCATGTCGCCGATCTCGTCGAGGAACAGCACGCCGCCCTCGGCCTGGCGCAACAGGCCCGCGTTGCCGTCCTTGCGCGCGCCGGTAAAGGCGCCGCTCTCGTAGCCGAACAGTTCCGCCTCGATCAGCCCTTCCGGCAACGCGGCGCAATTGACCGCCACGAACGGCCGCCCGGCACGCGCGCAACGCCGGTGCAGTTCGCGCGAGAACACCTCCTTGCCCGTGCCCGTTTCGCCCAGCACCAGCACCGGGATGCCCGCGTCCAGCACGCGGCGCGCCCGCTCCAATTCGGCATGCTGGGCGTCGTCGAACAGCGGCGCATCGGCCTCTGCTCCCGCGACCGCCGGCGAGACCGTGATCGGCGACGCCGCGCGTGCGCGGCGGGTGCGCGTGGGTTCGTCCACGTGGCCGTACAGCACGCGACCGGTACGGTCGTGCACCGCGCCGTCGGCGCGCAGCCGCGAGACCGCGCCATCGAACAACGCCTCGTACGGGGCGCGTCCCAGGTCGCCGCGCTCCAGCCCGAACAGCGACAGGCCCACCCGGTTGGCGGCGACCAGCCGCCCGTTGCGGAAGGCGAGCAAGCCCTCGCGGGCGGTACCCAGCAGCGCGCGGTTGCTGTGCACGCGCAGCAGGTCGGCATCGACGATGCCTTCGTCGAAGTAGCGATGCTCGATGTGGGCCACCGCCAGTTGCGCGAGTCCGAGCGCATGCACCTGCGCGACCGCGGCATCGCCGGAGATGTCGAGTACGCCGACCATGCGGCCGTAGGGATCGAAGATCGGCGCGGCGGCGCAATTGAGGATGCGGTGCGGCGCGGCGTAGTGCTCGGCACCGCGCACTTCCACCGCATGGCCATCCGCGATCGCCGTGCCGATGGCGTTGGTGCCCACGCGCGCTTCGCTCCAGCAGGCGCCCGGCATCAGCGCCACGCGCCCGGCCTTGTCGAGGAAGGCATCGCTCCCTTCGGCATCCAGGATCCAGCCATCGGCATCGGTGAGGATGGCGATGCTGCCGGTGCTGGTGGCGTCGGCGGCGAGCATTTCCACTTCGGCCCGCGCCAGCCGCCACAGGCGCTCGTGCTGCTCACGCATCGCGCGCAGGCTCGGCGCATCGATGGGCTCGATCGCCGGACGCGCGTTCGCGGCCAGGCCCAGGCCACGGCAGCGGCGCCACGACTGCAGGATGGCGCCGGGCACCTGGCCGACCGGCGAGCGGCCCGCTTCGAAGAACGCACGCCGCGCCTCGAGGAGGGTGTCGTTGCCCGGGGATGCCTGCGTACGTGCCATCGTCCTGTCCCGCCGGCGATGTGTCGCATTCTGCGACAGCCCGACCGCCCGCTGTTCCGATACACACCACAGGCTGCGACAGCCTGCAATCGCTTTCGATGTTGCGTTGCCGCAGACGCAGGTACGAATGCACGTCGCCACGGCATCCGGCGACGTGACGCGCCGCAGCACGCAGATCTGGCACGCCGCCTGCGACTAGGGGACGCACCCGCACCGGGTCCACCTTCCCTTGGAGTCACGATGAACGCAGTCGCCTCGCCCCGCCCCCAGGCCGTCGATCCTTCCGCCCTCTTCAAGCCGCGCTACGGCAACTTCATCGGCGGGCAGTGGGTCGAGCCACGCTCGGGCCAGTATTTCGACAATCCCACACCGGTCACGGGCAAGGTGTTCACCCAGGTGCCGCGCTCCAATGCCGAGGACATCGAACTCGCCCTCGATGCCGCCCACGCCGCCAGGGACGCCTGGGGCAGGACGTCCACCACCGACCGCGCCAACGTGCTGCTGAAGATCGCCGACCGCATCGAGCAGAACCTGGAACTGCTGGCCCACGCCGAGACCTGGGACAACGGCAAGCCGATCCGCGAGACGCTCAACGCGGACATCCCGCTGTGCGTGGACCACTTCCGCTACTTCGCCAGTGCCATCCGCACGCAGGAAGGCAGCATCGGCGAGATCGGCGGCGACACCATCGCCTACCACTTCCATGAGCCGCTGGGCGTGGTCGGCCAGATCATCCCGTGGAATTTCCCGCTGCTGATGGCGTGCTGGAAACTGGCGCCTGCGCTGGCCGCCGGCAACTGCGTGGTGATGAAGCCGGCCGAACAGACGCCGGCCTCCATCCTGGTGCTGATGGAGGTGATCGGCGACCTGCTGCCGCCGGGCGTGCTGAACGTGGTCAACGGCTTCGGCCTGGAAGCGGGCAAGCCGCTGGCCTCCAATCCGCGCATCGCCAAGATCGCCTTCACCGGCGAGACCACCACCGGCCGGCTGATCATGCAGTACGCCAGCCAGAACCTGATCCCGGTGACGCTGGAACTGGGCGGCAAGTCGCCGAACATCTTCTTCGCCGACGTCATGGCCGAGGACGACGATTTCCTCGACAAGGCGGTGGAGGGCTTCGTGCTGTTCGCCTTCAACCAGGGCGAAGTCTGCACGTGTCCGTCCCGCGCGCTGGTGCAGGAATCGATCTACGACCGTTTCATGGACAAGGTGCTCGCCCGCGTCGCCGCGATCAGGCAGGGCAACCCGCTGGACCCGAACACGATGGTCGGCGCGCAGGCGTCCGGCGAACAGCTCGAGAAGATCCTGAGCTACATCGACATCGGCCGGCAGGAAGGCGCCGAGGTCCTGGCCGGCGGCGGGCAGGCCATGCTCGACGGCGACCTGGCCGGCGGCTTCTACGTGAAGCCCACCGTCTTCAAGGGCCACAACCGCATGCGCATCTTCCAGGAGGAGATTTTCGGGCCGGTGGTGTCGGTGACCACGTTCAAGGACGAAGCCGAGGCGCTGGCCATCGCCAACGACACGCTGTACGGCCTGGGCGCGGGGGTGTGGAGCCGCGACGCATCGCGGCTGTACCGCATGGGCCGCGCGATCCAGGCCGGCCGCGTGTGGACCAACTGCTACCACGCCTATCCGGCGCACGCGGCGTTCGGCGGCTACAAGCAGTCGGGCATCGGCCGCGAGAACCACAAGATGATGCTCGACCACTACCAGCAGACCAAGAACCTGCTGGTCAGCTATTCGCCCAAGGCGCTGGGCTTCTTCTGACACCGCATGCGCGGTGCCGTCCGACCGGCGGCATCGCGCCGTTCCCGTGGATTGATCGGAATCAACGTGCCTGCCGCGCTGCCGGCGTAGGTTGGGGCTTCACCAGTAATGACAGGAGCAATGAATGGACAGCACCATGAAAGCCGCCGTCGTGCGGGCGTTCGGCAAGCCGCTGGTGATCGAGGAAGTCCCCGTGCCTCGGCCTGCGGCCGGCGACATCCTGGTGAAGATCGAGGCCTGTGGCGTCTGCCACACCGACCTGCATGCCGCCGAGGGCGACTGGCCGGTCAAACCCAATCCTCCCTTCATTCCCGGCCATGAGGGCGTCGGCCACGTGGTCGCCGTGGGCGCGGGCGTGAGCCACGTGAAGGAGGGCGACCGCGTCGGCATCCCGTGGCTGTACTCCGCCTGCGGCTACTGCGAACACTGCCTCGGCGGCTGGGAAACGCTGTGCGAGACGCAGCAGAACACCGGCTATTCGGTCAACGGCGGTTTCGCCGAATACGCACTGGCCAACGCCGGCTATGTCGGCCACTTGCCGAAGAACATCGGCTTCGTCGAGGTGGCGCCGATCCTCTGCGCCGGCGTGACCGTCTACAAGGGCCTGAAGGTCACCGACACCCGGCCCGGTGACTGGGTGGTGATCTCGGGCATCGGCGGCCTCGGCCACATGGCCGTGCAGTACGCGAAGGCGATGGGCCTGAACGTGGCGGCCGTCGACGTCGACGACGCCAAGCTCGACCTGGCCCGCCGCCTGGGCGCGACCGTCGCCGTCAACGCGAAGACCACCGACCCGGTCGCCTACCTGAAAAAGGAGATCGGCGGTGCGCACGGCGCGCTCGTCACCGCGGTCTCGCCGAAGGCGTTCGAACAGGCCATCGGCATGGTGCGCCGTGGCGGCACGGTGTCGCTCAACGGCCTGCCGCCGGGCCAGTTCCCGCTGGACATCTTCGGCATGGTGCTCAACGGCATCACCGTGCGCGGCTCCATCGTCGGCACGCGGTTGGACCTGCAGGAGTCGCTCGACTTCGCCGCGATGGGCAAGGTCGCGGCCACGGTGGCGACCGACCGGCTGGAGAACATCAACGACGTGTTCGCCCGCATGCACGCCGGCGCGATCGAGGGCCGCGTCGTACTGGATTTCGCCGCCTGAGCGCGGCCGGCGTCCCGCCCATGCACGCCACGCCCCGCGCTTCCGTGCCGCCGCAGGTGACAGCCACGCCGGCGGCGCTGGCGTTGCTCGCACGGCTGCAGGCACGCCATGGCCCGGTGCTGTTCCACCAGTCGGGCGGCTGCTGCGATGGTTCCTCGCCGATGTGCTATCCGGTGGGCGACTTCATCGTCGGCGACCGCGACGTGCGGCTGGGCGAGATCGGCGGTGCCGATGTCTACATCAGCCCGTCGCAGTTCGAATACTGGAAGCACACCCAGCTGATCATCGACGTGGTGCCCGGGCGCGGCGGCATGTTCTCGCTGGAGAACGGCGAAGGCGTGCGCTTCCTGGTGCGCTCGCGGCTGTTCACCGACGAGGAGTTCGCGGCATTGGCGGAGGCGGGGCGGGTCTGACCTCAGTCGGCGGCGGTCCGTTCCTCCGTTCGCGTGCGGGCCAGTCGCGCCTGCGCGTCGCGGGCGGGAAGCGGCATCACGCGCAGCCCGTGTGCACGGCACAGGTCGAAGGCCGGATACAGTGCGCGTCGACCGTTGGCGAAGACGACATGGAGGTCGTGCACGCAGCCCTCGCCGCGGATCTCGACGGTGGCGGCTTCGCCGCCGCCGGCCAGCCGCGTGCCGGCCAGGAGCTCGCGACGGTCGTCGGCGCCGGCCGGTGCCGCGGACAGGGACACGATCGCATCGTGGGCACGGTTCACGACGTACAGATAGTGGCTGCGTTCGCCCGCCTGGACCGGGGCGAACGGAGCGGCGGCGACGAGCAGGGCAACGACGGACAGGCGATGCATGGCGTGATCTCCGGTGACGGGGGCGCCACCGGCGACGCGGGATTGCGTGCGGGGCAGGCGCATCCCGCGCTTCTCCGGACAGGGCGGCAACGGATCCGTGACGAATCGTCGTGCCACCGGGACGAATCGTAGTCCGTGACCTCCGCGCCTTCCCGCGATGCTGGCCCCGCCCTACGATGCGGACGCCGATCAGGAGGGCCGCATGAAAATCCGTCTGGGCAATACCGAGATCGGCCTGTTCCGTTACCTCGCCTTGTGGACGGCGGTCGCGCTGCTGTTCACCCTGCAGACGAAACTCAACAATGGTCTGCATCGTCCCAACTGGCCGCTGTGGGATCTGATCCGCTGGTCGCTGATCCAGTGGTACACGTGGGCAGCGCTGGCTCCCCTCGTGTTCCGCCTGGCCGAGCGCTACCCGGTGAGCAGCCCGCTGCGCCTGCGCGGGCTGGGCAAGCAACTGGTGGCCAGCCTGTGCACGACCTTCGTCGCGATGATGATCGGCGCGCTGGTCTCCACGCTGTTCGAGCCCAGCGGCTTCTTCGAACAGCTCGGCTACTTCCTGGAGCAGCACTTCGCCATCGGCCTGCTGACCTACTGGCTGCTGTTCGCCATCCAGCAGGCCATCCAGTTCCACGCCGAGAAAGCGCGACGCGAACTGGAGGCCAGCCAGCTGGCGACCGAACTCGCGCAGTCGCGCCTGCAGGTCCTGAAGACGCAGCTGCAGCCGCACTTCCTGTTCAACACGCTGCATGCCATCGTCACCCTGCTCGACGAGGACAAGGTCTCCGCCGAAGACATGCTGCTGCGCCTGAGCGAACTGCTGCGCGCGTTCCTGGAGGACTACGACGGCCAGGAGATCCCGCTGCGGCGCGAACTGGAACTGCTCGAGCTCTACCTCGGCATCCAGCGGCACCGCTTCAAGGACCGCCTGACCACACGCATCCACGTCGCGCCCGACGTACTGGAGGCCGCCGTCCCCAGCCTGGTGCTGCAACCCATCGTGGAGAACGCCATCCGCTACGGCATCGGCCAGCACGTCGGCGACGACCGCGTCGAGATCGACTGCCGGCGCGAGGGCGGCGTGCTGTGCATCGACGTACGCAACTTCAACAGCACGCTGGACGAGGGCGGCCATGCGGGCGGGCATGGCATCGGCCTGTCGAACACCCGGATGCGCATGCGCGAACTCTATGGGGACGAGGCCAGCCTGCGGCTGGACCTGATCGTCCCGCGCGGCGTCGCCTGCCGGCTGCGGCTCCCGTTCCGCGAACTGGACGACGACCCGCTGCCGGAGCACGTGCCCGCATGAGCCTCACCGCGCTGGTGATCGACGACGAACCGATCGCACGCCATGCGGTGGTGCGGTTGCTGCGCGAGGATCCCGACATCGAGGTGGCCGGCGAATGCGGCGATGGCGTGTCCGCGGTGGCGGCGATCCGCGACCGGTCGCCCGACCTGGTGTTCCTCGACATCCAGATGCCGGCCATCACCGGCCTGGACGTGGTGGCGACGATCGGCGCGGCGCGCATGCCGGCGACCATCTTCGTCACCGCCTACGAGCAGTTCGCGGTGCGCGCGTTCGAGGCGAACGCGGTGGACTACCTGGTCAAGCCCTTCAGCCGCGAGCGCTTTGCGGAAACGCTGCGCCGGGCGAAGCAGCGGCTGCTGGGTGCACGCGGTGCGGACGCGGACACGACCGCGCGCATCATGCAGGCGCTGGCGTCGCTGCAGCAGCGCAACGCCTACCTGGAGCGGCTGCCCGTCCGCGAGAACGAACGCGTGGTGCTGGTCGACGTGGACGACATCGTCTGGATCAAGGCCAGCGGCAACACGGTGCGACTGCACCTGGCCGACCGCGTGCATGAAGTGCGCGAGACGATGTCGGCACTGGCGGCGCGATTGGATCCGCGCCACTTCGCCCGCGTGCACCGCTCGGCGATCATCAACGTGCGCCGGGTGAAGGACATCCACCCGTGGTTCAACGGCTACCACGTGGTGACGATGGACACCGGCCAGCAGCTGCGCATGAGCCGCTACCAGCACGAAGCGTTCCTGAAACTGGCGACGCTGCGCCGCGAGGACTGACGCGGGCGTTATTCCGATTCCACGCCCGCCAGCGCGAGCACCCAGCCCGGCACCACCGGCTCGCCGGCGTAGAAGTCCTTCGGCTTCTTCTCGGCCATCGCCCAGCGGTGCAACCAGCTGGGGTCGTAGCGGCCGTTGTAGCCGTCCTCGCCACGCGCGTACGCGGGATCGCGCATCGCCTCGTCCAGTGTCACCACGCGGTAGCCGCGGCGCTGCACGCCGGCCACCAGGTCCGCGTAGGCCACGGCGTTCAACTCGTTGGCGTGCAGCAACCAGACCTGCGGCAAGGCATAGCCCAGCAGCGCCTGCGATTGCTGTTCGTAGTAGTCGACCTTGTTGAGCATGTACGGGATATAGCCGCGGCGCAGCCGCTCCAGCGTGGCCGCACGTTCGGGCGTGTCGGGCTGGCCGTCGAGCACGTTGGCGTAGGCGAACGCCCATACCCACTCGCCGTTGTCGACGGTCACCGGCGCGATGCGGTAGCCGTGTTCGCGGAGGAAGGCGGACAACACCGTGCGATCCTCCGGCGTGCGGCCGGCACGCAGGTAGGGATGGCGGAACCAGCGCGGCGCCTGCCCGCGCTCGGCCAGCAGCGGCCGCAGCACGCGCTCGCCGTCGAGGATGTCCTGCTGGAAGGCCGGCAGCCCCACCGCATGCACGTCGAGATGGCCATGCGTGTGGTTGCCCAGTTCGTAGCCGGCGTCGAGCCAGTCGCGCAGCATCGCCACGCGCGCCGGCTGCACCTGCCCGTGGACCTCCAGCTTCCCCTCGTTGACGAAGCCCACCACCGGCACGCTGGCCTGCTTCAGCTGCGCCATCAGCTGCGCGTGGCGCGCGGCCAGTTCCGCCGGTGGCGTCATGTCCATCCGCTGCCACGGCAGGTCGTCGATGGTGATGGCGATGCGACGGTCAGGCTCGGCGGCGTGCGCCGCCAGGGCAGCCAGCGACAACACGATGACTCGCAGGAGAAAGCGCATGCGCGCTCCGGATGGGTGGGGGAGGGGCGAGCTTACCTGTCGCCGCCGTCGCGCCACCACCCCGCCGCACGGAATCACTCACGCATCGTGGTGCGCCTGCAGCCACCGTGCGATCGCAGGCGCCAGCGCGGGATGGTCGGGCACGCGCAGGCCGAAGCCCTCCCGCAGCTCGGCGATTACGTCCTCCACGTCCACCAGCGCGCGCCGCTCGCTGGCGTGGCCGATGCGGTGCAAGGCGACGCTGCCGTTGCCCAGTGTCCTGCGCCAGCCGGGGCCGGTGCGTGCCACGCGCAGCTCGTCGAGGAAGGGCGAATCCGGATGCGTGCTGACGTACCAGTTGCCGACGACGTAGTCGATCTCGGCCTGCGGCTGCAGGTCGAACACGTACAGCGCGCGCCAGTCGGCGGCCACCTGCGCCTGCAGCAGGTACTGCTCGCCTTGCCGCGTGATGCGATACGGCTCGTGCGGCGTGAACTGTGCGTCTTCGCGGTCCAGCTGCAACGACGCGGTCGGGACCATGCCGCCGAAGCCGACATCGACGGTGTAGCGCACGCCGTCGAGGGTCACCAGCGACAGCAGGTGGGTGCGGGCCGTGACGGTACCTTCCGCCTCGCCCATCACCACGCGGCCGGTGATGCCGCGCGCGTCGAACCCCTGCGCCAGCAGCAGCGCCAGGAAGGCGCGGTTGAGCTCGTAGCAGTAACCGCCACGTCCCTCGTGCAGCAGCTTGTGCTCGATGTCGTGCAGGTCCATCGACACCGGCAAGCGCATCAGCGTCGACAGGGTTTCGAACGGGAATGCGGCCGTGTGCCGTCGCTGCAGTTCGCGAAGTGCGTCCAGCGTGGGCGGTGGCGGCCGGTCGTAATCCAGTCGTTGCAGGTATCGGCTGATATCGGTGAGGGAGGGGGACATGGCGACTCCTGGCATGGCAGGCCGCCACGATGCCCCCTCAACCGCGATTGAGGTCAAGCCTGCACAGGCTTTGCGCCAGACCTTTCCGATACCTTCATTCCGCGTGATGACGCCGTGTCCTGCCGATACGGCATGATGCGTAAGAAGGACCACGGACCCCCAAGGATCATCTGATGCGTGCATGGCTGTTGCTGCCCCTCCTGCTGCTGTCTTCCTTCGCCGCGCGCGCGGCCGATGCCTGTCCGCAGCTGTCGCAACAGACGCCGACGGACGTCGCCACGCGCATCGCCGCAGTCGCCTGCCGCGAGCACCTGATGTGGTATCGCCCCTTCATCGACCGCAACGGCCGGCTGGCGAACGCACCGGTGATGGAAGCCGAGGCGTCGCTGCTGTCGATCGGCGACGACCGCGCCTGGCAGCGCGTCGCGCGCTACTGGCGCGACAGTGGCCTGCTCGCTGCCATCGGCCACCGTCGCGGCGCGACCGATTGCCTGTACGCCTCGGCGACCGGGCCGCAGGCCGAGGCCTGCCGCGGCTTCGTGGTGGACACGCCGTGGTCGGCCGCCTTCATCTCGTGGGTAATGCGCGAAGCGCGCGTGCCGGGCTTCCGTGGCTCCAGCCGCCACTTCACGTACGTGCAGGCCGCGTTTCAGAACCCGTCGACGAATGCCTTCGACGTCATCGATGTGGCGCACGCCAAACCGCTGGTCGGCGACCTGATCTGTTACGTGCGCCAGTCCGGCCGGCTGTTCGGTCACGAAGGGCTGGTGCCGTTGCTGCGCAGTGGCAGCTCGCTCGACATGCATTGCGACATCGTGGTGGCGGTCAATCCGGGCAACGACGCCACCGCGTACGCGATCGGCGGCAACGTGCAGCAGGCCGTCACCATGCGGATGCTGCCGCTCAACCGCAACGGCGAGTTCTGGGGCGGGCTGCCGCTGCGCATCGGCGACGGCACGCTGTGCGCGCCCGACAACGAGGCGGCCTGCAACATGAACCGCCAGGACTGGGCGGCGATCCTGCGACTCAAGTCGCCGGAGCAGCTGGCGAAGCTGCCGGGCTACCTGCCGCCCGCGCAGGAAACGCCGGGCAACGAGGGGCCGGAGAAAGCGGAGTGCTGCATTCACTGTGTCGTCGGATCCGGTGTGCCAAGGTGCCCCGCCGACGCCGCCACGCCCGCCGGTACCGCCCCGACGTCCGACACGGAATAGACCCCATGATCCTGCGCCACCGCACTTCCCTGCTCGCCGGCCTGGCCGCGGCCTCGATGACGCTGCTGGGCGCCTGTGCGACGACACCTGCCGCGCCCACCAGCGCCACGCTCGCCGCGGGGCAGCAGGCCACCGTCGACGGCACCATCGTCAGCGTCGACACCACGCCGTGGACCTACGACGGCAGCGCCATCATCAGGATCGCCGCGGCCAACGGCCAGGTCGACGTGCACCTGCCCGCCCGCTGGAACCTGTGCAAGGCACCGCCGCCGGACGATGTGCAATCGCTGAAGGCCGGCGACCGCGTGCAGGCGACCGGCACGGTCACCGACGACGGTGCGCTGGTCGTCTGCGAAGGCCCGCAGCACGGGCTGCGCAGGACGCCCTAGCCCGCCGGCTCACTCCGCTTTCATCCACCGCCCGCTGCCCTGCGACACGACTTCGAAGCGGGCCCACGCACGGAACTCCTCCACGCTGCAGGCACCGGATTGCGCCGCCTGGTCGCCGGCGATCACGTGGTGGTGCAGGCGGTCGGGTGCGGCGTCCGTCGGCCGCTCCTCCTGCGTCAGCACGCGCCGCACGCTCCACAGCTTGCCCAGCTTGCCGTTGCTGTAGGCGCGGCCGGCGATGATGTCCTGCGGGTGGGTGATGTTCTTCTCGGCGTGCTGCTTGGCGAGTTCCAGGAGCTCGGTGAGGTTCTCGGTGGTGATGTCGACGTAGGAGTTGAGCTGCTCCATTGCCGCGGAGAAGTCTTCCTGGGTCAGTTCGAACTGGCGCGCGGCCGGGCGCGTGGCGGGGATGGGCTGGCGGCGCTTGTGCAGGTGCGCGGGGTAGCGGCGCCACGGGAAAAGCGCGTTGAAGGCGATGGCCATGGACAGGATGGCGACCACGTTGATCAGTACCGGCATCAGCAGGTAGCCGTAGCCGAGTTCGTGCACCTGCGAACCGCCGATCACCGCCGCCAGCGCGGTGGCGCCGCCGGGCGGGTGGATGCAGCGCAGGTAGTACATGCCCAGCACGGCGAGGCCGACCGCGAGGGCGGCGGTCCAGGCGTGGCCGGGGAACAGTTTCTGGCAGCTCACGCCGATGAAGGCGGACAGCAGGTGCCCGCCCACCACGGCCCACGGCTGCGACAGCGCGCCCTGCGGCACGGCGAACAGCAGCACGGCGGACGCGCCCATCGAGGTGACCATCAGCACGCCGCCGACGGCACCGGATGCGTGTTCGGGAAAGGTCCAGCGGGTCAGCCAGACCACCGCCACGATGCCGAGCAGCGCGCCGATGCCGGAGATCCACTTCTCGCCGTGGCGCGTGGTGTTGCGCTCGATGCCCAGCAGCAGGCGCAACTCGGTCAGGCGGGAGGGCGGGCTCATGGGCGGGCGAACGAGGGCGGCGACGCAGTCTATGCGAAGGACGCGCCCATTCCGCCACGTAGGGCGGGCCCAGGCCCGCCATCGCGGAACGTCAGGCGCGCTCGCTGAGCAATCCGATCCGGCGGAACCACATCTCCAGCGGCACGGTCACCAGCGGCGGCACGGCAACTCGTCTGTTGTCGCTCCAATCCGATGCCAATGACGGGTGCAGACAGATCCACTATCCTGGAACGCGGGGTCGGGAGTGGACGCATGGCGATCGAAGACGGGGTAGCTGGGGAATCGTGGTCGGCCGCTGAGGTCGAGGTCACGGTGCTTGCTTACCTGCGCATGCTTCGGATGCAGGAGTTGGGACAGACGTTCGTCAAGGCTCAGGTCATTCGGCAGCTTGCCAGCCAGATTCCCGCGCGGAACACGGGCGCCATCGAGTACAAGTTCCGCAACATCAGCGCCGTGCTCCATGCCTTGGGCGTGCAGTCCGTGTCCGGATACAGGCCGTTGGCCAACGTCCAGAAGCTGCTGATCAATGTTGTGGGCGAGCTACTGACGCGGGATGTGGCGCTTGATCAAGCCGCCATTCGAAGCGTGGAGACCGCTGCCGAGCCGCCGCTGATCACGGATTTCTCAGACTTCGTGGTCGGGGTGCCTGCGCCGAAGTATCGAGTCAACGATGCGGCCGCCGCAGCCATCCAGCGCATCGCCATCAAGCGCGACTATCTGGAGCGGGAGGCGCGGAATCGCTCGCTTGGGCATGCAGGCGAACTGGTCGTCATGGAGTTCGAGGCCCGCAGGTTGTTCAACGAGGGTGCCAAGCAACTGGTCGACCGCATCGAGCACACGTCCAGTCTGAAAGGCGATGGACTCGGCTACGACATCCTGTCGTATGACGCCGACGGCCGCGAGAGGTTCATCGAGGTAAAGACCACGTCCTATGACGCGGAGACACCCTTCTTCGTGAGTTCGAACGAGGTGGGCTTTTCGGAAGAGGCCGTTGACCGCTTCCACCTCTACCGCCTGTTCGACTTCCGCAAGAGCCCGCGCATGTTCTCGCTCAACGGCCCCATTACGGCGAATTGCCTGCTGGATCCGGTGAGCTACCGAGCAACACTCGTAGGCAACTGAGTCCGACAACAACGTAGGGCGGGCCCAGGCCCGCCGCCCTGCGGTATCAAACGCGTGCGCTGAGCAATCCGATCCGGCGGAACCCCATCTCCAGCGGCACGGTCACCAGCGGCGGCACGGCGGCGAGCACCGCCAGCAGCGTGGCCCACCACGGCCAGCGCAGGCGCAGCGCGGCCAGCACGGTGACGACGACGTAGAACAGGAACGCGCCGCCATGCAGCGGCCCGAATATCTTGACGCCCAGTTCGTTGGCCACCGGCCCGTACTTGAGGAACATGCCGATCAGCAGACCGGCCCAGGTGAAGCCTTCCAGGAAGGCAGCGACAGCGAACAGGCGCCCGGCGGGCGCGAGTGGGCGGGACATGCGGGAGCTCCAGTGAGGGAATGCCGGATGCGATGGCGGCTGCGCTCGCTGGCGGTGAAATTCTACGCGTCCAGCCCTTCCGAGTTCGCAGGTCAAACGAGGCAGCACACCAAGGACTCAAGGACTGGTCACTTGCATTGAACTAGCGAGGAAGAACTCATACTGCTGACAACATTGCCAACGCGCCATCTGAGACAAGCGTTTTCTTCTTTCCGGACGAGGTAGAAGCAATTGTTTCCAAGGAGTCTTTCAACCAAACAAGCAAGGCAGCCGCAACATAAGTTGCACGCTTCATCTCTGGAACTGCGGACTCCGGCTCAGGAATTGATGCCAGCCCATCTCTTGCGGCTCTTAGAATTTTTAAGAGGTCACCGACTTCAACACTGCTTCCCTCATAGGGATACCAAGAGCCGTAATCGAACCTGTAGTTCACTGAATTCCTGATCTCCGATAACCACGATCCATTGGCCGAACCGCCAAAGCTTAAACCAGAACCCAAAGAAGACAGCTCTTTCAAAGCTGCAGCTTTCTCAGCACTCAACCTGGAACTCGCCTTGATGGAGATTTTAAGGTCGTCGAGAAACCGTTTGAATCCAATCCAGAACTGGATGTGTACTCCGCCAGCGCCATTCAAAGCATCAATTCCAATCGAGCTTCCCGTCGTGCCTATCGGCCTAACAAAATAAAGTCCTTGCCCCAAAACATGCTTGCTAGAGCTTCCTTCAAAGCCGGTGAGCCGAGCCATTTCGTTGATTGATGCACACTCGACTGAGTTGAGATTCGTGCATGAATACCCAGAAAATCTCATCAACGCGTTAGCGGCAAAGAAAGCGGCGTAGTAGATAGATATGACCACCCAGGCACAGCGCCGCTCATCCATACCTTTGGGAACGCTGAGAAAAGAGCCAGCGCTCTCCAACGAAGCAATAGAGAGCCGCAATGCGTCATTTACCGACGCCTGAGCAAATCCATCATAGGCGTTCGCAGAAATTCGCGCCCGATTTTTTCCAATCCTATCGTCGAAAACCCAGTCACCGTCAACAAGCCAGTCCCTGACCCCAAGCTCAGAGGAAGCTTGCTTTCTCGTGACGCCCGACAACCACATTTCCCTACTGAGTACGGATAGTGATTTCATATGGTCAAGCCGGACTTCAACCTCTTCTTCATCTCCATTGAAAGATCGAGAATGGAGCTCTTAGGATTGACGAAGGTAGATGACGTCAAGTCAAAGATTGGCGATATGACGGCAGCGAAATTGTCCGCAGTGTATTTGGCCTTGTATTTATCTTGAACTCTTTGAACCACATCGGGAAAGACGTCCAAGAACGCCCGAAAAGTTGTCTTTCTAGCAATCGAGGCCTCTACGCTTTTTGCCCTCAGTCCCGAAGTGACGGCAATGAAGTACGCATTGAAAGTCGTGTAAGTAAAAACAATATCTTTTCCTTCAAACATATCTAGGTGCTGTCGCAACCCAACGTTGAATGTGACCCTATCAATCTTCTGCGCTGCTTTTTTTGTTGAACTTGTCCAACCAAGTAGTGCACTCTTGGAGTCAGCATGAAACAGGTCGAATAGCTGACTGAGTGTAGCCTCGACATCGCTCTCCGTTTTAGCAAGCCCCTTGATGGCCAGCAGAAGCTCCTTCGGAACAGGACGCTGCTTGGTGTTTATGTCGATGAATAGCTGCGCCTCTTGCTCTTTTGAGAGTCCGTCATAAACAACGACCGGAACGCGAAGTGAGGTCTTCGCTTTTGCGAAGCCAAAAACTCGGTGTTGCCCGTCAAGAATTAGAAATGCAGTCGGCCCAAATTTGAATGCGGCAGTCTTTGATCTGTCTACACTCCGGAAGTCAGACTCACTTTGTGCTGACAACACAACGGAGCTTGGAATGGTTCCGCCTCCATCTACATAATCAGCGATTTCCTGAGCACGCTTTTCACTCAGAACTCTCTGAAAGCCATGCTCGGGATCCTCGTCTTTAGAGGTCGCATAGCAGCAAGCCGCCAGAACGTTCGACGGCATTGTTAACGTATAGAACCGGTGATCCCCTTGGCGTACCAAGCTAATGGCGTAGCGCACCTCATCACCAACACTCGGCACTTCATCTTCCGCCAATTTGGCGAGCTTCTTCTTTCTTGCCGTGGCCATATAAGACATCACTCCTCTAATTCTCAAAGATGGGGAGACACGCGAAGTCGACCAAACAGAAGTGGACCGTTTGTCAATCTCCAAGATGCAGGCCTGTCTCCAGCTCAGACTAGGTGTCTACCAAACCTGATGAACGGCGCGAACCGTCCACGCTCTAAGCTGCTCAAGCTCGGCCTTACGGCATCCCTTACTCAAGGATTGAGGGACCTTCATCCTCCAGGCCCAGGAAGGCGCTTAGGCGCCAAAACTCTACCTCAAGCGCTACCCGAAAGGCCTTATCCCTCGGCGCACGCCCCTCCACATACCCAAACGCCGCTCGCAGCTCCCCCTCTACCACACTAAGATTCGCCCACCCGATCACCCGCTCACCCCACAGCACCGGTAGCGCGTAATACCCCAGCTTCCGCTTCGGTGCCGGCGTGTACGCCTCGAAGCGGTACGTCCAGCCCCAGAACATCTCGAACCGACGCCGATCCCACACCACCGGGTCGAACGGCGTCAGCAGGCGCACCTGGTCGTCCGGTTTCCAGCGCCGCGAGCGCGGATCCTCGTCGGCCGGCCAGTACCAGTCCACCCCGTCGACCCGCGCCGTGCCCAAGCGCTGGAGCGCACGCTTCAACGCCGCCGCACGCAGGCCCGTCCACTGCGGCACACCGCTGCGCAGATAGCCCAGCAACTGCCCCAGGCTGGCCGCCGGCAACGGGGCGTACGTGTTGACGATGATGTCGAGCAACGCATCCAGCCGCGCCTCCGCATCGGACATCGCGACCGGTGTCGCATCGCCGATGCGTGGCGCATAGACCCGCGTGCCGCCCTCGCGCCGCGCGACCCGCAACAACCCGCGGTAGTGCATGCCGTCCAGCAACTGCGTGCTGGCATTGGACGAACCGCCGAACCAGTTGGTAGTCTTGCCATGCCCGAAATGCGCATCCACCTCGCGCGGATGCGCGGTGCCGCGCTCGCTGACGAAGTCCAGCACCGCACGCGCCTGCTTCCAGCGCGCGGGCGTCCACGCCTCGCGCGCCGTGCGCGGATGCATCAGATGATGATGCTCGCGCGGGAGAAAACCGTAGTTGACGAAGAAGTCTTCTTCCAGCGGCAGGCGGGGATATCGCCGCTCCAGGTCGCCGGCGCAATAGCCGGCGACGCGGTGGCGCAGGGTCAGGTCCTGCGCGCGTGCCGGCGCCCGGATCGGGTCTGCCTGCACGAAGCCCAGCCGCTGGATCGCCCGCGGCAGGGTGGTCGGTTTGAACAGGCTGCGAGCGATGGCATAGCGGCGCAGATGGTCGAGGGTGAGTGTCATGCCGAAGGCGCACGCTGCCGGACGGTGTTGGCACTCATCCCTGTTTGACCTGCGCGACACGCCGCTTGCCTGCGCCGATTGGCGCGGCCGGTGCCACAGTCCGCTTGCCCACCTTGCGGCCCGGCTTGGCTCGCTTGCTGACCAGCGCAAACCGGTAGCCCATGGCATCGGCCACCTTCAGCACCGTGCCGAAGCTCGGGTTTCCGCTGCTGGACAACGCCTTGTACAGGCCTTCGCGCGTCAACCCGGTGTCGCGCGCCAGCTGGCTCATGTTGCGGGCCCGTGCCGCCACGCCCAGCGCATGCACCAGGAACGCCGGATCATCACCCGCCTCCTCGAAGCACGCGTCGAGATAGGCGGTGATGTCCGCCTCGGACTTCAGGTACTCCGCCGAATCCCAGGGCGTGGTCTTCAGTGCCATGTCAGTTCTCCAACGCGTTCGCCAACGCCAATGCCGCCTTGATGTCCGCACGCTGCGATGCCTTGTCGCCTCCGCACAGCAGCACCACCCACGCATCGCCGTGGCGGGTGAAGTAAACGCGGTAGCCCGGGCCGTAATCGATCTTCATCTCGCATACCCCGCCGGACAGCACGCGATGCTGCCCCGGATTGCCGAAGCCGAGCCGATCGATCCGCGCCTGGATGCGCATCCTCGCCTGACGGTCGCGCAGTGAAACGAACCAGTCCTCGAACATCCGCGTCTTCCTGACCTCGATCATGCAGCGTCATCCTTGACGTCGATCTGGCCGGAACTGTGAACCCTGGTTTACGGACTGTCAATCGGTCGGCCAACAAAAAAGCGGCCGAAGCCGCTTGCATGACGGGAGGTGCGAGGGCCGTTCCGCCATCCTTCCAGGCGTCACTTCGTCAGCGCGCGCTCACGCCGCGACGTCGACGTACTCCACTTGGCTCAAAGGCAACGGAATCGCCATGCCGTCCTCGCGCAATCCCGTGAGATGCAACGCAATGGCGTCGCGGATCAGCCGCCCCACCTCAGCCTTGGTCGCGCCGGTAGCCACACAGCCCGGCAAGTCCGGCACATAGGCGGAATAATTGCCGCCCGTTTGTTCGATGACGATGGCATAGCGCATGGACGTCACCTCTCGATAGTGCGGCTCATGGCTTCGAGGACCGCACGTAGCGTCGAGCTTGCTCGACTCCGCAGTAGCGATCGTCACGCTGAGGAATCGCGAAGCAGCGGAGCAAGCTCCGCTCTACGACTTACCTCTCCCGCATGCGGGAGAGGGAGTGCGCGACATCACACGGTGACCGGGTTCGCCTTGTCCACGTCGATCTTGTACTGCTTGATCGCGCGGGCGACGTCCTTGCCGGTCATCTTGCCTTCCTTCGCCAGCGCGGCGATGGCGGCGTGGGCGATGTAGTAGCGGTCGACTTCGAAGTGGCGACGCAGGTTGGCGCGGGTGTCGCTGCGGCCGAAGCCGTCCGTGCCCAGTGCGGTGTACGCCATCGGTACGAATGCGCGGATCTGGTCGCTGTAGGCGCGCACGTAGTCGGTGGCGGCGATGGCCGGGCCCTGGCGGCCTTCCAGCAGCTCGGTCACGTACGCCTTGCGCGGCGTCTTCGCTTCCGGGTTCAGGCGGTTCCAGCGTTCGGCATCGAATCCATCGCGACGCAGTTCGTTGAAGCTGGGGCACGACCAGATGTCGGCGGTGACGCCGAAATCCTTGTCCAGCAGCTCGGCCGCCGCGATCGCCTCGCGCAGGATGGTGCCGCTGCCCAGCAGCTGCACGCGCAGCTCGCCCTTCTTCGGCTTGCCGGCGTCGGTGAGCAGGTACATGCCCTTGATGATGCCCTCGGCCGCGCCTTCCGGCATGTCCGGGTGGGTGTAGTTCTCGTTCATCAGGGTGACGTAGTAGTACTCGTCCACCTGCTCCTGCAGCATCTTCTGCATGCCGTGCTGCAGGACCACCGCGACCTCGAAACCGAAGGTCGGGTCGTAGCTGCGCACGTTGGGGATGCTGCCGGCGATGACGTGGCTGAAACCGTCCTCGTGCTGCAGGCCTTCGCCGTTGAGCGTGGTGCGGCCCGCGGTGCCGCCCAGCAGGAAGCCGCGCGTGCGCATGTCCGCCGCCTGCCACGCGATGTCGCCGATGCGCTGGAAGCCGAACATGGAGTAGTAGATGTAGAACGGCAGCATCGGCACGTTGCTGACCGAATAGCTGGTGCCCGCCGCCATCCACGACGACATCGCGCCCGGCTCGCTGATGCCCTGCTGCAGTACCTGGCCGGACTGGTCTTCGCGGTAGTACATCAGCTGGTCGGCGTCGACCGGCTTGTACTTCTGCCCGAACGGCGCGTAGATGCCGATCTGGCGGAACATGCCTTCCATGCCGAACGTGCGCGCCTCGTCGGCGACGATCGGCACCAGGCGCGGACCGACCTGCTTGTCGCGCAGCGCGATGTTCAGGCCCTGCACGAATGCCATGGTGGTCGAGATCTCGCGCTCGCCGGTGCTCTTCAGCAGACGGTCGAAGGCTTCCAGCTTCGGCGTCTCGAACGATTCGCTGGCCTTGCGGCGACGCTGCGGCAGGTAGCCGCCGAGCGCGGCGCGGCGCGACTTCAGGTACTGGATTTCCGGCGAGTCCTCGCCCGGGTGGTAGAACGGCACCTGCGCCGACTCTTCCAGCTGCTTGTCGCTGACCGGGATGTTGAAGCGGTCGCGGAACGTGCGGATGGCTTCGTCGTCCAGCTTCTTGGTCTGGTGGGTCGGGTTGAGCGATTCGCCCGCCGAGCCCATGCCGTAGCCCTTCACCGTCTTGGCCAGGATCACCGTGGGCATGCCCTTGGTGTTCACCGCTTCGTGGTAGGCCGCATAGACCTTGTGCGGATCGTGGCCGCCGCGGTTGAGGCGCCAGATGTCGTCGTCGGACAGGTTGGCGACCATGGCCGCCGTCTCCGGGTACTTGCCGAAGAAGTTGTCGCGCGTGTACTTGCCGCCGAACGCCTTGCAGTTCTGGTACTCGCCGTCGACGGTTTCCATCATCAGCTTCTTCAGCATGCCGCTGGTGTCGCGCGCGAGGAGCGGATCCCAGTAGCTGCCCCACAGCAGCTTGATGACGTTCCAGCCGCCGCCGCGGAACACGCCTTCCAGTTCCTGGATGATCTTGCCGTTGCCGCGCACCGGGCCGTCCAGGCGCTGCAGGTTGCAGTTGACGACGAAGATCAGGTTGTCCAGGCCTTCGCGGCCGGCCAGCGCGATGGCGCCGAGGGTTTCCGGCTCGTCGCTCTCGCCGTCGCCGATGAAGCACCACACCTTGCGGTCGGACTTCTCGATCAGGCCGCGGTGCTCCAGGTACTTCATGAACTGCGCCTGGTAGATCGCCGCCAGCGGGCCCAGGCCCATCGACACGGTCGGGGTCTGCCAGTAGTCCGGCATCAGCCACGGGTGCGGGTAGGACGAGATGCCCTGGCCGTCGACTTCCATGCGGAAGTTGTCGAGCTGCTGCTCGCTGATGCGGCCTTCCAGGAACGAGCGCGCGTAGATGCCCGGCGCGCTGTGGCCCTGGATGAACAGCAGGTCGCCCGGATGGCTGTCGCTCGGGGCGCGCCAGAAGTGGTTGAAGCCGACGTCATAGAGCGTCGCGCCGGAGGCGAAGCTGGCGATGTGGCCGCCGAGGTCGCCGGGCTTGCGGTTGGCGCGCACGACGGTGGCCATCGCGTTCCAGCGGATGATCGAACGGATGCGCCATTCCAGCGCGGCGTCACCGGGGCTCTTGGCCTCGTTCTGCGGCGCGATGGTGTTGACGTATTCGGTGGTCGGCGAGAACGGCAGGTAGGCGCCGGCGCGGCGGGTGACTTCCACCATGCCTTCGAGCAACTGGTGAGCACGCAGGGCGCCGTTCTTCTCGATGACCGCCTGCATGGAATCGATCCACTCGCGGGATTCCTGCGGATCCGGATCGCTCTGCAACATCTCGTTCAACCAGTTCATTCCCACTCCTGTTGCGCCGCGCGTGGGGGCGTGGCGTTGCCGTTCTTGTAGAGCGTTGAAGTGTAACGCACGCACCCCGCGCGGGGCCTGGCTACGCAGGCGTATGGACGCGACATTGCGTGCCTGTCCCGGGACAGTGGCAACACCAAAATCAGACCTTTTCGCTATTGCGATGCAGCACGCCGCGCGGGCGTATGATCGGCGGCCAGGGGAAGGCAGCGATCGGGATCGGCATGCATGACGCAGTGCCCAACGATGTCGTGCCAGTGAAGGATGCCGGTGCCGCGCACTGGCGCAGCAGCCTGCGCACGCGCATCGCCCTGTGGGCCGGCCTGGTGAACGTGGTGCTGCTGGTGCTGCTGGTGATGGCCACGGCGTGGTTCGCGCGGCGCATGATCCTGGACGATGCGCGCCGTGATACGCAGGCCACCACGCAGGAGGCCGCGCAGCGGCTGGACGACGCCATGCACGTGGTCACCATCACCACGCTGGGCATGGCCGACCTGGTGGCCACCACGCAGTTGTCGGCCGACGAACTGACCGCGACGCTGCGGGCGATGGTGAAGGCCACGCCGGGCTGCGCCGGCGGGCTGCTTATCCTGGAGCCGCGCACGCGCGGCGACGCGCCGTTCGCCCGCTACGTGGCGCGCTCGGGCCGCGACCGCGACTTCATCGCCGACGCCTATGCGTTCCGCGACCAAGGCTGGTACCAGCGGACCGTCGCTTCGCCCGCCGGCTGGTGGTCCGAGCCCTATCTCAACCGCACCGCCGGCGACGTGTGGATGGTCACCTACAACATGCCCCTGCGCGAACCCGGTCGCGGTGCGCGGACGCGCGGCATGGTCAGCCTGGACCTGCCGCTGGCGAACCTGACCGATCCGGTGGATCCGCTGGCGCACCTGCCGGGCTGGCGGGTGTCGCTGGTGGCGCCGGCCGGCACGCTGGCGCTGAACCCGGAGGTTGGCGTGGAGCGGCTGGAAACGCTGGACGAGTACATCGCCCGCGCCGGCCGCAGCGACCTGCGTGAGGCGGCGCAGGCGGTGCGCGTGCGCGACACGCTGCAGTACGTGCACGTGGACGCGGTCAGCGGCGAACGCCGCTACACCGTGGTCGAACCGGTCGGCGACACCGGCTGGATGCTGCTGGTGGCGCAGTCGTACGACCTGGTCACCGACCGCCTGGCGCAGGCGCTGTGGCTGCTGGCGGCGATCGGCGCCTTGCTGGCGCTGACCTGCATGCTGGTGGTCGGCACGCTGGCGCGGCATATCAGCCAGCCGGTGGAAAGCCTGTCGGCCTCCGCCGCACGGCTGGCCCAGGGCGACTACGGCACGCCGGTGCCGCATGGGCAGCGCCGCGACGAGGTCGGCCAGATGGCCCGCACGCTGGAGCACGCGCGCGGCTCCATCCAGCAGCAGCTGCGCGAGATCGAGGACATGACGGCGGCGCGGCAGAAGCTCGAGAGCGAGCTGTCGATCGCGCGCGAGATCCAGCAGGCGATGCTGCCGCCCGGCCGCGTGATCGACCGCGAGCACGCGCACCTGGAAGCGTACGCGCGGCTGGAACCGGCCAAGGCCGTCGGCGGCGACTTCTACTGCTTCATCCAGACCGATCCCGACGGCCTGTGGTTCGCCATCGGCGACGTGTCGGACAAGGGCGTGCCGGCGGCGCTGTTCATGGCACGCACCGTGACCGTGCTGGAAGTCGCGGCCAGCACCCATCCGTCGCCGGAGCGCGTGCTGGCCGAAGCCTCGCGCCGGCTGGTGCAGGGCAACGACGCCTGCATGTTCGCCACCGTGCTGTGCGGGCGCGTGGACGTGCGCAGCGGCGCCTGCGTGCTGGCCAGCGCCGGCCACGACGCCCCATTGCTGCTGCACGCCGATGGCCGCCACGAAATGCTGCCGGTGCAACCCGGCCCGCCGCTGGGCTTCGAGGTGGGCGACGCCTTCCCGCTGTGGTCGGGACAGCTGCCGGCCGGCGCCACGCTGCTGGCCTGGACCGACGGCATCACCGAAGCCTTCGATGCCGGCAACCTCGCGTTCGGCGTGGAGCGCATCCCGGACGCACTGCAGCCGGGCGCGACCGCGCGCGAGCAATGCGACGGCCTGATCGCGCGGGTTCACGCATTTACCGAACCGGCCCCGCAGTCGGACGACATCACCGCCCTCGCCATCCGCCGCCGGCTGGACGGCACCCCCGCTTCCCCCGAAGCTGCGC
This sequence comes from Pseudoxanthomonas japonensis, assembly GCF_043632995.1. Lineage (NCBI taxonomy): Bacteria > Pseudomonadati > Pseudomonadota > Gammaproteobacteria > Lysobacterales > Lysobacteraceae > Pseudoxanthomonas > Pseudoxanthomonas japonensis. The sequence goes on along the minus strand of NZ_CP171632.1, from coordinate 366,144 downwards.
TACCCCAGGAGAACGCACATGCAGATGCGACTGTTCATCCCGCGTGAGCACGCCCGCGTGGACGACCTCAACGCCTCGCTCGAAGCCGTGCTGGCCAACAACGGCGTCAGCCGCGCCATCCAGGGTGACGTGCGTCTCATTGTGGAAGAGCTGGCCAGCAATGCCATCGAACACGGCGACCCGGCGCGCGTGGACACCGAGGAGCACGAGCTGTGCGTGGACATCGCCATCCGCGACCGCCTGCTGACGCTGGAATTCCGCGAGAGCGGCGCGCCCTTCAACCCGCTCGAACAGCCCGCCCCCGACCTGGACGCCGACATCCTGGACCGGCCGACCGGCGGCCTGGGCCTGCACCTCGTCCGGCAGGTGGCCGAAATGGCCACGTATCAGCGAATGGGTAACTACAACATCCTGCGCCTGTCGCTGCGCATCCCCACCGAGGAGGAATCCGCATGAGCCTGGACATCGAGCTTCACGCCCCGGGCAGGGGCAGCCAGCGCGTGGCGGTGCGTGGCCGTCTGGACACGCATACCTACGAGGATCTGGACGAGGCGCTGGCACCGCTGCTGACCCGGCAGCTGCACTCGCTGGTGCTGGACCTGTCGGGGCTGGACTACATCAGCAGCGCCGGCATCCGTTCCATCTTCAAGGCGCGCAAGGCGTTGTCGCCGCATGGCGGCAAGGTCCTGCTGGTGAACCCGCAACCGCAGATCCAGAAGGTGCTCGACATGGTCAAGGCGGTGCCGTTGAACGAGATCTTCTCGTCCACGGCCGAAGCCGACGCCTACCTCGACCTGATGCAGCGCAAGGTACTGGATGCGGCCGAGGACGACGACTGACGGACGCGCGTGGTCCGCACGCCTGCCCCGCAATTGATTTACGATCCAGCGTCGCCTCCCTGCCTCCCCGGGCTCCCCCACCCGGCAGATCCGCTTCACCGAGATGCCCGATGACACTGGAGATTGAGGTCTACCCGCCCGTCAACGGCAACCAGTACGTGCTGCTGTCCGGCCGGCTGGATACGCAGAGCCATGCCCGACTCGACGAAGCGCTGGCGCCGATGCTGGCCACGCGCCCGCAGGCGCTGGTGCTGGACCTCGCGCACCTGGACTACATCAGCAGCGCCGGCGTGCGCAGCATCCTGAAGGCGCGCAAGGCACTGGCCCCGCACGAAGGCCGTCTGCTCGTCGTCCACCCGCAGGAACAGATCCGCAAGGTCATCGAGATCGTGCAGGCCGTGCCGATGGACGAGATCTTCGAATCCAGCACGGATGCCGATGCCTATCTGGACGCACTGCAGCGGCGGATCCTGGATGGGGAGGATGAGAACCCGCAGGGATGAAGGATGCGGGCCTTGAGATGTGGGATGTGGGAGCGACGTCAGTCGCGATGAAGCGTTACCGGTAGCCGATCACGACTTGCGTCGCTCCCACAACCACCGATCTCCTGGCAAAGAAAACGCCCCATGCAGGGGCGTTTTCTTTTTCCTCATGCCGGACCGCTCAACCCGGCCCGTTGCGCTCCGCTTCGCGCTGCAGGCGGATCTGCGCGTCCACCGCGGCGATGGCGGTCATGTTGATGACGCGGCGCGGCGTGGCGCTGGTGGTCAGGATATGCACCGGCTTGGAGATGCCCATCAGGATCGGACCGATGGCCACGCCGTCGGTCACCACGCGCACCATGTTGTAGGCGATGTTGGCGGCGTCCAGGTTCGGCAGCACGAACAGGTTGGCGCGGCCAGTCAGCGTGCTGCCCGGCATGATGCGGTTGCGCAGCACTTCGTCCCACGCGGTGTCGCCCTGCATCTCGCCGTCGACGTTGAGGTCCGGCTTGCGCTTGAGCAACAGCTCGCGGACCTTGCGCATCTTGATTGAACCCGGCGTCTCGTGGCTGCCGAAGTTGGAGTGCGACAGCAGCGCGATGCGCGGCTCGATGCCGAACAGCTTCAGGCGGTACGCGGCCTGCAGCGTGGCCTCGGCGATCTGCTCGGCGGTCGGGTCGTCCTGCACATGCGTGTCGAGGAAGAAATACGCGCCCTGGTGGTTGATCACGCCGGTCATGGCCGAGGTCGACTGCACGCCCGGGTCCAGCGGGATCATGCTGCGCACATAGCCCAGCTTCTTGTGGAAGCGGCCGACGATGCCGGTGATCATGGCGTCGGCTTCGCCGCGCGCCACCATCACCGCCGCGATCAGCGTGGGCCGCGAGCGCATCAGGTTCTTCGCCGCCGACGGCGTCACGCCACGGCGCGAGGTCAGCGCGTGGTAGTGCTGCCAGTAGTCGTTGAAGCGCGGGTCGTCGTCCTGGTTGGTGATCTCGAAATCGACGCCGGCGCGCATGCGCAGGCTCAGGCGCTGGATGCGCGCCTCGATCACGTCCGGGCGGCCGATCAGGATCGGGAACGCCAGGCCTTCGTCGATCACCGTCTGCACCGCGCGCAGCACGGTCTCTTCCTCGCCTTCGGCGTAGACCACGCGCTTCTTGTCGGCGCGCGCGCGGTCGTAGACCGGCTTCATCATCAGGCTGGTGCGGTAGACGAACTGGCCCAGCTTCTCGCGGTAGGCCCACATGTCGGCGATCGGCCGCAGCGCCACGCCGGAGTCCATCGCCGCCTGCGCCACTGCCGCCGCCACTTCCACCAGCAGGCGCGGATCGAACGGGCGCGGGATCAGGTATTCGGGACCGAAGCAGGGCACGTCGTCGCCATAGGCGCTACCCAGATCGGACGCCTCGCGCCGCGCCAGCTTGGCGATGGCATGCACGCAGGCGACCTTCATCGCCTCGTTGATCACCGTCGCGCCCACGTCCAGCGCACCGCGGAAGATGTACGGGAAGCAGAGCGCGTTGTTGACCTGGTTCGGGTAGTCGCTGCGACCGGTGCCGATGATGACGTCCGGGCGCACGGCCTTGGCGTCGGCCGGCGAGATTTCGGGATTCGGGTTGGCCAGCGCCAGGATGACGGGCTTGTCGGCCATCGTCGCGACCATCTCCGGCTTCAGGATGCCGCCGGCCGACAGGCCCAGGAAGATGTCCGCGCCCGCGACGATCTCGGCCAGCGAGCGCTTGTCGGTATCGCGCGCGTAACGCGCTTTGTCCGGGTCCAGGTGCGGGCGCCCGGTGTAGATCACGCCGTCGCGGTCGAAGGCCAGGATGTTCTCCGGCTTCAGGCCCAGCGCGACCAGCATGTCGAGGCAGGCGATGCCGGCGGCGCCGGCGCCGCTGGTGGCCAGCTTCACGTCCTCGATCTTCTTGCCGATCACTTCCAGTGCGTTGACCACCGCCGCGCCGACGATGATCGCCGTGCCGTGCTGGTCGTCGTGGAACACCGGGATCTTCATCCGCTCGCGCAGCTTGCGCTCGACGATGAAGCACTCCGGCGCCTTGATGTCTTCCAGGTTGATGCCGCCGAAGGTGGGCTCCAGCGAGGCGATGATCTCGACCAGCTTGTCCGGGTCGGTCTCGTCGATCTCGATGTCGAACACGTCGATGCCGGCGAACTTCTGGAACAGCACGCCCTTGCCTTCCATCACCGGCTTGCCGGCCAGCGGGCCGATGTTGCCCAGGCCCAGCACGGCGGTGCCGTTGGTGACCACGGCGACGAGGTTGCCGCGCGCGGTCAGCTCGCTGGCGGTGTTGGGGTCCTCGACGATCGCCTCGCAGGCGTAGGCCACGCCCGGCGAATACGCCAGCGCCAGGTCGCGCTGCGTCAGCATCGGCTTGGTGGGGGCGACCTTGATCTTGCCCGGCGGAGACAGGCGGTGGTATTCCAGCGCGGCCTGCTTGAAATCGTCGTTCGTCATTGCGGAAACGGTGCCTGTGATGAAGGCGGGGGAGCGGCGATTCTACCCCTTCCCCGCCGGGGCCGGACCCGGCCGGTTGCGGCGCTGCGTCATGCCACGGTCGTGCGGCATGCGCTCAGGGCGCGATGAAACGGCAGGCATCGCGCGCCTGCGACACACGGCCGCAGGTGTCCGCGAATGCGTTGGCAGCAGGGCGTTTGCCGCTGTCCAGCCACTGCTCGAGCACCTGCAGTGCGCTGGCGTACGTCGCGTCCTGCAGGCGACTGTGGTCGCGCTCGTCGGTCAGCGCCTGCAGCAGCAGATCGCCGCGGCCGGCGGCGTCCACGGTGGCCTTGTAGGCCGCTTCCGCCTCGTACGACACGGTGGGATCGTGGCGCGCATGCACGGTGACGGTGGGCAGCACGATCAGGCCGGTCAGATCGGCGTCGTAGGCGAGCATGGCGACGGCGGCGGAATCGGCGGTGAAGCGCTCGACGCCGGCGTTGAGCGCCGCATCGTCGCGTGAGCCGCGGTACTGCGTCGTCGCGTTGTCGAACGGATTGCGGCCGCCGAGCCGCTTCTGCACCAGATCCTGGAAATGGAACGTGCCCCACGCCAGGTGCGCGACCAGCTGCTTCTCGGCCACGCCGGTGACGGCGAGGATGTCGCGCAGCTTCGCCGCCTGCGCAGGCGTACGCTTCGCCGCGGGACGGTCGACGCCGGTGCACGCATCCACGCGCGTGCGCAGGTCGTCACGCGTCATCTTGGCGCCGGTCGGCAGCCCTTGCCACAGCGGGTACTGCGTTTCGCCGGCAGCCGGATGGTTGCGGCAGTAGTACTGGTAGACCGCGCGCAGGTCGGCGCGGAAGCCGTAGCCGCGCGTGCCGCCGGTCAGCAGGCCGTTGGTGGTCAGCACACCGTCGTAGTTCGGGCGCCCATCGAGGTCGAGCGCGTACAGTTCGGCGGCCTTCGCCGCCACGTTGCCGCCCCAGGACTGACCATGCAGCAAGGTGCGCTCCGGCCTGCCCCAGCGCGACCAGAAGACGCGGCGGCTGACGTCCACGTCGGCCGCCGCCATGCGCACGCCATAGCCGCCGCGGCGGTAGGTGCTGCCGATCCACGCATAGCCGCTGCGCACCATCACCGCGAAGCGGTCCAGGTCTTCCGCCGAATCGCCCGCTTCCGGCGCGCCCAGCCGCGGCCCGCCGTGCGCGTGCACGATGAGCCGGCGGTTCCATGTCTTCGGCATCGCGACCAGCACCCAGGCGCCGTTCGCATCGCGGGCCTCGTGGCAGTCGACTTGCGCGCCGACCGACGCGGGACAGGCGACCGGTGCGAACGTCGCCGCGCTGTCGGCCTCGGCCGCCCCGGCAGGCAGGGCGGCCGTGCCCAGCACGGCGAGCGCGGCAACGATCCAGCGGCGACTCATGCTTCGCATCGGGCCTGCGTCCTCCTCAGAACGAGCGGGCGATGTTGACGTACCAGTAGCTGCCCCACGGATTGTGCAGCGAACCGCGGTAACCGCCATCGGCCAGCGACGGACCCTCGTCGGTCAGGTCGCGCACGCCCAGACGAACGGCCGTGCCATCGGGGAAGCGGTACTGCCCGTACAGGTTGTGGGTCAGGCGCTGCTCGACCACCCACGGGTTGCCGGAGATGCCCAGCAGCTGCGGCTGTTCGAACGAGCTCATGTACTGCGCCGAGTACCCCACGCGCCACGCCGCCTTGTTCCAGGTCAGCGAACCGCTGGCGCGCCATTCCGGGCGCCCGTTCTGGCCGATCAGCTGGGTGGAGTCCGGCAGCGGCGTCAGCGGATCGATCGTGCCCGCCGCGCGCGCGGCGTACAGCGCATTGACGATGTCGCCCGGATCGCGGGTGAATTCCAGCAGGCGGGTCGCATTGAGGTTGACCGAGAACGAGCCGAAACGCGTGCGCCGCAGCGACCAGTCCACGCCGAAGTCCAGTCCGCCCGCGGTCTGCGGCTGCAGGTTGATGAAGCGGTCGTTGATGGCGATGACGCGACCCACCGGATCGATCCCGGTGCCCGCGAACGCGTCGATGTCTTCCTGCGTCGGCGCCTCGCGCACGACCAGCGGATTGCTGCCGCCGCCCACACGCGCCAGATAGTCCACCGTCAGCGCGGTCTGCGCGCCGAGCAGGCCGACGATCTGCTCCTGCTTGATCTTCCAGCGGTCGACGGTGAAGGTGAAGCTGCCGAAGCGTTCGGGAATGAAGGTCGGCTGGAACACCACGCCGAACGAGGTGTTGGTGCTCTCTTCCGGCTCCAGGTCCGGATTGCCGGCCACCAGCAGCGACGCGCCCGAGGTGCTCTGGCTGCATTCGCTGAACGAAGCGATGCGGCCGGCACGCAGGTCGGCTTCGCAGCGGATGTGGTCCACGCCACTGGCCAGACGCGCGTACTGCGTCGCGTTGGTCTGCTCCAGGTTCGGCGCGCGGAAGCCTTCCGAATAGGAACCGCGCAGGCGCACGCCATCCACCAGGTCCCACGCCAGCGCCACCTTGGGCTTGGCGACCGAACCGAAGTCGGAGTAGTGCTCGTAGCGGCCGGCCAGCTGCATGTCCAGCCGATGCACCAGCGGGATGCCCATGTCCTCGGACACCAGCGGCACCGCGAATTCGACATACGCCGAACCGACGTTGCGCGACCCGCGCGTATCGGGGTTCGGGCTGACCGCCGCGACATTGCTGAGGTTGGTGTCGCCGGTCACCATGTCGGTGAAGGTGTACGTACCATCGAGGTTGGCATCGCGATCGTCGCGCTGCGTCTCGCGGCGTGCTTCCGCACCGAAGGCCATGCCGACATTGCCGGCCGGCAGCGAGAACAGGTCGCCGCGGCTCATCTTGAAGTCCGCCATCGTCAGCGTGGTACGCGACTCGCGCACCAGGTCGAACACGATGCCGTCGATGGCCGCCTGCGAACTCGGCGAGCAGTCGCCGTAGGTCGGCGTGGACACGCAGCCGCCACTGAACGGGTTGTACGCGTCCGGCGTGGCGAGGGCCAGCTGCTGCTGCAGCTTCGTCATGTTGATGTTGGGCGAGCGGTCTTCGGCTTCGGCTTCGGAGTACAGCAGCGCGGTCTCCCAGTTCCAGCCGCTCCACTCGCCGCGCAGACCGGCCAGGAAGCGCGCCTGGTAGTTCTCCACTCGCACGCGCTGGAAGCCCGTGTCGACGTAACGGTAGTTGCTCATCTGCACCGGCAGGCCGGCCGCGGGCACGCCGGTCAGGCCGGGCAGGCGGTTCGGGTTCGGCGTGCCGTCGGGCAGCGTGGCGGCGCCGAACGGGTTCCAGTAATTGGTCGCGGGAATCCACAGGCTGTTGAGGTTGACCACCGGCGGCTGCGTGGCTTCGCTGACCGCATGGTAGAAGCCGACCTCGCCGAACGCCTCGACGTTGTCGCTGACGTCGTAGTGGCCGGTCAGGAACAGGTTGATCCGTTCCACCGACGGCCGCACGCTGGTGCCGTGGCGCGTGTCATAGCGCATCTCGCGGTTGGTGGTGTTGAAGTTGTGGTTGCCGCTGGCCAGGCAGAGATCATTGCCGAGGCTGACGCCGCAGCCGAAGCTCGACGGCTGGATGCGGAAGGCGCCCGCCGTGTTCGTCACGGCGGTACCGTTGGACCGGATCACCGCACGCGGACCGACGGTGAGGCGTGCCCAAGGCGTGTGCGACGAGCGGCCATCGAGCGCGGCCAGGCCGGCGAAGTCCGGATAGTCGGCCCACAGCGCGCGAAGGTCGTCGGTCGCGGTGAAGTCCTGGTCTTCCGCCATCAGTTCGGAACGATCGACGTAGTTGACGAAGGCCGACACGTTGCCACGGTCGAAGTTGCGGCCGGCGAACAGGTTCAACTCGAACTCGTTCATGCCGGTGCCTTCGGCGCCACCGTAGCGCGCGCTGGCGCTGACGCCATCGAAGTCGGTCTGCAGCACGGTGTTCACCACACCGGCCACCGCATCGGCACCGTAGATCGCGGCCGCGCCGTCGAGCAGGATCTCCATGCGGTCCAGGCCGGAGACCGGGATCGCATTCGAATTGAAGCTCTGCACCGGCACCGTGCCCGTGTCGGACGTGCCCTGGCTGGTCGGGTGCTGCACCAGCCGGCGCCCGTTGAGCAGCACCAGCGTGTTGCCGACGCCCAACGAGCGCAGGTTGACCGAGTTGACGTCGCCGCGCGCGGCGTTGCTGGTCTGCGGATTGTTGGACGCATCGAACAGCACGTCGCCCATCTGCGGGATGGTGCGCATCAGTTCGTCGCCCGAGATCGCACCGGCGGCATCGATCTGTTCCGCACCGACCACCATCACCGGCAGCGCGTCGGTCGTGGACGCGCCCTGGATGTGCGAGCCGACCACGACCACCGCGTCGAGGTTGGTCGCTTCTTCGGTCGTGGCCGAAGGCGGTACGGGCTCGCCCGGCGGCGTGGTGTCCTGCGCCGCGGCGGCATGGATCACCGCCAGCAGGGCCAGCGTCAGGCTGCTGCGCAACGGGGCGCGGCGTGGGTTCAAGGCATGCATCGTTCAGTCCCTCCTCTGAAGACGTGGTTGGCCGGCGTCAGTCGGCCGTGAGTCGTGTCGGGTCACCGGGGCCTGCGGCCGGATCCGGCGCGGCGGCGATCGGGGCGGACGGGCCACCCAGCGCGCGCGCCAGCGCGTCGCGGTCGAGCGCGTTCTCCCAGCGCGCGACCACGAGCGTGGCGACGGCGTTGCCGGTGAAATTGGTCAGCGAGCGGCACTCGCTCATGAAGCGGTCGATGCCGAGGATCAGCGCCATGCCGGCGACCGGCACTTCCGGCACCACCGCCAGCGTCGCGGCCAGCGTGATGAAGCCGGCGCCGGTGACACCGGCGGCGCCCTTCGAGCTCAGCATCGCCACCAGCAGCAGCATGATCTGGTGGCCCAGGCTCAGTTCGGTATTGGTGGCCTGCGCGATGAACAGCGCGGCCAGCGTCATGTAGATGTTGGTGCCGTCCAGGTTGAACGAGTAGCCGGTCGGCACGACCAGGCCGACGACGGACTTCGACGCGCCGGCGCGCTCCATCTTCTCCATCAGCGACGGCAGCGCGGATTCGGACGACGACGTGCCCAGCACCAGCAGCAGCTCCGCCTTCAGGTAGCGGATCAGGCGGAAGATCGAGAAGCCGCACCACCACGACACCAGGCCGAGCACGACGATCACGAACAGCAGCGACGTGATGTAGAACGAACCGACCAGCCATGCCAGGTTGACCAGCATGCCGACGCCGTACTTGCCGATGGTGAAGGCGATGGCGCCGAACGCACCGATCGGCGCGGCGCGCATCAGGATGTGCACCAGCCGGAACACCGGCGCGGTCAGCGCCTCCAGCAGGTTCAGCACCGGCCGGCCCTTCTCGCCGACCATCGCCAGCGACAGGCCGAACAGCACCGCCACGAACAGCACCTGCAGGATGTTGTCGCCCACCAGCGGGCTGACCAGCGTCTTCGGGATGATGTCCATAAGGAAGCCGACCAGCGACAGCTCGTGCGACTTCTGCACGTAGTCGTCGACCGCCGAGCGGTCCAGGTCGGCCGGATTGATGTTCATGCCGGCGCCGGGCTGCACCACGTGCGCGACGATCATGCCGATGACGAGCGCCAGCGTGGAGAAGAACAGGAAGTACGCCATCGCCTTGGCGAACACGCGGCCCACCGTGCGCAGGTGGGTCATGCCGGCGATGCCGGTGACGATGGTCAGGAAGATCACCGGCGCGATGATCATCTTCACCAGCTTGATGAAGGCATCGCCCAGCGGCTTCATCGATTCGGCCAGCGCCGGCTCGAAATGCCCCAGCAGCGCGCCCAGCACGATGGCCACGATCACCTGGAAATACAGTTGTCGGTACAGCGGCTGCTTCGGCGGCGGCACGAACGGGGTATCGGCCAGTTGCATGGCAGGGCTCCGGGACGGATGGCGTCGCCCGCGGGATCGGGGCCGGCATGTTGTACCCCCGCAACGCCGCGGCACCGATAACCTATTGGTACTAGCCCGCCACGATGCTGCGCCGCACCTTTAGACTGCGACGCATGCTGCGTGCCCGTCGCCACCGCCAGATCCTGTCCGTCGTGCTGGCGATCCTGGGCGGCGCGGCGCTGGTCATGACGCTGGCCTACCACTGGGCCGGCGCGCGGGCACAGCGCACGGAAACCGCACAGCTGGACCGCCAGCTGGACCTGCACGCGCAGGCGCTGCAGCAGCGCATCGACCGCTACCGCACGCTGCCGCAGGTGCTGGCGCAGGACCCGGACCTGCGCGCCGCGCTGGTCTCCCCGGTCGACGATGCGCGCCGCAACGCACTGAACCAGCGTCTGGAAGACGCCAACAGCGTCACCCGCTCGTCGACGCTGACCCTGATCGACCGCCGCGGCATCGCGCTGGCCGCCAGCAACTGGCGCGAGCCCACCAGCAACGTGAGCGAGGACTACAGCTTCCGTCCGTACGTGAAGCAGGCGCTGCGCGACGGCCAGGGACAGTTCTACGGCATCGGCCTGACCACCGGCGAGCCCGGTTACTTCCTCTCGCAGGCGATCACCGGCGACGGTGGCACGGTCATCGGGCTGATCGTCATCAAGATCGAGCTGGACGCGCTGGAGCAGGAATGGCTGCAGACGCCGGACATCGTGCTGGTCAGCGATGCGCATGGGGTGGTCTTCCTCGCCAGCCAGGATGCATGGCGCTACCGCACGCTGCGGACATTGACCGACGCCGACCGCCGCGAGCTGACCGCGACGCGCCAGTACGCGCGGCAGACGCTGACCGCACTGCGATGGGAGGACCTGTCGGCCACCGGCGACGGCGCGCACCGCGTGCAGATGCGCGATCCGGCGCTGGCCGGCACCCTGCTGTGGCAATCGATGGCGCTGCCCGAGGAAGACTGGCAGCTGCACCTGCTGCACGACGCCTCGGCGATCACCGCCGCCGGCCGCAGCGCCGCGCTCGCCGCCGGCGGCGGCTGGCTGGCGCTGGCGTTCCTGGCGCTGTTCGTGCAGCAGCGCCGACGCACCGCGCTGCTGCAGCGGCGCAGCCGCGAGGAACTGGAAGCCGTGCTGCAGCAGCACGCGCAGGAGCTGCGCACCGCCCAGGACGGCATCGTCGAGGCGGCGCGCTCGGCCGACGCCGGCCTGAGTCGCAGCCTCGAGCACCTGCCGCAGGGCGTGGTCATCATCGACGCCGACCTGCGGCTGGTGGCGTGGAATTCGCGCTACATGGAGCTGTTCCGCTTCCCTCCCGACCTGATCCACGTCGGCCGGCCGATCGAGGACGTCTTCCGCCACAACGCGCGCCGTGGCCTGCTCGGTCCCGGCCCGGTGGAAGAGGCGATCCAGCGCCGGCTGGAGCACCTGCGCAGCGGCAAGCCGCACATGCGCGAGAGCGAGAAGGACGACGGCGTGGTGCTGGAGATCCGCGGCAATCCGCTGCCGGATGGCGGCTTCGTCACCAGCTACGCCGACATCACCAGCTACAAGCACGCCGCCCGCGACCTGCGCTCCCTGGCCGACGCGCTGGAACACCGCGTGGAAGAGCGCACGCGCGCGCTCGCCGATGCCACCTTGGCGGCGGAGAACGCCAACCGCTACAAGACCCGCTTCGTCGCCTCGGCGGTGCACGACCTGCTGCAACCGCTGAACGCGGCGCGCATGTTCGTGTCCGCGCTGCGCGGGCGCCTGCACGAGGACGAGGCGCGCCGCATCGCCGACCACGTCGACAACGCGCTGGCCGCGCAGGACGCCATCCTCAACAGCCTGCTCGATATCGCCCGGCTGGAATCCGGCGCACTGCCCACGCGCGTGCGCGACTTCGCGCTGGCGCCGCTGCTCGAGGCGCTGGCACGCGAGTTCGGCATGGCCGCAACGGAACGCGGGCTGGTGCTGGACAGTGTGCGCACGCGCGCCGTCGTGCGCAGCGACGAAGCGCTGCTGCGGCGGATCCTGCAGAACTTCCTGTCCAACGCGATCCGCTACACGCCGCGCGGGCGCGTGCTGCTCGGCGTGCGCCGCACCGGCGATGGCGTGCGCATCGAGGTGCACGACCAGGGGCCGGGTATTCCCGACAGCCTGCAGACCGAGATCTTCGAGGAGTTCCGCCGCCTCAACGACGGCGTCGCCAGCGACCGTGGTGCCGGGCTCGGCCTGGCCATCGTCGAGCGCATCGGCCGCCTGCTCGGCCATCGCATCGGCCTGCGCTCGCAGCTGGGACGCGGCAGCGTGTTCTGGGTGGAACTGCTGCGCGGGGCCGCCGACGCGGTCGTTGCCGACAGCCCGGCGATGCTGGCCGACGTCGACGACGGCTCGCCGCTGCGCGGCCGCCGCGTGTGGTGCGTGGACGACGACCCGCGCGTCTGCGAAGCCACGCGCGCGCTGCTGCAGCGCTGGGAATGCGACGTAGCGCTGGCGGCCGGACCGGACGAGGCGATGCGGGCGGCGATAAAGGGCGCAGCGCCTGACCTGCTGCTGCTCGACGTGCGGCTGGGCGACACCGACGGACCGACGCTCTACACCCATCTGTGCGAACGCTGGGGCAGCGCGCCGCCGGTGATCCTGGTCACCGCCGAGCGGGACGACGCATTGCGGGCGCTGGCGCTGGAACGCGGCTGGGGCTTCCTGGCCAAGCCGGTCAAACCCGCGGCGCTGCGCGCGCTGATGACCCAGCTCCACGTACGCCGCGCGCGCTGAGGATCGACCGATGGCCTGCCGATGCTGACCTACGTCATTCCCGTCCTCGCCATCGTGCTGCTCGGTGCGGCGTTGCGGCGGATGCGGCGCGTGCCCGAGGGGCTGTTCCCGGCGATGGAGTGGTTTTCCTTCTACGTGGCGTTCCCGGCGCTGCTGTTCGTCGGCGCGGCACGGTTGAAGCTGTCCGCCACCGATGCCCTCGACCTGTCGCTGGCCGCGCTGCTGCCCACCCTGTTGCTGACCGGCATCGTGCTGCTGGCGTTGCGGTTCGCATCGCGCCTGCCCGACCCCAGCCGCTCCTCCGTCGTGCAGGGCGCGGTGCGTCCGAGCAGCTACTTCGGGCTGGCGGTGGCGGCGCTGCTGTTCCCGCCGGAGACCACCGCGATGGTGATGCTGGCGCTGGCGATCTGCCTGCCGGCGGTGAACGTCATCGCCGTCGTCGCGCTGGCGGTGTGGGGCAGCGGCGATGCCAGCGCGCGCGGCATTGCGCTGGCGCTGGCGCGCAATCCCATCATCCTGGCGACGCTGGCCGGCCTGCTGTTCAACCTGAGCGGGCTGCCGCTGCCGGTGCCGCTGGCCGCCACGCTCGACATCCTCGCCGACGCGGCGCTGGCGCTCGGCCTGCTGTGCGTGGGCGGCGGCCTGCAGTTCAGCCGCGATCACGTCCGTCCGCTGCTGCTCGGCGCGACGTCCGCACTGAAGCTGCTCGCCTTGCCGCTGCTCGCGGTGCTCATCTGCCGCTGGCTCGGCGCGAGCGAGCCGGTGACCGTGGCGGCCTGCTTCTACGCCGCACTGCCGACCGCATCGAACGCCTACATCATGGCGCGGCAGATGGGCGGGGACGCGCCGCTGATGGCGTCGCTGGTGACCTGGCAGACGCTGTTCTCCGCTGCGACGGTACCGCTGGCGATGCAGTTGCCGGCCTGGCTGGGCTGAGTCACTCGACCGGCGGACCTTCCGGTTCGAGCGATTTCACCAGCACCGCCGCCTGCGTGCGGCTGTGGCATTCCAGCTTCTTCAGGATCGCGGTGACATGCACCTTCACCGTGTTCTCGGCCAGGCCGAGTTCGTGCGCGATCTGCTTGTTGAGCAGGCCGTCGGCCAGGCACAGCAGCACGCGGAACTGCTGCGGCGTCAGCTGCGCCAGCCGTGCGGCGAGCGCGGCATCCTGTTCGGAACGTTCGACGGTCAGCGGCGGAAACCATGCCCCGCCGTCCAGCACCGCCGTCACCGCCTCGCCGATGGTCTCGGCCGGCGACGACTTGGGAATGAAACCGGCCGCACCGAACTGCTGCGCGCGGCGGATCACCCGCGGATGCTCGTTCGAGGAGATCACCACCACCGGCACCTCGGGATGCTCGCCACGCACATGCAGCAGCGCCGAGAAACCGTGCGCGCCCGGCATGGTCAGATCCAGCAGCACCAGGTCGGTATCCGGACGTGCATCCAGCGCCTGCCCGAGGCTGGCGGCACTGGCGGCCTCGGCCACCGTGGCGCCGGGCAGCGCACCGCGCAGCGCATGGATCACCGCATTGCGGAACAGCGGATGGTCGTCGGCAACGAGGATGGAAGGCGAACTCATGCGCCCAGTGTGCCACCACCCGCGCACACGTCGCGTACCACTTTGTGGCTAGGCGTCCGCCGACAGCTTGTCCAGGCGGATCCGGTTGGCGAACAGCGAGAACGCCAGCATGCCGGCCAGGCCGTTGGCACGGCTGACCCAGCTCGGCAGCCAGCGCGGCGGCGCCAGCACGCCGCTGTCGAACAGCGGCTCGAACAGCACCACGTCCTCCAGCGTCATCTTGCCGGCGAACAGGCGGCGGCACAGGCGCAGCCGGTCCTGCTGCAGCGAGCGGCGGAAGAAGGTGTGCACGCCGATCAGGCCGCGCAGGTACACCGTGTCCTTGGTGAACGCCGCGCCGCCCGTCGTGGGCACGCCGCGGAACACGCGCTGCGCCGAGGAGAAACTTTCCGCCGGATTCTGGCCCGCGTCGGTGAAATAGCGGAACACCTCGATGAAGTCCGCACCGGCCAGCGCCATCGCCACGGCTTCGATGCGCAGGCTGATGCGCTTCATCCGTTCGATGTCGATGCTGCCGGTGATCTGCTCCGCGAACGTGGCCAACCCCTCCTGCGTGGCGGTGACGCGCGGCGACGCCAGCGACAGGCTCGGCAGCACCGCCTGCTCACGGCCGTTCAAGGCTGTCAGCGAATGCACCAGCGCCTCATGCTGCAGCAGCTGACGCCGGTCGTAGTCGCTGAACGCCGCGCCCTGGCGCAGGCGGATACGGGTGGCGCCCGCCGCCGCCTTGGCGATCAACAGGGGATCCAGCTCCACCGTGATCACGCGGCCGTCGAAGAAGTCGTCCAGGTCCGACTGCAACTGCAGTTGCAGCGCGGTGGCCGACACCGGTACCTGCTCCTCGGGCGACAGCAGTTCATGGTCCAGTTCGTTGGCGATGGCGATGAAGTGGCCGGCCGCATCGCGCGTGGTCGGCCCGTCGCCCGGCAGGCACGCTTCCGGCGTGCCGAACAGCGCGATCGAATGCGTGGTCACCGCCGTCGTGCCCAGCGATTCCAGCAGCTGCGCGGCGATGTCCCAACTGTGCACCGATTCGCGCAGGTAACGGCCGAGCGGATGCGTTTCGTCGGCGGCAGCGGCGATGGCGGCGAACTCGCGACGTGCTTCGCCGAAGTCCAGCCGCGGATAGTCGATCACCGGCAACTGCGGCTGCCCGCGCGCCACGCCGTCGAGGAATGGCGCCTGCACGTCGGCCGGCCAGCTGGCCAGGCTCAGCAGCTTGACGCCGCGCGCGGCCTTGACCAGGCGCGCGTCGAGCGCGGCGTGATGGGCGATGTCGGGCTGCATGCGGATCCTCCGTACGCCACTGTAGCCCACGCGGCCCACTACTCGACTATGCTCGGGGTTCTTCAACAGTTGCGGGGGCAGCATGCTGGAGCTCGATGCGGTGCAGACCCTGGCCTTCGCCGGCCTGGCGCTCTTCCTCGGCTATGCGCTGTGCCGCGTGGTCCCGCTGTTCTCGAAGTACAACCTGCCGGCCCCGGTGATCGGCGGCCTGGTGGTCGCACTGGCGGTGCTGGTCGCGCGCCAGCACGAAGTAACCCTGTTCACCCTCGACACCAGCCTGCAGACGCCGCTGATGATCGCCTTCTTCACCACCATCGGCGTCAACGCCAGCGTGGCGTTGCTGAAGCTGAGCGGGCGCCAGGTGGTGATCTTCCTGCTGCTGGCCAGCGGCTTCGCCATCGTGCAGAACCTGCTGGGCATGGCGGTGGCGATGGGCTTCGGCCTGCATCCGCTGTTCGGCGTGCTCGCCGGCTCGACCACACTGACCGGCGGTCCTGCAACGGGTCTGGCGTTCGCGCCGCTGTTCGAGCAGGCGGGCGTCACCGGTGCCGAATCGATCGCGGTCGCCTCGGCGATGGCGGGGATCGTCTGCGGCGGCCTGCTGGGCGGACCGGTGGCCACGGTGCTGATCCGGCGCCACAAACTCTACGGCGGCGTGCGCCTGGGAAAGCCCGATGAATCCGCCGCCGAACCGACCGGCGCGCGCGACACGCCTGATTTCGCCACGCGCGAATCCGCGGCGCTGAAGAGCATCGTGGTGATCCTGGTGGCGATGTGGGCCGGTGCCGGCGTCAGCGCGGGCCTGTCCGCTGCGGGGCTCACGCTGCCGGCCTATGTGGGCGCGATGATGGTCGGCGCGCTGATCCGCTACATCGACGACCGCACCGGCTGGATCGGCCTGCCGGTGGCGACGACGGACCTGATCGGCAACGTGTGCCTGGCGCTGTTCCTGGCGGTGGCGCTGATGAATCTCAAGCTGTGGGAACTGGCCGGCCTGGCCGCGCCGCTGCTGGTCAACCTGGGCCTGCAGGTGGCGCTGGTCGCGCTGTTCTGCGTCGTGGTGTTCCGCGTCATGGGCCGCGACTACGACGCCGCAGTAATGGGGGGCGGCTTCATCGGCTTCATGCTCGGCACCACCGCGAACGCGATGGCGGTGATGCGCACCCTGGTCGAGCGCTACGGCATGGCCCCGCGCGCCTTCCTCGTCGCCCCGCTGGTCGGCGCGTTCTTCATCGACTTCACCAACGCGCTGATCATCACCGGGTTCATCAATCTGTGGGATTGAAGCGCACATCGCCCGCGTAGCGCGGAGCTTGCTCCGTTGCTTTCCGATCCATCACCTGCAAGACCAGACATCGCGGAGCCGAGCAAGCTCGGCTCTACGTCAGAGCGGGCCGCGCCTCTCGTAGAGCGGAGCTTGCTCCGCTGCTTTTCGAACCGTCACCCGCAAGACCAGGCATCGCGGAGCCGAGCAAGCCCGGCGCTACGACGGGGCTCAACGCTTCCCGTACTTGTCCGTCAGCCGCTTGTTCAACGCCTTGTTCTGCACCTTCGCATTCGCCTTGTCGGCCAGGCGCGAGGCGAGCTTGTCGGCAGCCGCCGCGACTTCGTCGCGCAGCTTGAGGTAGTTGAGGAAGCGGCCTTCGTCCAGTTCCTCGCGCTCGATCGCCGCGCGCACCGCACAGCCGGGTTCGCGGTCGTGCGAGCAATCGCGGAACCTGCATTGCTCGGCGAGCGCCTCGATGTCGGCGAAACCGCCGTCGGCCAGGTCTTCCTCGCCGGTCGGCTTCAGCTCGCGCATGCCGGGCGTGTCGATCAGGCAGGCGCCCGCCGGCAGCGGGATCAGCGCGCGGAACGTCGTGGTGTGGCGACCACGCGAATCGCTCTCGCGCACTTCGCCGGTCTTCATGCGCTCGTCGCCGAGCAGCGTGTTGGTCAGCGTCGACTTGCCCGCACCCGACGAGCCGACCAGCACCACCGTGTGGCCCGGCTCCAGCCACGGCGCCAGCTGCGCGACGCTCTGCGGATCCTTCGCGTTGACGGTGAACACCGGCACGCCCTGCGCGGTGAGATCGGCCAGCACCTCGACCGCATCGTCGGCGTACTCGGTGCGGTCGGCCTTGGTCAGCACCACCACCGGCTGCGCGCCACCGCCACCGACCAGCAGCAGGTAACGCTCGATGCGGCGCGGATTGAAGTCGGCATCCAGGCCGCAGACGATGAACACCGTATCGATGTTCGCCGCGATCACCTGCTGGTGGTAGTGCTCGCCGGCCGCACCGCGCTTGATGCCGGTATGGCGCGGCAGCAGCGCGACGATGCGCGGGCGCTTCGACGTCGCGTCCTCCAGCAGCACCCAGTCGCCGACGGCGGGGCGCTCATGGGCGGGAAAGCGCGGGCGCTGCCACTCTGGCAGCGACTCGGCCCTCACCCCGTCGCCGGGGGCATCGGCCACCACGTAACCGGAGCGGTGCTGCTCGCTGACCCGCGCGGGGGTGGCGGTCGGGTGCGCGGCCATGGCCTCGCGCCACGCGGCGTCCGTCGGCTCGCCCGTGTACGGCCAGCCGATGGCACGCAGAAGGGTGACGTCGGACACGCGGGGAGCAGGGGTTTCGGGCATGGCGCGCATTCTAGACGTGGGCTGAAGCCGGCGGGGCCGGGCAGGCTAAATATCCGTTAAGCTGGCCGCCCTCCCTTGTTTCGCCTACCCGCGGTCGCCGCCATGTCCACCCCGCCCATCAAACCGCTCGCCACGCGCGAACGCCTGTCCGAAGTCCGCTACGAGATCCGGGGCGAACTGGCACGGCGAGCCCGGGAGCTGGAGGCGCAGGGGCAGAAGCTGATCAAGCTCAACATCGGCAACCCGGGCGCGTTCGGTTTCCGCGCGCCGGAACACCTGCAGCGCGCGATCGCCGACGACATGGGCCGCACCGATCCGTACACGCACCAGCAGGGCCTGCCCTCGGCGCGCGAGGCCATCGCGGCCGCGTACGCCAGGCGCGGCACGCCGGATGCGCATCCGGACCGCGTGTTCGTCGGCAACGGCGTGTCGGAACTGATCGACCTGTCGCTGCGCGCGCTGCTCAATCCCGGCGACGAAGTGCTGGTGCCGTCGCCCGACTACCCGCTGTGGTCGGCCGCCACCATCCTCAACGACGGTCGCCCGGTCTACTACCGCTGCGATCCGGACAACGACTTCCTGCCCGATCCGAACGAGATCGAGCAGCTGATCAGCTCGCGCACCCGCGCCATCGTGCTGATCAACCCGAACAACCCGACCGGCGCGACCTATCCGCGCGAGCTGCTGGAGCGCATCGTCGCCATCGCGGCGAAGCACCGCCTGCTGCTGATGGTCGACGAGATCTACGACCAGGTGCTGTACGACGGCGCGACCTTCGTGCCGGTGGCACCGCTGGCCGGCGACGCGCCGTGCATCACCTTCAGCGGCCTGAGCAAGGTGCACCGCGCCTGCGGCTGGCGCGTGGGCTGGGGCGTGGTGTCCGGCCACGGCGATGTGGTGCGCGACTTCCTGCATGCGATGGACCTGCTCAGCGCGCTGCGCCTGTGCGCCAACGTGCCGGGCCAGTACGCCATCGACGCGGCGGTCAACGGCCCCGACACCATCAGCGCGCTGTGCGCACCCGGTGGCCGCCTGTACGAAACCCGCCGCGCCGTGATCGAAGCCTGCGAAGCGAGCACGCACCTGGAGCTGGTGAACCCGGCCGGCGCGCTGTACGCGTTCCCGGCGGTGGTCGGCGACGCGGCGAAGCACTTCGACGACCACGCGTTCGCGCTGGAACTGATGGAAACCGAGGGCGTGCTGGTCGTCCCGGGCTCCAGCTTCAACGTGCCCTACCGCCACCACTTCCGCGTCACCCTGCTGCCGGAAGCGGCCACGATGCGCGACGTCTTCGCCCGCATCGACCGCGCCCTGTCGCGCCGCGCCGAAGCAGCCACCAAGGTGGTGCCGATCAAGGGCAAGCCGCGGCCGGCGGCGGCGTAGGCGCACATCGACGGGCGGATCATTGCGCCTCACCTGGTTACTGCCGCTCTTCCTGTTGACGTCCCCGGTATCCGCGGATGTGCGCCGACCGCTGTCGCCACTGACCTCCGAGATCGTCGCAGCATCGGACGTCCCGCTGCCCGATTGCGGTATTGCTGGCACTCCGGGCGAGCTTGAGGCCGCACGCTCGTGCGTCGACGCCGCTGTGCGGAACAACCGGCCTTTCGTTATCCAGTTCCGCATCGACTCGGTGGTCTGGCAGGCGGCCATCCAGCTTCCCTCGGGTCGGAGGATGCTGCTCCAGCACGACAGCTTCGGCGAAGGTCGCATCACCCGGGAGACGTGCCAGACATTTTCCTTCACGGATACGCTGCTCCCCATTGGGTGTGAGCACTGACGGCTCGATGCATCCCACGGTCATGCAAGCCGGTGTCACTGCATCCCGTGGGAGCGACGTAAGTCGCTAACAGGTGTCATCGGGACGGCCCATCGCGACTTACGTCGCTCCCACGAGCAGGGTTCGTCGCTCCTACAGAAGGCGGGAAGGGCGCATGATGTCGCCATGACGACCACCACCCGCCTGCACACCACCGCCCTCACCACCGAGCTGCGCTATCTCGCACTCGGCGACTCCTACACCATCGGCGAAGCGGTGGACGACGCCGGCCGCTGGCCGATGCAGCTGGCGCGGCTGTTGCGCATGGAAGGCATCCTGCTCGGCGATCCACGCATCATCGCCACCACCGGCTGGACCACCGACGAACTCGATGCCGCGATCACCGCCGCCGAACCACTGGGCGAACATGACTTCGTCACCCTGCTGATCGGGGTGAACAACCAGTACCGTGGCCGCGACGTGGAGGAGTACCGCACGCAGTTCGCCGCGCTGCTGTGGCGTGCGATCGGCTTCGCCCGCAACCGGCCGGAGCGCGTGCTGGTGCTGTCGATCCCCGACTGGAGCGTCACTCCGTTCGCCGCCCAGTCCGGCCGCGACCTCGCGCAGATCGCGCGCGAACTGGATGCCTACAACCTCGCCGCGCGCGAGGTCTGCGCGCAGCGCGGCGTCGCCTTCGTCGACATCACCCCCGTCAGCCGTGCGCGCGGTGCCGAACCGGCGATGCTCGCCGACGACGGCCTGCATCCGTCCGCCACGATGTACACCGAGTGGACGCGGCTGGCGTTCCCCGTCGCGCATCATTTGCTCGCTTGAGCCCCTCTCCCACCGGCGACCGTAGGAAGTCCCTGTGGGAGAGAGGGGTTGGGGTGAGGGTTGGGGTGAGGGTTGGGGTGAGGGTTGGGGTGAGGGTTGGCGGAGTGGTGATGGTCCGGCGGCGCGCACACCCTCATCCGGCGCTGCGCGCCACCTTCTCCCGGAGGGAGAAGGATTCAAGCCGTCACGATCTCGCTTGAGCCCCTCTCCCATCGGGAGAGGGGTTGGGGTGAGGGTCCGGCGGAATCATCGGCGGTGGACTACCCCGACGCCGCCACGCCCGCATCCGCCGCTGCGCGCCACCCGGATGTTGCGTGCGCTGTGCGCACGACGCGTGGTGAATGGTTCATGCGTCTACGCGGCGGCGATGGTGGCGGCCGGCACCGGATCCGATTCCGGCACCACGGTCCGATAGCCCTGCACCTCCAGCCACGCCAGCAGCTGCGCCAGGATCGCCACGTTGTGTCCGTGCGCCGCGCCTTCATGCAACAGCACGATGGCGCCGGGCGCGATGTCGCGGGTGATGCGCGCCAGCACCTTGTCCGGCTGGCAATCGACACCGTCGAAACCGCGCGCGCTCCATGCCACCCGGGTCAGTCCGTGGCGCTTCAGCGACAGGCCGACGAAGGGATTGGTCATGCCCACCACGCTGCGGTACCAGCGCGGGGTGTCGCCGGTGATGGCGGTCAGGATGGACTGGTTGCGGCCGATCTCGTCTTCCAGCGCGCCGGGACCCAGGCGCCAGAAGCGCGTGTCCGGATGCGTTGCGCTGTGGTTGCCGATGCCGTGGCCACGGTCGCGGATGGCCTGTACGACCTCCGGCTGCACCAGCGCGCGCTCGCCCACGAGGAAGAACGTCGCCTTCGCCCCATGGCGGTCCAGCAGGTCCAGCATCGCGGGCGTGTCGGCCGACGGGCCATCGTCGATGGTCAGCCAGACCACGCGTTCAGCGGTGGGCAACCGCGACAGCGCCGGGCAGAACACGGTGGCGCGCGGGTACAGCGTGGCCCAGACCACCAGCAGGTGGGTGGCCGCCATCACCGGCAGGCCCAGGGCCCAGCCATACCGCCACCACATCCAGGCCACGCCCACTTGCGACAGCGCCAGCAGGCCCAATATCAGTCCGGGACGGCGCGGCGGACGATGCAGTGTTCCTGTCGTGCTCATGCCCCATGATGCCATGGGGCGTAAAATTCCCCTCCCGCTTACCGGTAGCCGTCCATGTCCCTCGACCCCGCCCTGCGCTCGCGCATCGAATCCCTCCTGCAGTCCAACCGCGTGGTGCTCTTCATGAAGGGCCAGCCGACCATGCCGCAGTGCGGCTTCTCGGCGAAGGCGGTGGGCGCGCTGTCGGCGCTGGGCGTGGACTACACGCACGTCAACGTGCTGGCCGACCAGGAGATCCGCGAGGGCATCAAGGTCTACGGCGACTGGCCGACCATCCCGCAGCTGTACATCGACGGCGAACTGGTCGGCGGCAGCGACATCATCGAGCAGATGACCAACTCCGGCGAACTGGCCACCGTGCTGGGCCTGCAGGCCCCCGACCGCACGCCACCGGCGATCACCATCACCGCCGCCGCTGCCGAGATGCTGCAGAACGCCGTGGCCGACGCCGGTCCCGGCGCCGCGCTGGCGCTGGGTATCAACGCGCAGTTCCAGCCGAACTTCCAGCTGGCACAGTTCGACGCCAACGCCATCGCCAGCGAATCCAACGGCGTTCGCGTGCAGTTCGACCTGGCCAGCGCGCGCCGCGCGGACGGCATCACCATCGACTGGGTGGACGACATCCGCGGCAAGGGCCTGGCCATCGACAACCCCAACGCGCCGAAGCCGGTGCAGGCGCTGTCGCCGATCGACGCGGACGCCAGGGCCCGCGCCGGCGAGGTGCTGATCGTCGACGTGCGCCCGGGCGACGAGCGCGCCATCGCCTCGGTGAAGCTGCCCTTCAAGACCTTCGACGGCAATGGCCGCGCCGAGCTGGAAGCGCTGCCGAAGGACACCGCGCTGGCCTTCCTGTGCCGCAGCGGCGGTCGCAGCCAGCAGGCGGCGGAAGAATTCCGCGCGCTCGGCTTCTCGAACGTCCACAACATCACCGGCGGCATCAATGCCTGGGCCGATGACGTGGATGGCACGATCAGCAAGTACTGATCATCCGGGGCGTCACCGGCGATCCAAAGGAAGCGGGCTGCGGCCCGCTTTCTTTTTGCGCGATGAGTGACGCCGGCGTTCCGTAGGGCGGGCCCTGGCCCGCCATTGCGATGTGTCAAACCGTGCCGACCATGATCGGACTCCGCCCTCCATCGCAGTCGTGAGGCATGGCGATGGTGGGCCAAGGCCCACCCTACGTCAGCCCTTGAAGCCGCCGTCCGCCAGGTAGTCGCGTTCTTCCTTTGTGGACAGGCGCCCCACCGCCTCGTTGCGATGCGGGAAGCGACCGAAGCGGGCGATCAGGTCGTAGTGCAGCTGCGCGTACTTGATGTATTCGTCGTTGCCGGTGGCGCGGAACAGGTCGAGCGAGCGCTGCTGGTCGGCCAGCGCTTCCGAGTGTTCGTACGGCATGTAGAAGAAGATCTTCAGCGCAGGATCGACCTGCGCATCGAAGCCGGCCTCGATCGCGCGCTCGGCGTAGTGCCGCGCCAAACCATCGGTGGCATAGGAATGCGCGCTCTGGCGGAAGCAGTTGCGCGGGAACTGGTCCAGTAACAGGATCAACGCCAGCGCACCCTCGGCATCGCCCATCCAGCCTTCCAGTTCGCGTCGCGCCGCACGGAAATGCAGCCCGCGGAAGCGCTGGTCGAAGTCGGCATCGAATGCATCGTCGTTGGCGAACCACTTCTCGTAGCCCGCGTTCTTCCAGAAGGTGATGACGTCGTTGGATTCGTTCATGCGCTGCCTCGTACTCGGATGAAGTGGCGGGCCTCAGCCCGGAAGGACATGCCCGATGCGCCACAGCACGCCGGTCGGATCGATCAGGGTGAAGTCACGGAGGCCCCAGGGCCGGTCGTCCGCCGTGCTGACGCGGACGGAGAACCTGTCCACGACACCCGATGCTTCGACGCTCCGGTGCCAGTCGTCCGCATTCTCGACCAGCAGGTGCATCACGAAATTCTCCGCGTGCTCGCGCAGGTAGAACTGCGACAGCAGGAACGCCGTCTTGCCGTGCTGGACATAGGCCAGGTCATCCGACTCCATCGTCACCGCGAAGCCGAGCGCCTCGTAGAACGCGATGGACTGCGCCAGATCCCGCGCGGGAACGAAGGCCTTCATCTCGATCGTTGCAAGGTTCATGCGATCCCTCCCGTCGGGATGACGTCTCGATGACGCGCTTGTCGGCGGTCACTTGCCTGTGCCGGACCGCTCCATGGATTGCAGTGTAGGAAAGAACTCCGCGTGCCGGCGGTAGTCGTATGCTCCCTCTTCGGCGGACGCCACGATCCTCGCACACGCTTCGTTGGTCACCTCACCGCCGGGAAACATCACCAGCAGTGCCTCGCGCGCGGCGTCGGTGAACTCGGCCTTGCGCGCGTTGGCGAACGCCTTGCCTTCTGCCTCGCCCGCCGTCGCGGTGACGGCGTCGGTCAGCATCAGCACGCGTTGCAGCGACGGTTCCAGATAGCGGTGATTGCGCTGCTGCCAGCTTTGCAGCGCCACTCGCGCCTGGCTGCCGGCCTCGCCTTCGTAGGTGCCGCACTGCTTGCCCAGCGCTTCCAGCAGCGTGAGGCTGGTGGTGATGGCGAACCCGGCGGCGGCGTTGCGGGCTTCGGTCTCCACGGGCGTTTCGGCCGCCACTGCCGTGCTCCCCAACGACATGGCCAACGCCATGCCGATCCATCGCTTGCGCATCATGTGGTCCTGCATCCTTGTCTCCTCAGGGGTCTTCCCGTGCATCCATCAAAGCGAAGGCGTCATGAAGCTCGCGTGCACGGCCCTCCCGCGGCCAGCCCGTGACGGTCGCCACGACGCGTCCTTCGCGCATGAAATAGAACACCGGCGTCGCCCAGCTGTCGAACTGCGGCCAGTCGCCCATTGCCACCGCGTAACTCAGGCGTGCACCGGGGTGCGCGCGGTTCCACGCCTGGACATCGCGCAGATCGAGCGACCCGTTGGGCGGTGCCAGCCACAGTGCATGGCCCAGCTGTGCGGACAGCACAGGGTCCGCCTCTATCGCGGCAATGGCGCGCTGCGAGAAGCCACAACGCGGATGCGACAACACCACCACGTGCGTCGGCACATCCTGTTCGACGACCTGCGCGGACAACGCCTCGGCATCGTCCGCCGGCCGCCACACCACGACGCGGCCAGCCGCGGGCGCATCGGCGGTGGGGACCGGTGGCAATGCCTGCAGCTGCAAGCCGGGATGCGCGCGCGCCAGGGCATTGGCATTGTCGAACTGACGCGTCACCACCCAGGCGCGGTAGAGGTCGCGGCGATGCTCGTCGGTCAGTTTCGACCGCGTTTCCAGCGATTGCGCAGTCCGTTGAAGCAGTACCGCATGCGCTGGTCCATGCGCATAGAAGACGACGCGGTTGGCAGCCTGGAACAGTTCCTCCAGCTCCTCGTCGGACGCGGTCGCCAGGCGCTCCGGCGTATAGGCCGCTGCGAGATCGCGATCGAACGTCTCCGTCATCCGGCGGGCGCGCTCACGGGCGTCGTCTCGTGTCGATTCTTCTACACCCTTGAGACGGTCGTGATGCGTCTTGATCGACGTGGATACGGCGGCCTCCCCGGCGCCGGTGTCCGCCACCATTCCGGCGGCTGCAGCCGCGGCAATGAACGTCATCAGGGCTGTCGCGAAGCCTGCTCGCGCGCCCAACCTTCCTGCGTTTCGCATCGACCTGCTCCTTGTCGGAAACCCGCATCGTGTCAGCACGGATGTTCAGCCGGAATGATCTTGGCGAACGGGCTCCGTCGTGTCGGACGGATGCTAGGCGCCAGCGCCGTGCTTGCTGACCATCGCGTCGGCGAGGCCAATGAACAGTACTGCCATGAACAGGCTCATGCCCACGTACAACAGCCGCCTCGCGGAAGTGTGCGCCCGCGCCGCATCGGGGGACAACGGCGCATCGCCGATATGGCCGGCTTTGACTTTCCCAAGGAGTCCGTAGGACTCATTGAGGCTTGGACGCTGCCGGCCCACCAGATCGGCATGATCCCGCGCCATGATCTTTCCGAACGAAGACAACGCGATGAAATACATCGGATAGACGAGCACCATCGCCAGCAGGACTACAAGGAAGATGGCGCTTATGACCGTGTTCATTGCCCTCCAATCGATGCTTTCCATCGACGCTTCGGGGGAAAGCACCAATACCGCTCGCAGTTCCAGCGCGGATGATTCCGGCGAGCCATGCCCGCCGGAATCAAGGGACGATCAATGCACTTCAGACGCACGACGCTACTCGTCGAACCGCAGATGCCGCACCGACTTGCCGTTGCGGCGGATCAGCTTCAGCGCCTCGATCCCCACGGTGATGTGGTTCTCGACGAACGAGGAGCTGACCTTGGCGTCGCTGGCCTCGGTCTTCACGCCTTCCGGGATCATCGGCTGGTCGCTGACCAGCAGCAGCGCGCCGCAGGGGATGCGGTTGGCGAAGCCGGCGGCGAAGACGGTGGCAGTTTCCATGTCGATGGCCATGCAGCGCATCGCGCGCAGGCGCTCCTTGAAAGCCAGGTCGTGCTCCCACACGCGGCGATTGGTGGTGTACACCGTGCCGGTCCAATAATCGTGGCCCAGGTCGCGGATCATCGTGGACACCGCACGTTGCAGCGCGAACGCCGGCAGCGCCGGCACTTCCGGCAACAGGTAGTCGTTGCTGGTGCCCTCGCCGCGGATCGCCGCGATCGGCAGCACCAGGTCGCCCAGCTCGTTCTTGCGCTTCAGCCCGCCGCACTTGCCGAGGAACAGCACCGCCTTGGGCATGATCGCCGACAGCAGGTCCATCATCGTCGCCGCGTTGGGGCTGCCCATGCCGAAGTTGATCATGGTGATGCCGTCGGCGGTGGCGCTGGCCATCGGCCGGTCCAGGCCGACGATGGGCGCGCCGGTGAGCTGCGAAAACACGTTGAGGTAGCCGCCGAAGTTGGTCAGCAGCACATGCTCGCCGAACTGGTCCAGCGGCACGCCGGTGTAGCGCGGCAGCCAGTTGTCGACGATCTCGTTCTTGTCCTTCATGCCTAGCCTCTTTTTCTTGTTGTTGTACTGGCGATTCTGGCACGACTGCGACGCACGCACTTGGCAAGGCGCGGCGTGGCCGGTTAGGTTTCGGGTCTCTTCCAGGGGATACACGATGCGAACGACCTTGCTGGCCGGGCTGATCCTGGCCTCGCTGGGCGGCAGCGCGCTGGCCGCCACGCCCACCTCCCGTTTCACCCAGGACCCGTACCCGAGCACCTACAAGGCGCTCGCGTCCGGCCCCGTGCTGCTGGCCAACGCCACCGTGCTGACCGGTACCGGTGAGCGCCTGGACGGCGCCGACGTCTTGCTGGCCGACGGCAAAGTGGCGGCGGTCGGCCGCGGCCTGTCCGCACCGGAAGGCGCCACGCGCATCGACGCGACCGGCAAGTGGGTGACGCCGGGGCTGATCGACGTGCACTCGCACCTGGGCGTGTACCCCAGCCCGGGCGTCAAGGCGCACAGCGACGGCAACGAGGCGACCGCGCCGGTGACCGCGAACGTGTGGGCCGAGCATTCGATCTGGGCGCAGGACCCGGGCTTCCACACCGCGCTGGCCGGCGGCGTGACGTCGATGCAGATCCTGCCCGGCTCGGCCAACCTGGTCGGCGGCCGCGGCGTGACGTTGAAGAACGTGCCGTCCACCAGCTACCAGGGCATGAAGTTTCCCGGCGCACCGTGGGGCCTGAAGATGGCCTGCGGCGAGAACCCCAAGCGCGTGTACGGCGGCAAGGCCGGTCCGGCCACGCGCATGGGCAACGTGGCCGGCTACCGTGCGGCCTTCATCGACGCCAGCGAGTACCTGAAGAAGAACGCGCCCAAGCCGCAGCAGCCGAAGAAGAAGCGCTGGTGGGAACGCGCCAGCGGCGACGACAAGGCGGACAGCGGCGGCGACAGCGGCGGCAAGCGCGACCTGAAGCTGGACACGCTGGCCGGCGCGATCAATGGCGAGATCCTGGTGCACATCCACTGCTACCGCGCCGACGAGATGACCACGATGCTGGACCTGGCGAAGGAGTTCGGCTTCAAGATCGCCGCGTTCCACCACGGCGTGGAGGCGTACAAGCTGGCCGACCGCCTGGCGCAGGACGGCGTGTGCGGCGCGCTGTGGGCCGACTGGTGGGGCTTCAAGATGGAGGCCTTCGACGGCATCCAGGAAAACATCGCGCTGGTCGACCGTCCCACCAACAGCTGCGCGATCGTGCACTCGGATTCCGATGAAGGCATCCAGCGCCTCAACCAGGAAGCGGCGAAGGTGATGGCGAATGCGCGCCGCGCGGGCATGGGCGAGATCGCGCCGGAGCGTGCGATCCGCTGGGTGACCAGCAATGCGGCGAAGTCGCTGGGCATCGCCGAGCGCACCGGCACGCTGGAGGCCGGCAAGATGGCCGACGTGGTGCTGTGGAACCAGAACCCCTTCAGCGTGTACGCCAAGGCCGAGCAGGTCTACATCGACGGCGCACGCATCTACGACCGCAACGACCGCAGCAGGCAACCGGTGTCGGACTTCATGCTGGGGCAGGAGGTGGTGCCATGAGTCGCGCCTGTCGTACATCCCTGCCGTCATCCCAGCGAACGCTGGGATCCATCCTGCTTTCGCCTTCAAGGTCGGAAGCAACAGAAGCAAAAGCCAGATGGGTCCCAGCGTTCGCTGGGACGACGGTGAAGGCATTGGCGCTGGCCGTTGCACTGGCGTCCGCGTCGTCTGTTGCCTTCGCCCAGGACATCCTGATCCGCAACGCCACCGTGCATACCGCCGGTGCGCAGGGCACGCTGAAGAACGCCGATGTGCTGGTGCGCAACGGCGTGGTGCAGGCGGTGGGCAGCGGCCTGGCTGCACCGGGCGCGACGGTGGTGGAGGCCAACGGTCGTCCGCTGACGCCGGCGTTCTTCGGCGGCATCACCGAGATCGGGCTGGAGGAGGTGTCGGGCGAGTCGTCCACCGTCGACGCCTCGGTGACGCTGCAGGACCAGCCGATGCGCCCGGAATTCGACGTGACGCTGGCCTACAACCCGGCCTCGGTGGTGATCCCGGTGACGCGCGTGGAAGGCATCGGCTTCACCCTGCTGGCCGCCTCGACCGGGGGTTCCTTCATCGCTGGCCAGGGCGGCGTGATGCGGCTGGACGGCAGCGCCGATCCGGTCGGTCCGCGTGCGCTGTTCGTGCGCCTGGGCAGCGGCGGCGCGGAGCTGGCCGGCAAGTCGCGTGCAGCGCAGTGGATGCTGCTGGACCAGATGGTGGCCGAGGCGCGTGGCCGCGTGCCGGCGGATTCGCCGCACGCACTACTGACGCCGGCCGGACGCGCGACGCTCGCACGCTATCTCGCCGGCAACGGCCGCATCGTGGTTCAGGTGAACCGTGCCGCCGACATCCGCCAGCTGCTGCGCTGGGCCCAGCGCGAGAACGTGCGCATCGCCATCGCCGGCGGTGCCGAAGGCTGGAAGCTGGCGCCGCAGCTGGCGCAGGCGAAGGTACCGGTGTTCGTGGATGCGCTGGCGGACCTGCCGGCGGACTTCGACCAGATCGGCGCCACGCTGGAAAACGCCGCGCGGCTGGACGCCGCCGGCGTGAGCGTCAGCTTCTCGCAGGCCGGCGACGCCTCGCACAACGCACGCAAGATCCGCCAGCTGGCGGGCAATGCGGTGGCCAACGGCCTGCCGTGGGAAGACGGCCTGGCCGGACTGACCCGCGTGCCGGCGGAGACATTCGGCGTGGGCGACCGCGTGGGCACCATCGCACCGGGCAAGCTGGCCGACTTGGTGCTGTGGACCGCCGATCCGCTCGACGTGTCGAGCACCGCGGAGCAGGTGTGGCTGGGAGGGCGCGCGATGCCGATGCGTTCGCGCCAGACGGAACTGCGCGACCGCTACCTGCAACCGGCCGGTCCGCTGCCGCGCGCCTATTCGAAATAGGCGCCTGGCGGCATCAGTTCACGGAGGCGCCTGCGGGCGCCTTCGTGCTGTCGGCGCCATGGCAGGGCGCGTCTTCGGCGACGATGCGGTCGCCACCGGCCCGTTTGGCCACGTACATGGCCTGGTCGGCGCGGGCGATCAGCGTGGACACGGTGTCGCCATGGCGCGCCTGTGCGGCGCCGATGCTGGCGGTGACCTCGACGGCCACGCCGTCGACCACCGCGCAATCGTGGCGGATGCGCGCACCGACTTCCTCGCCGATGCGCATGGCGGCATGCAGTTCCACCCCGGACAGCACCAGCACGAATTCCTCGCCCCCCAGCCGGCCGAGCTGGTCGCCGTACTGGAACTGCTGGCTGATCACGCGCGTCACCGCACGCAGGCAGGCATCGCCCGTGGCGTGCCCATGGCGGTCGTTGACCTGCTTGAAGTGGTCGAGGTCGATGAAGAGCAGCGACACCGGAATGCCTTCGCGCTGGCGCTCGATCAATGCCCAGTCGAGACGATGCTCGATGGCGCCGCGGTTGAGCACACCGGTCAGCGCGTCGCGCTCGGCATGCGCCTTGGCGCTGTCGCGCTCGCGGCGGAAGGTCAGCATGCGGTGCGCCAGGCCCAGGCCCAGTGCCACGGCCGTGAAGGCCAGCCACCACGGAATGCCGTATTCCAGCCACGGACCCGCCCTTTCGCCGTCGCTGAACCGCAGCGCGCGGATCATGGTGAAGACGAGCAGCGGCAACCACGACAGCAGCACGATGCTGGCGTGGCGTTCGCCGCGCCACCACGCCACCAGCAGCGTCGCCAGCGTCACCACGTTGGTCAGCAGGAACAGGCCGTTGGCGACGCTGGGGAACCAGCTGTCGTCGGCCGGCCAGGGCGAGACCAGCAGCACCAGCGTCAGCAGGCAGCCGTACACCCCGACCAGCCGCATCAGCCAGGCCAGCCGCGGCGCAGCGCGGCGCAGGTTGGCGTAGTCCTGCCACAGGTACACCAGCAGGACGGTGGCGAGGGTGCCGATGGCCCAGATGCCCTGGGCGCCGAAGTGGCGCAGCAGCGACAGGCCCGGCCACGCGTAGGCCTCGCCGTAGGAGCACAGCACGTACAGCAGTTGCAGCAACATGGCGGCGGCATAGAGCAGGTAGACGCGCTCGCGCAGCACCAGCCAGAACAGCAGCACCGCCAGCGCCACGCCCAGCGTCATGCCCACCGCCGGCAGCAACAGGCGTACGTGCCACAGGTCGGCGGCGGCGTAATCGGCGCGGGCCTCGATCGCCACCTGCATCGGATAGCGGGCGCCTTCCACCGTCACCTCGACGGGACCATCGCGCGACAGCGGGAACACCAGCGCGCGCCGGCTGAACTGGGGGTCCAGCGTGGGCTGGAACAGATCCTGCGTGCGGGGCGTGGCGTCGCCGGGTGCGCGCACCGTCACGCGGGCGTTGTAGGGGTGATAGACCACGAGCAGCGGGTCGGCGATGCCGGCACGCGGGTACACCCGCCACTGCCCGTTGCCGATCACGCGCGCGGACGCGCCGCCGCCTTCGAAGCGACGTTCCGAGAAAAGTCCGGCGCGCTGTCCGGCCTGCTGTTCCAGCGTCGAGGGCTGGAGACGGTCGATCCGCGCGATGTTCTCCCCCCGCGCAGGCCCCGCCGGCAGCAGGGCCAGCAGCAGGAGCCACCCCCATCGCTGCGTCATGTTGCCCCTTGCTTGAGGGGTGAAGTGTCGGGCCGGCCCCGGGGCAGGACAAGCCGTCGACGGCCATATATGTGACTCATGTCACGCTAATTATGGGCGCCCACCCCGCCAGGAACCGGACGCAGACCGCGCTTTGGCCGCCCTCGACTCGCCCGGAAAAGTGACACAACTCACACTTCACGCGTTTACGCGACGACTTGGCGTCTGTTGTCCGCTAGTTTTGCGGAGATAAGTACAAATGCGACGAATGCCGGGAGGGGCTAGATGCGCATTGGGATAGTCGTCGATTCGGCGTGCGACCTGCCGCTGGAGTACCTGGAACAACACAACATCGTGATCCTGCCGATCACGGTGCGCATCGGCGAAGCCGTGCTCGCGGACCATCGCGACGAGCAGGCGACGCTGAGCTTCCTGCACGCGCACGTGGCCGAGCGCGGCCACGAGGCGGAGACCACGCCGTTCACCGTCAACCAGATCCGCGACCTGTTCCTGGGCCGGCTGGTGATCGACTACGACCACGTCTTCTGCATGACGATCACCAAGACGCGCTCGCCGATCCACGAGAACGCGATGCAGGCCAGCTTCGCCATCCTCAACGATTACAAGCCGGTGCGTCAGGCCGCGGGCCACAACTCGCCGTTCGCACTGCGCGTGATCGACACGCAGAACCTCTTCGCCGCGCAGGGCATCACCGCGGTGGAGGCGGTGCGCATGCGTGACGCCGGCACCAGCGTGCAGCAGATCCGCGTGCGCCTGGAGGAACTGGCCAACAACACGCATGGCTACATGATCCCGCGCGACCTGTATTACCTGCGCAACCGGGCGCGCACCAAGGGCGACCGCAGCGTCGGCCTGCTCAGCGCCGCGCTGGGCAGCGCGCTGGACATCAAGCCCGTGCTGTACGGCCACGCCGGCAACACCGAGCCGGTGGCCAAGATCAAGGGCTTCGAGAATGCGGTGGAACAGATGTTCAAGTTCGCCGGCAACCGCGTGATGGCCGGCCTGATGACGCCGACCCTGTGCCTGAGTTACGGCGGCGAGCTGTCGGAACTGCGCGCCCTGCCCGGCTACCAGCGCCTGCGCGACATCTGCGAGAACAACAAGGTCGAGGTGTTCGAGAGCGTGATGAGCCTGACCGGCATGGTCAATGTCGGCAAGGGTGCCGTGGTCGCCGCCTTCGCCGCGCCGCCGGCGCCCTTCAAGGTGGCATAACGGCGGGCTAACGCGTCTTGCACGACGCTATGCCCCACGTTTCCACCGGGGGTGCCATGGCCGTCCGTTACTACATCAGCCTGCCGGATCCCGGCCGCGCGCGCGGCAGCGATCCGGCTTTCAGTTTCGATGCGCATGGCGCGGAGGAGTTCGCCGCCCAGTTGCAGCATGCGTTGCGCACCAGCCACCTGTTCGACCGCTGGCGTGCGCGACAGGAAGAACCCGATGAAGTCGATCCCGGCCTCGGCGTGGTGGACGAAGGCGCCACGGTCCGTGGCCAGCAGGACGACCTGAGCATCCTGCTGGTGGCGACCTCGTCGATACCGGGCCACGTGCTCAAGCATCGCCTGCGCTTGCTGGCGGGAAGTGCATGGGAACTGCGCGATGTGTCGGCCGCGTGATCCGCGGCATCGGCATGGCGTCGCGACGGCCTGATGACGGAACGCCTTCCCGTCCTGCTCGCCTGGAGCGGCGGCAAGGATGCCGCATGGACGCTGCACACCCTGCGCCGGCGCGATGATGTCCAGGTGGTTGGCCTGCTGACCACGGTGACCGAAGACTATGATCGCGTCTCGATGCAGGGCATCCGCCGCAGCGTGCTGCATGCGCAGGCGCGTGCGGCCGGCCTGCCGTTGATCGAAGCGATGATCGCTGCCCGCTGCACCAACGACGACTACGAGCGGGCGATGGCGGCCGCGCTGGCGGACGCCGCCCGCCGCTGGCCGACGCTGCGCACGGTCGCGTTCGGCGACCTGTTCCTGGACGACATCCGCGCCTACCGGGTGCGGAACCTGGCGAAGATCGGCTGGGACGTGATGACGCCGCTGTTCGGTGCGGATACCGGCGTACTGGCGCGGGAGATGATCGCTGGCGGGCTTCGTGCCCGGCTGTGCTGCGTGGATACGCAGCAACTCGACATCGCGTTCGGCGGCCGCGCCTTCGACGAGACGCTGTTGCGCGATCTGCCCGCGGAGGTCGATCCCTGCGGCGAGAACGGCGAGTTCCACACCTGCGTCTCGGCCGGCCCGATGTTCGACGCGCCGCTTGCGCTGCTACAGGGCGACACCGGACTGCGCGATGGGCGCTTCGCGTTCACCGACTTCGAGCTTGCGGATGCCTCGTAGAATGGGCCTTGGCCCACCATCGCCATCCCGCATACACCGACGACCAGGACGGCGGGCTTGAGCCCGCCCTACGCGGTCAATGCCTTCGCGTGATGCGCGATGTAGTCGCCACCCGCTTCGTAGGGTGGGCCTCGGCCCACCATCGCCATCCCGCATACACCGACGACCAGGACGGCGGGTTTGAGCCCACCCTACGCGCTCAATGCCTTCGCGTGATTCGCGATGTACTCGCCACCCGCTTTTCCGTAGGGTGGGCCTCGGCCCACCATCGCCATCCCGCATACACCGACGACCAGGACGGCGGGCTTGAGCCCGCCCTACGCGGTCAATGCCTTGCGTGATGCGCGATGTACTCGCCACCCGCTTCCGTAGGGTGGGCCTCGGCCCACCATCGCCATCCCGCACACACCGACGACCAGGGCGGCGGGCTTGAGCCCGCCCTACGTGGTCAATGCTTTCGCGTGATGCGCGATGTGTTCACCGATGAAACTGGCGATGAAGTAGTAGCTGTGGTCGTAGCCGGGCTGCAGGCGCAGCGTCAGCGGATGGCCTGCAGCGTCGGCTGCAGCCTGCAACAGCGTCGGCTTCAGCTGGGTGTTCAGGAACTCGTCCGCATCGCCCTGGTCGACCAGCAGCGGCAGGCGTTCCTGTGCGTCCGCGATCAGCGCGACGGTGTCGTACGCCTTCCACGCGGCGCGGTCTTCGCCGAGATACGCACCGAACGCCTTCTCGCCCCACGGCACCTGCGATGGCGCCACGATCGGCGAGAACGCCGAGACGCTGCGGTAGCGACCGGGATTTTTCAGCGCGATCGTCAGCGCGCCGTGCCCGCCCATCGAGTGTCCGCTGATACCGCGCGCATCGGTCACGGGGAAGTTCGCTTCGATCAGCGCCGGCAGTTCGTCGACGAGGTAGTCGTACATCCGGTAGTGCGCGGACCACGGCGCCTGCGTGGCGTTGACGTAGAAACCAGCGCCCTTGCCCAGGTCGTAGCTGTCGGCATCGGCGACATCATCGCCGCGCGGACTGGTATCCGGGGCAACCAGGATCACGCCGTGCTCGGCGGCGTAGCGCTGCGCGCCGGCCTTGGTGATGAAGTTCTGTTCCGTGCAAGTCAGGCCGGAGAGCCAGTAAAGCACGGGCAGTTTTTGTGTCTCAGCTTGCGGAGGCAGATAGATGGCGAACCGCATGGTGCAGCCGAGGCTGCTGGATGCGTGTTCATGGACGTCCTGCCAGCCGCCATGCATGGCGCGGTGTTCGATGCGTTGTAGTGTCATGGTGATTCCCGTATTCCCTTCTCCCGCCGGGAGAAGGTGGCGCGAAGCGCCGGATGAGGGTTGGACGGAGCGTGAGGGGGCGAACAGCAGCGGACGCTGCAAGAAGTGCGGCGTCCGGGCATCGGGATGTCGCCGGACCCTCACCCCAACCCCTCTCCCGAGGGGAGAGGGGCTCGAGCGTCAGTAGTGCACCACGCTGCGGATCGACTTGCCTTCATGCATCAGGTCGAAGGCTTCGTTGATGCCGTCCAGCGGCATGGTGTGGGTCACGAACGGGGCGAGTTCGATGTCGCCCTTCATCGCGTCCTCGACCATGCCCGGCAGCTGCGAGCGGCCCTTCACGCCGCCGAACGCGGTGCCCATCCACTTGCGCCCGGTCACCAGTTGGAACGGTCGCGTGCTGATCTCCTGCCCTGCACCGGCGACACCGATGATCACGCTCTGCCCCCAGCCGCGGTGCGCGCATTCCAGCGCGGCACGCATGACGTTGACGTTGCCGATGCATTCGAACGAATGGTCCACGCCCCACCCGGTCATCTCGACGACGACCTGCTGGATCGGCTTGTCGAAGTCCTTCGGATTGACGCAGTCGGTGGCGCCGAACTGCTGCGCCATCTCGAATTTGGACGGATTGGTGTCGATGGCGATGATGCGGCCGGCCTTGGCCTGGCGCGCGCCCTGGATCACCGCCAGGCCGATGCCGCCGAGGCCGAACACGGCGACCGAATCGCCTTCCCGCACCTTGGCGGTGTTGTGCACGGCACCGATGCCGGTGGTGACGCCGCAGCCGAGCAGGCAGACGTGCTCCGGGTTCGCGTCGGGATTGATCTTCGCCAGCGACACTTCGGCGACCACGGTGTATTCGCTGAAGGTCGAGCAGCCCATGTAGTGGTACAGCGGCTGGCCTTCGTAGGAGAAGCGCGAGGTGCCGTCCGGCATGACGCCCTTGCCCTGGGTGGCGCGCACCGACGTGCACAGGTTGGTCTTGCCGCTCTTGCAGAACAGGCACTCGCCGCACTCGGCGGTGTACAGCGGAATCACGTGGTCGCCCGGCTTCACGCTGGTGACGCCTTCGCCGACCTCGACCACGATGCCGGCGCCTTCATGGCCCAGCACGACGGGAAACAGGCCTTCCGGATCGTCACCCGACAGCGTGAACGCATCGGTGTGGCAGACGCCGGTATGGGTGATCTTCACCAGTACCTCGCCGGCTTTCGGCGGCGCGACGTCGATCTCGACGATCTTCAGCGGTTCGCCTGCGGCGAAGGCGACGGCGGCACGGGATTTCATGGTCAGTCTCCTGCGAGAGGGGGGATTTTTGTAGGAGCGGACCATGCCCGCGATGCTCCTCGGCCAAGGACGGGAAACGCATCGCGGGCATGGCCCGCTCCTACTTCAGATAGGACCGTACCAGCGCGACGGCGGCATCGATGCCGGCCTCGCGCTGTTCGGGGGTCGAAGCCGGATGCGCGAATTCCTCGCGCAGATGGCTTTCCAGGATCTCGGACATCAGTCCGTTGACCGCACCGCGCACCGCGGCGAGCTGCTGCAGCACCGGCGCGCAATCGGCACCGTCCTCCAGCGCGCGCTCCAGCGCATCCAGCTGTCCACGGATGCGTTTCACGCGCGTGAGCGCCTTCTTCTTGTCGGCAGGAGAGTGCGGCATGCCGTCGGGACCCGGATAGTGGGGGGCAGTATATTGGCGTTGCACCGCCGAAGCAAAATCGGGGCATCGCATCGGCCATCGTCGACGGTGCCCGCCCGTGCACTCGCGCTGCAACGCAGAGCTCGCATGATGGGTCCTGCACCCGTCAGGAGGCGGAGTCGCGCGCGTGGCGCACCCGTGGCTTGGCCGCACGGATGAGACACTGACGCCCGTGAGCAGACGCCCGCCCAGCATCGACGGACTCGCCGCCAGCACCTTGCAGCTCCCGCCGGGGGCATGGACGACGGTGCTGGACTGTCTGTGCGCGCGGTTTCCCGCCGTACCCCGCGCGCAATGGATCGAGCGGATGGCGCGCGGGCGCGTGCTGGACGACGCCGGCACACCGGTGGCGCCGGATACCGGATACCGCGTCGGCGTCGAGATCCATTACTACCGCGAAGTGGCACACGAGCCGACGATCCCGTTCGACGAGGTCGTCGTGCATGCCGACGCCCATGTGCTGGTGGCCGACAAGCCCCACTTCCTTCCGGTAACGCCCGCCGGCCCCCACGTCCATGAAACCCTGCTGGCGCGCCTGGTCCGACGTATCGGCAACCCCGCGTTGACGCCGCTGCACCGCATCGATCGCGATACGGCGGGACTCGTGCTGTTCTCGACCAATCCGGACAGCCGCGCACGCTACCAGGCATTGTTCCGTGAGCGGAGGATCGAAAAGGTGTACGAGGCGATCGCACCGCCGTTGCCGGACCTTGCGTTTCCGTACACGCATGCCAGCCGCGTGGTCACTGGCGAACCGTTTTTCCGGATGCAGGAAATGCCCGGACCGGCGAACAGCGAGACACGGATCGATGTCATCGCGCGCCAAGAGCGGCGCTGGCACTACGCGCTCACGCCGGTCACTGGACGGAAACACCAGCTGCGCGTGCACATGGCCGCGCTGGGTGCACCGATCGCCAACGACCCGATCTATCCGGCAGCGCGCCACCGCGCCGCAGGCGACTACTCGGCCCCGCTCCAACTGCTCGCCAGGACGCTCAGGTTCATCGACCCCCTCGACGGCACCGAGCGAAACTTCTCGAGCGACTTCCGTCTGCGGACGTAGAGGGAGTGGCACCCGACCCCTTTGCCTGCAACAGCGGACGATCCAGACGAGGAAGGGCCCCTTCCGGGGCCCTTCCGATATCAGCGTCGATGAGGATCAGAACCGGTAGCTCAGACCCAGGTTCACGCCGCGACCGTACCGGTAGTAGCCCTGCGACAGCAGCGGATTGCCGTTGATGCTGTAGGTCTGTGCTTCGTCGAGCAGGTTCCGGCCTTCCAGCGACAGGCTGAAGCGGTCGTTGAAGCGGTACGACACATGCGCGGTCAGCCAGGTGATCGCATCGGCCTGCTCGTTGTAGCCCTCGCCCAGCACGTTGATGGCGGTGACGAAGCCATCGGTGCGGTCGGCGGTGGCGCCCAGCGACCACGGACCCTTCTCGTACATCAGTCCCAGCGAATAGACCGACGGGGCGATGCCTTCCAGCGGACGCTCCTGGTCGCCGACGAAGCTCTTCGACCAGTTGCGCGTGTACTGCGCACGGAAGCCGAAGCCGTTCTCCCAGAAGTGCTGCAGCCCGGCCTCGATGCCGCGGACCTTGGCGTAGTCGCCGTTGATCGGGCGCATCACGTTGAAAAGGGTCGGCTCAGTCCCGATCGGCGTGCCGTCCGGTCGCAGGATGGGGCCGACGCCGATGTCCTGGCCAGGCTCCCAGCTGGTGGTCAGCTGGTTCTCGATGCGCTTGTAGAACACGGCCACGTTGAAGATCGAGTTCTCGCTGAAGTACCACTCCAGCGACACGTCGCCCTGCTTGGCTTCGTACGGCTTCAGGTCGACGTTGCCGCCGTAGATCTGGGTGAACTCGCCCCACGACACGCTCGCGGTGGTGTTGGTCGGTGCCAGCTTGTCGACCGGCGGGCGCGCCATCGTCTTGGCCGCGCCGAGGCGTAGCTGCAGGTCGTCGGTGAAGCGCCAGGTGAAGTTGCCGGCCGGCAGCACGTAGCTGTAGTCGCCGTCCTGGCGGATCGCCGTGGGTTCGGCATAGTTGGCGGTGTAGTTGAACGCGCCGTTCTCGGTGATGCTGAGGATCGGCGCATCCCAGGCTTCCGCGGTGGTCCGCGTCTTGACGAAGCGCACGCCGACGTCGGCGCTCCAGCGCTCGCCGGAGAAGTCCGCCTGCACGTAGGCGGCCTTGGTGTCCTCGCTGACGCGGTAGCTTTCCAGCGGATTCCACTGCGGCGCCGCATTGGCGAAATCGTAGGTGCCGCCGCCGGGGCGCGCGTTGCCGTTGTAGGCCGCCAGCTGGTTGAGGTAGTTCGGCACGTCGAAGGCGAGGAACGTGCGCGGGAAGTCCGCATTCACGCCGCGCATGAAGTTCGGCAGCGTGAACGAGTGCGACAGCACGTTGCCGCCCAGCGCGCCGACGTTGATCGCGTTGTCGCCGGAGTAGTAGTCGGCGCCGCCGTTGAGCGTGTTGTTGATCAGGTCGCGGGTCTTCTTGCGATCCGTGGCGGTGACACCGAAATGCAGGTCGTCCATCGCGAACTTGCCGACGTACCACTCGCCGCCGAGAGTGCCACCGGTGATCTCGTCGACGATGTTGTCGCCGCGCAGTTCCATGTAGTGGGTGTTGAAGTCCGAACCCCCGAACTGCCCGTTGGCCAGGCCGTTCGCCAGCTGGCGGCCGTCGTCGAAGAGGGCGGTGACGTTGGGCACGGCGCCGCCGCTCAGTTCGATGCGGGCGACGTTGGGCTGGTTCATGCGCAGGACCACGTAGGTGTCCTGGCCACCGGAGTAGCGCTTCGAGGTCGAGCGATAGACGTCGCCGGTCAGGGTCAGGTCGTCGCTGACCTTCCACTCGGCGTTGGCGCCGTAAAGATCAGTGTCGACCACCCGGTGCTCGGTCATGTTGAGCAGTTCCGGATTCAGGCGCATTTCCGGATCCGGATTGTCCATCGTGAAGCCGGTGACGATGCCGTTCTGGATCGTCATGTCGGACCAGCGGCCCGGCGCGAACAGCGGGTAGTACGACTGCTGGTAGCCGACCTGCGGCGAGTCCAGGCGCGTCTTCAGCCCGTCCAGCGTCAGCTTGAAGCTGTTGCTGGGGCGCCATTCGATCTTCGCCGACAGCGCGCGGCGCTTCTTCTCTTCCAGGATGGAGCCGACGCGGAACTGGCCGGGCGCGATCAGGCCGTACTCGTCCTCATCCAGCTCGCCGTTGCCGTTGGGATCGATGGCGCCGCCCCAGGTGTTTCCCCACAGCCAGCTTTCGTCGTTCGGATCCGCGTTGCGACTCCAGCCGCCGTCGTTGCCGGCGATGTCGGTGCGGTCCTTGCGCTTGCCGTACACCACGCCGAGCAGCACGCCCAGTGTGTTGTCGGCGAACAGGTTGCTGTAGGTCGCGGAGAACTTGTGCCCGTCGAGTTCGGACATCTGGTTGCGGTCGCCCTCGAGGCGGATCACGCCCTGCTGGCCGTCCTGGTCGAATGGGCTGGCCGAACGCAGGTTGATCAGGCCACCGATCGCGCCCTCGGACAAGGAGGCCTGCGCGCCCTTGACGACGTCGGCGCCGCTGATCACGTCGGCCGGCAGCACGTCGTAGGCGAAGTCGCGGCCCGCGCCGTCGGTGGCGAGGATGCGGCCATTGAAGGTCGTGAGCGTGTACTCCGGGCCCAGGCCGCGCACGCTGACCTTCTGGCCCTCGCCGCCGGCGGTGCGCGAGATGGACACGCCGGTGATATGGCTCAGCGAATCGGCGACGTTGTCGTCGGGGAACTTGCCCAGTTCCAGCGCGCTGATCGAATCCTGGACCGTGCCGGACTCGCGCTTCAGTTCGATGGCACGCGCCATGCTGCCGCGCACGCCGGTGACGACCACGGTATCCAGGGTCGCGGGATCGCCCTGGCTCTCCTGCCCTGCCGGCGCCGGGTCCGCGCTCGCGGCCTCCGCCTGCTGGGCCAACGCGCCGACCGGCACGCTCAGAGCCAGGGCCACACTACAAAAGAGCAAGTTCCGGTGCAGCCGCGCGGTCTTCATGGGTCTCTCCTCAGAAGGTGGCAGTTATGTTACGCAACCAAACGAAACCGAGCCTATAACATGTTTCGTTTTGTATCAATAGCGAAATGTAACGAAATAATCCATACTGATCGCGCTACAAGGAGGTCCCATGTCCGTCACCCGTGATACCAGCCAACGCCGCCTGCAGATCAGCGAGCTCGTGCGCCAGCACGGCAGCGTCCAGGTGGCCACGCTCGCCCGCCGGTTCGGGGTGAGCATGCAGACCGTGCGCAAGGACCTGCGCTACCTGGCCGAGCGCGGCGTGATGGCCCGGGCCTACGGCGGCGCGATCGA
The DNA here is from genome assembly GCF_043632995.1 of Pseudoxanthomonas japonensis. Taxonomy (NCBI): domain Bacteria; kingdom Pseudomonadati; phylum Pseudomonadota; class Gammaproteobacteria; order Lysobacterales; family Lysobacteraceae; genus Pseudoxanthomonas; species Pseudoxanthomonas japonensis. Next base: position 325,128 of record NZ_CP171632.1, on the reverse strand, counting down.
CAGCAGCGTGGTCGGCACCGGCACGACGCCCAGCAGCGAGCCCCACTACGAAGCCAAGCGCACCTCCCACCTGGACGAGAAGCGTCGCATCGGCCAGCGTGCCGCCGCCCTGGTGAAGGCGGGCGACACCATCGCCATCGACTCCGGCACCACCGCCATCCAGTTGGCCGAGTCGCTGCCGAACATCGACGTGACCGTGGTCACCAACGACTTCGGCGTTCTCGGCGCGCTGGCGCCCAAGAACAACATCAACATCGTCATGCTGGGCGGCGAACTGCGCCGCAAGAACATGGCCTTCTATGGCGGCCTGACCGTCGAGGCGCTGGACGCGCTGCACGTGGACATGCTGTTCCTCGGCGTGGATGGCCTGGACCTGGAGCGCGGCATCACCACGCACTACGAACCGGAAGCCATGCTCAACCGCAAGATGGTGGAAGCGGCGCGCGTGGTGGTCGCGATCACCGACAGTTCCAAGTTCGGCAAGATCTGCCTGCACCGCATCGTGCCGGTCGGCGATCTCGACGTGCTGATCACCGACCGCGGCGCGCCGAACGACATCGTCCAGGCGGCCGAACAGCTCGGCCTCGATCTCATCCTCGCCTAATCGCGCGCGGCAGTGCCGAACACGCGCACCGCATTGCGGTAGTACACCTTGTCGATGACCTCGCGCGGCAGCGCCAGCCCGGGCACGTCGGCATCGAGCGTGTCCACGCGCTGGCTTTCCGCCGTCGCCAGATAGCGCCAGTCCGCGGTCCAGACGTCATGTGCGGAACGGCGGAACTCGGACGGATCGCTGTCGGGATTGACGGTCAGGTCGGTGCCGTACAGCAGGCGATCCTGGTAGCGGATGAAGAACGCGCGCACCTTCCCGCGGTCCCGCAGCGACTGGTACTGCACCTGGCTCATGCGCGCCGCCAGATCGACACTCGCGTCCGGAAAACGATCGAGGAACGCCCCCAGCCGATCGACGTCGTACTCCAGGCTGCCCATGTGCGCGCCGACGAAGCGCAGGCCCGGATGCGCCGCGACGAAGCGGTCGCGGGTGGCGATCTGGTCGTCGTAGCTGGGCTGATCCGGATGCAGGTACATGTGGTACTGCGGATGGTTGCGGAAGTACTCGCGGTCGTTGTCCGTCGTCATCTGCTCCAGCGGCAGCCAGCAGTTGTGCGGCTCGCCCTGGTGGCCGATCAGCACCAGATCCAGCGCGCGCACCTGTTCCGCGACCGGCGACAGCCCGGGATGGTCGAGCATGATCAGGCGGCCGTCGGCGTCCTTCTCGATCATGCCGACGTTCTTCCAGATCTTCACCGCGCGCGCACCCTCGGATTTCGCCTGGGCCAGGCCGGCGTTGACGCGGTCTGCCCAGCCGGGCTGCCCGAAGCCGTCCATCGAGAACGTCGCCGCCCAGTGCAGCCGCGCGGGATCGGCCTTGGCCAGTGCCGTCGCCGCCGCATGCTGGTCGGCGATGCTGGGGAAATCGGGGTAGTCGACGTTGATCGACATCAGTTCGAACCCGTCCTGGCGCGCCTGCTCGAGGAAAGCCGGGTCGTCGACGTTCGCGTGCACATGCGCGTCGAACTTGGGAACGCGTGCGAAATCGTCCATGCCGTAGGAAACCGAAGCCGCCTGTACCGGGCCGCTTGCGGACCCGCCCAGCACGACCGCCAGGACCACCCCCTGCCATACTTTGCGCATACGCCACCTGTGATGTAACGAAACCTGAAACGAAACATATCGCAACAAAAGTGTTGCATCAACCGTCCGGCCTCGCGCACAATCGGTCGCACCTCAACCGGAATGCCGCCCATGCCACCCATTGGTCGCCGCACCGTCTTGAAGCTTGCCGTCGGCAGCGCCGCCCTGGCCGCCCTGCCCTGGACGCCGGGCCGTGCCCTGGCCGCCGGCAGCGCCGCCATGACGGCCCAGGATGCCCTGCTGTCGCTGACGTTCGACCGCGCACTGCGCACCCGTGTCGCCTACAAGGGCAAGACGCTGACGCCGTTCGAGGCCAGTGAAGTGTTGCTGCTGAAGGACGGCAGCGCCATCGATGCCTTTGCGTTCGATGGCGAGGAGCGCCAGCCGGTGACCGATGCACGCCATGGCGCCGGCCTGCGCCACGTCTTCACCGGCGTGTCGAAGCAGGGCATCGAGAAGCAGGTCGCGGTGACTTTCTTCGAACAGTCCCCGGGCCTGGCCCTGATGCAGGTGCGCTACCGCAACACCGGCACGCAACCGGTCGACGTGGCCGGCTGGCGGTCGGCGGCACATGAACTGGCGAATGCGCCGGGCGGCTTCTGGAGCTTCTCCGGCACCACGCACGAAGACCGCCGCGACTGGGTGCAGCCGCTGGGCGACAACTTCGACCAGCGCAACACGCTGGGCATGGACGCGTCGGACTACGGCGGCGGCACGCCGGTCGCCAACGTCTGGCGGCGCGACGTCGGCCTGGCCGTCGGTCATGTCGAGCCGGTGCCGCGCACGCTCGACCTGCCCGTGCGCAAGACCGGCAAGGGCGCGCGCATCGCCGTGGAAGGCGTGCAGGCCATCACCCTCGCGCCCGGCCAGGCGCTGGCCACCGAACGCACGTTCCTGTGCGCGCACACCGGCGATCACTTCGCCCCGCTCGCCCTCTACCGCGACTTCATGAAGGCCGAAGGCATCGCCGCGCCGCAGGCGCCGGCGTCCGCGTTCGAGCCCACCTGGTGCGCGTGGGGCTACGAGCGCGACTTCACCGTCGCGCAGATCCTGGCCACGCTGCCGAAGGTGCGCGAGGTCGGCTTCCAGTGGGCCGTGCTCGACGACGGCTGGCAGACCAACGAAGGCGACTGGCAGATCGACCGGAAGAAGTTTCCGCGCGGCGATGCCGACATGCGCGACTTCGTGAAGGCCGTGCGCGCCCAGGGCCTGCGCCCGCGCCTGTGGCTGGCGCCGCTGGCCGCCGATCCCGGCAGCGAGATCCTCTACAAGCACAGCGACATGCTGCTGCTGGACGAATACGGCTCCTTCCAGAAGGTCAGCTGGTGGAACGCGCTGACCCAGTGCCCCGCCTACCAGCCGACCATCGACTACTACGTGGCGCTGGTGAAGAAGGCCATCGGCGACTGGGGCTTCGAGGGCATCAAGCTGGACGGCCAGCACCTCAACGCGGTCGCTCCCTGCTACAACCCCGCCCACAAGCACGCCAGTCCGACCGACTCCTGCGAGAAACTGCCCGACTTCTGGAACGCGATCTACAAGGCCGCGCACGATGCCAATCCGGATGCGGTGGTCGAACTTTGCCCGTGCGGTACCGCGTTCGCCTTCCACAACCTGCCGGCGACCGACCAGTTCCCGTCGTCGGATCCGCTGTCGTCGTGGCAGGTGCGCAGCAAGGGCAAGAGCGTCAAGGCCCTGATGGGCCGCGGCAGCAGCTATGCCGGCGACCACGTGGAACTGGCCGACGGCCGCGACGATTTCGCCTCCAGCGTCGGCATCGGCGCGGTGATCTCGTCCAAGTTCACCTGGCCGCGCGATACCGAGAACCCGACCGCACCGCTGCCCGAAGGCGGCTACGTCCTGACGCCGGAGAAGGAAGCACTGTGGAAGAAGTGGGTCGCGCTGTACCGCGACCACATGCTGCCGCTGGGCGACTACCGCGGCGAGCTGTACGACATCGGCTTCGACGCGCCCGAGACGCACGCCATCGCCAAGGACGGAGCGATGTACTACGCGTTCTACGCGAAGGACTGGAACGGCACGCTGGAACTGCGCGGACTCGGTGAAGGCCGCTACCGCGTGCGCGACCTGTTCAACGACACCGACCTCGGCAGCGTCGATGCGAAGGCGAACACGCTGCGCGCCGGCTTCACCCGCTTCCTGCTGCTGCAGGCCACGCCGGAGGCGGCCGCATGAGCGCCGTCGACGTGGCGCCGCGTCGCCGCTGGCTGGCCTATGCGCTGACCACCGTCGCGCTGTGGGGCGTGTGGGGCGCACTGGCGGGCCTGTCGGCGCAGCGCGGCTTTCCCGACACGCTGGTGTACTGCGTATGGGCGCTGACGATGGTGCCGCCTGCGCTGTTCATCCTGTGGCGCACCGGCTGGCAACTCGACCGCTCGCCGCGCGCCGTCGCCTATGGCCTGGCGATCGGCCTGCTCGGTGCGGGCGGGCAGATGCTGCTGTTCAAGGCGCTGACGATCGGGCCGGCGTACTTCATCTTCCCGATCATCTCGCTGTCGCCGGTCATCACCATCGTGCTGTCGTTCGCGCTGCTGCGCGAGCGCACCGGCTGGATGGGTGCGCTGGGCATCGTGCTGGCGCTGGTCGCGCTGCCGCTGCTCGACCTGTCGTTCGGCGGCGGTACCCAGGGCCTGGGCTGGTTCGCGCTGGCGCTGATCATCATGGCGGCGTGGGGCATCCAGGCCTATTTCATGAAGCTGGCCAACCACACGGTCAGCGCCGAAAGCATCTTCTTCTACATGATGGTCGGCGCACTGCTGCTGGCGCCGGTGGCGTGGGCGATGACCGACTGGCGCCAGCCGATCAACACCGGCCTGGACGGTCCGTGGATGACCGCCGCGATCCAGGTGCTGAACGCGGTCGGCGCGCTGATGCTGGTCTACGCCTTCCGCTACGGCAAGGCCATCGTGGTCGCACCGCTGACCAATGCCGGCGCACCGCTGGTGACCGCGGTGCTGTCGCTGGTGTTCGCCAGCGTGGTGCCCGGCCCGCTGAAGATGGTCGGCCTGGTGCTGGCCCTGATCGCCTCGCTGCTGCTGGTACTGGAACCCGAACGCCCCGCCCCGCACGACGCCTGACCGGAACGACCGCATGCACGCCCTGCTCGACCTCATCGCGCGCCACAAGCAAGGCCACGCCGTTGGCGTGACCTCGGTGTGCTCCGCGCATCCGATCGTCATCGAGGCGACGTTGCGCCATGCAGCGGAGAACGCATCGCCACTGGTGCTGTTCGAAGCGACCTGCAACCAGGTCAACCAGGACGGCGGTTATACCGGGATGACGCCGGCGGATTTCGTCGCGTTCGTGCACGGCATCGCCGGACAGGTCGGCTTCGATACCGCGCGCATCGCCCTTGGCGGCGACCACCTGGGTCCGAATCCGTGGACCGCGCTCGACGCGGACGCGGCGATGGACAAGGCCGAAGTGATGGTCGCGGCGTATGTCGCGGCCGGCTTCCGCAAGATCCACCTCGACTGTTCGATGGCGTGCGAAGGCGATCCCTCGCCGCTGCCGGAAAGCGAAATCGTCCGTCGCGCCATGCGCTTGTGCCGCGCCGCCGAAGACGCGCATGCGGTCGCCGGCGGCGAAGCGCCGGTCTATGTGATCGGCACCGAAGTGCCGGTGCCCGGCGGCGCCACCGAAGCCATCGAAGGCCTGGAGACCACAACACCGGCCGCGGCGCGCGCGACCATCGAGGCGCATCGCGAAGCCTTCCATGCCGCCGGCCTCGAGCGTGCATGGGAACGCGTCATCGCCTCCGTCGTGCAGCCGGGTGTCGAGTTCGACCACCATGAGGTCATCGACTACGTGCCGGCGAAGGCGAAGGCCCTGAGCGAGGCCATCGTGCCGCTGCCGGGCATGGTCTACGAAGCGCATTCCACCGACTACCAGACCCGCGAGGCATTGCAGGCGCTGGTGCGCGACCACTTCGCCATCCTCAAGGTCGGCCCCGGCCTGACCTTCGCGCTGCGCGAAGCGCTGTGGGCGCTCGACGCCATCGAACGCGACTGGATTGTGCCGGGCAAGCGCGCCAATCTGCGCGACGTTGCGTTGCAACGCATGCGCGAGCAGCCGAAGCACTGGCAGCGGTACTACCACGCGGATGGCGACGCGTTGACGGTCGATCTGCAGTACAGCCTCAGCGACCGCATCCGCTACTACTGGCCCGACCCGGTGATCGAAGACGCGCGTGCGCGCCTGTTCGCCAACCTGCGCGACCAACCGCCGCCGCTGCCGCTGGTCAGCCAACACCTCCCCCATGCATTGCATGCCCTCCGCCACGGCCGCGCGACGCTCGATCCGCAGTCGCTGGCCGTGGCGCACATCAGTGCCGTCCTGGACGACTACCATCATGCCTGCCATCCCCATGAACACCCCTGACCACCTCGGCGTTCCCGAATCCGACCTGCTCGCCGGCGGCGCGCTGTGGACCGCGCGCGAGATCGAGCAGCAGCCTGCGATGCTGGAACGCACGCACGCGCTGCTCGCCGGCCTGCAGGCGCAGATCGACGCGTTCGTCGGTCCCGTCGCGCAGGATCCGCGTGCGCGGGTGATCCTGACCGGCGCGGGCACGTCCGCGTACATCGGGCAGTGCCTGGCGCCGCTGCTCGACCGCCACCTGCCGGCGCGCGTCGATGCGGTGCCGACCACCGACATCGTCAGCGCCCCGCACCTCTACCTCGATCCGGCGCAGCCGCTGCTGCTGGTGTCGTTCGGCCGCTCGGGCAACAGTCCCGAGAGCCTGGCGACCGTCGCGCTGGTCGAGTCCATCGTCCGCGACGTGCGCCACCTCGTGGTCACCTGCAATCCCGAAGGCGCACTCGGTCGTGCCCCCGCACGCCAGCTGCTGACCCTGCAGCTGCCCGAGGAAACGCACGACGCCAGCTTCGCCATGACCTCCAGCTTCAGCTGCATGATGTACGCCACGCTCGCCGCGCTCGTCGGTACGACGCAGCTGGCGCCGCGCATCCAGCCCATCAGCCGCGCGACCGCGCAGGTCATCGACCGTGCCTGTCCGACCACGCAGGCGCTGGCGCTCGCCGGCTACGAGCGGGTCGTCTATCTCGGCAGCGGGGTGATGCAGGGCCTGGCGCGCGAAGCGGCACTCAAGCTGGGTGAGCTCAGCAACGGCGCCATCGCGACCTGCTACGACTCGCCCCTCGGCTTCCGCCACGGCCCCAAGACGTTCCTGCAGGCACGCACGCTGGTTGTCGTCTTCGTCTCCAACGATCCGCTGACGCGCCAGTACGACCACGACCTGATCGATGAACTGCGCGGCGACCGCGTCGCCGGCCGCGTCATCGAGGTCAGCGCGCAGCCGCGCGCCGACGCCGCGGCCGACACCATGGCCGTGCCGCTGCTCGCCGATGCCGCCGACGTCGACCTGCTGTGGCCCTACGTGGCCGTCGCCCAGATGTTCGCCTTCCACGTATCGCGTGCGCTCGGACTGTCTCCCGACAATCCGAACAAGCAGGGCACGGTAAACCGTGTCGTGCAGGGCGTGCGCCTGCATTCCGTGCCATGACACGAGGCCTCTACCTCGGCGTCGACGGCGGCGGCACCAAGACGCGGTTCGCGTTGATGGACGACGAAGGGGTGCTGGTGGGCGAAGCGCAGACCGGCACGACGTACCACCCGGAAGTCGGCCTGGACGGCGTCGGCAGGATCCTGGCCGACGGCATCGCCACCGTGCTGGCGCAGGCCGGCGAGCAGGACACGCACGCCGTCGCGTACGCCTTCTTCGGGCTGCCCGCATACGGCGAGGATACGCAGGCCACCGCGCGCCTGGATGCGATCCCGGCGCAGGCGCTCGGCCACGACCGCTACCGCTGCGACAACGACATGGTGTGCGGCTGGGCCGGCTCGCTGGCCTGCGGCGACGGCATCAACATCGTCGCCGGCACGGGCTCGATCGGCTACGGCCAGCGTCAGGGCGTGGATGCGCGCGGCGGCGGCTGGGGCGAAGCCTTCTCGGATGAAGGCTCGGCCTATTGGATCGCGGTGCAGGGCCTCAACGCCTATTCGAGGATGAGCGACGGACGCCTGCCGAAAGGCCCGCTGCATGCGCTGGTCAACGAACGCCTCGCGCTGGCCACCGACCTGGACCTGTGCGCGCGCATCTACGGCCCCGGCGTCGGCTCGCGCGCCGAGATCGCGCAGCTGTCCCGCATCGTGGCCGAGGCGGCCCGGCAGGGCGACGCCGCCGCCGCCACGATCTACACCCGTGCCGGCGACGAGCTTGCCGGCATCGTCGTCGCCATCCGCGACCGCCTCGCCTTCGACGACGACGAAACCGTCGCCGTGTCGTACTCCGGTGGCGCCTTCAGTGCCGGCGATCTGCTGATGCAGCCCTTCACCGCCGCGCTGCACGCCGCGTCGTCGCAGTTCGAACTGCGCACGCCGCTGCACGAGCCCCACTACGGCGCCGCGCTCTACGCCCGCCTGCTCGCGCACCGGCACGCCGCCGCAGCCTGACGGCCGCCGCCGCCCCTCGTCACCCACGCCTCACCCCGCCATCGCCGTGATGGCAGGGCGGCGATGCCTGCGTGCGCGGCCGGCACGGGCTGCCTGGGGCCCCGGCAAGTCCCGCAGGACCATGGCGCCTCCGTTCGTCCGACGCCTCGCGATGGGGTGGCTGGACGCGGCCGCCCCCGCCTGTCCGGCGCGTGTCCGCTGGGGATGCGTTTCTTCGCATACCACCCCATCGCCCACATCAGGAGCCGCACGCCATGCGCCGCACACCACTGACACTCGCCCTCGCCACCGCACTGGTCGTCGCGCTGCCCGCAAGCAGCGCTCCCCCGGCCGGTCCGGAAACGCAGGTGTGGATCGACGTCGCCACCCATTCGATGGCCGGCATGCCCGACATGGGCATGCTGGGCGGGCTGGCCGGGAAGATGATGGGCGGCGGGAAAGGTCCCCAGGGCTATCCGCAGTCGCGCAACATTCCCGCCACCCAGGGGCACGTCCTCGATATCGCGATGCACAACCGCCTCAAGCCGGGCGTGCCCGCGGAACAGGCGGTGCCGGCCGGGCTCGGCGTCGGCAAATCCCTGTCGTTGCTGCCGCCTCCGCCCGGCAAGGACGTAGAGGAACGCAAAGAGCACGAGATGCACGACATCGAAGTGACCATCCGCCAGTACTGGGGCTGCGGCGCCACCGTGCGGCCCGGCCAGCCGAAGGTGATGACGCTGAAGGTCAGGAACGGCCAGTTCCAGCAGGACGGCTCCATCGCGCCCGGGTTGTTCGTTCCCGACCGCGACATCGACGTCAATCCCAGCTATGCGCTGTGGCCCAACCTGAAGAACAACAAGCGCGTCGGCGAACGCTCGTCGATGGTCGGCCAGCACCGCATCACCGGTGATGGCGTACCGGCCTCGCTGCAGTTCGAGCTGGGGCAGAACGCGGACTTCCTGCCGAAGATCGCACTGCAGACGCGTGGCGAACTGACCGACAGCATCGGGCTGAGCTGGCAACCGGTGGATCGCGCGAAAGCCTACTTCCTCAATGCGATCGCGATGCAGGACGAACGCAACTTCACCGTATGGAGCAGCGCCGAAGTGCCCGGGGCCGGCCATGAACTGGTGAACTACCTGACCGGCTCGTACACCGACAAGTGGCTGAAGCAGAAAGTGCTGCTGCCGCCTGGCACGACGACCTGCGCGATTCCGCAGGGCATCTTCAAGACCACCGCCAAGGGCGGTGAGCAGGGCGGCTTCGCCTCGCTCAACATGATCGCCTACGGTCCCGAGACCAACCTCACCTGGCCACCGAAGCCCACGGACCCGAAGCAGCCGTGGGATCCGGAATGGAACGTGCGCGTGCGCACCAAGGCCACCACGGTGGCGATGCTGGGCATGGACTTCGGCGACATGGGCGGCATGCCTGCCGACGAGGGCGATGGCGACGGCAAGCGGGACCCGGAGAAGAAGGAAGAAGGCGGCGCGAAGAAACTGCTGCGCGGCCTGATGCGGAACTTCTGAACCACGTCGCGGGCAGGCCGCGTGCCTGCCCCACTGCCATGGATGACACCCGATGAAACCCGTCTCGCTGCTGTTGTTCGTGCTCGCCGCGCTCTGGTACACGCCAAGCGCGCGTGCCGCCGATCCCTGTCCGCAGCTGCGCACGCAACTGGCGTCGACCGACATCGCCACGCGCATCGCGGCGGTCGCCTGCCAGGAAAACCACGCCTGGTTCCGCCCCTTCATCGATGCCGACGGCCGTGCCGGCGGACAGACGGTGTACGAGGCCGAGAACGATGCGCTGGCCGATGGCGCGCAGGCGTGGCGCAAGGTCGCCGCGTACTGGAGTGGAAGTGGACTCGGCAGCGGCTGCGGCAATGCGGGCGCGGCCTGCCGCAGCTTCGTGGTCGATATGCCGTGGTCGGCCGCGTTCGTGTCGTGGGTGATGCGGCAGGCACGCGTGCCGGGCTTCAGCGCCTCGTCCCGCCATGTGGACTACGTGCGTGCGGCACGCCGTGCGTCGCCAACGGCGCCTTACCGGTTGGTCGCACCGGATGAGGCGACGCCTGCGGCCGGTGACCTGCTCTGCTACGTGAGGGCGCAGTCGCGGACGCTCGGGTATCCGGGCCTGCTCGACATCCTCGATGCCGGCGACGGTCTGCCGATGCATTGCGACATCGTGGTGGCCACGCAGGACGGCATCGCGTGGCTGGTCGGCGGCAACGTGCAGCAGACCGTTGCGTTGCGGATGCTGCGGCTGGACGAGATGGGCCGCTTCGCCAACCTGCCGACGCGCGGCGCCGGGGATGCGCCGTGCAGTCCGGACGTGCCCGCCCATTGCAACCTCAACCGGCAGGACTGGGCCGCGCTGTTGAAGCTCACCGCCGACGTGCCGGCGTCGCTGCTGGCCGCACGGCCCTGATCGCAGTGGACGGCCGCAGCACACCGACTTCACCGGAGAATCGCACGTGACGCATTCGAAGCCCGTTCGCTGGTCAGCATTTCCCACGCTTGCCGGGCTGCTCCTGTCGCTCGCGTCATGCACGCAAGGCGACGGAGGCCAGGCGACGACAGCGCCCGTCGAGAGCAGAACGCCGACGAAGGCGCAGCTCGACAAGTTCATGGCCGAAGGGCCGGAACCTTCGTTGCAGGCGTTGCGTCCGCTCGACTACTGGCTGCACTACCGGCTGATGCAGGCCACCGGCGTCGAAGAGGCGCTGGGCGGCGAGGCGCAGGCGGTGGCCGCGCTCAAGGCGCTGGCTGAAGACTACGAACGCCAGGCCCGCGGCACGCAGGCCCACGTCCCGAAAATGATCCCCGCCGCGTTCACCGGCGAGGGTATGTCCAGCGGCTTCCTGGGCTTGGGCATGGGCACCTTCGGCGGGTTCATGACGGGTGGACTGTTGTCCGGCATGGTCGCCGGTGCCTCCGACGACAAACTGGCCGAGCTGGCGAAGGAAGGACCCATCCAGTTGGGCGGCAAGGAAGGTGGTGCGCAGGTCACCATCGGGGCGGACGGCAGCATCAGCCAGGAGTACACCTACGACGGGAAGATCGACGACGGCCTGACCGGCAAGATCAAGATGAAGATGAAGATGGAGGCCTGCCCGGACGCGCAGGGCAAGATCACCGTGGTGTCGGACATCGACTCGTCTGTGCGCGTCACCGGCAAGGAGGGCACCGGTGGGTACGTGCACTCGCGCTTCGTTTACGAACGCTGGCTGGACGACGACGCCCAGCTGATGCAGGGTCCCGACGGATCGTCTTCGCGCATGGACCTGAAGATGGGCGGCTATGAGAACTATGCGTCGCAGCACGTCGACATCAGTGCCGGCTGGTCGCGCGGTGGTCGCGAGACCTTCGAGAACCGGGGGGAACAGGGTTTCAGCATCTTCCGGCCCGACGAAGTGCAGCGCACGCAGCAACTGATGCATGGCGCGCAGCTGATCCAGACCCTGTTCGCCGAGATGATGCTGCGCGGCTCAGGCAAGCAGGGGCCCTGGGAAAGTGGCCGGTGCGTGGAGCTGAAACCCACCAGCACCCCCGCCAAGCGCAAAGGCGCCAAGCCCTCCACCCACTACGAAGTGGAGGCCGCGCCGCGCGCGAAGTCCGACGGCGCACCGGCGGGCGGCACCGTGACCGCCACGCTGAGCGGCGGCGCCAGCCTGCAGCCATCCGGCGGCAAGGTGCCGGCCGATGCGAAGTACGCCTACATGGGTCCGGCGCAGAAAGATGAAGCAGCGACCATCACGTTCGAGGCCCGCAGCAAGCGCGGCGTGGGCCGGGCGACGCTGGAGTTCGATACCAAAGAGACGCATGCGTACCGCATCAAAGTGTTCCCGGGTTGCTCGGGCGTCAGCGGCAAGGACATCTGCGACCTGTCCAAGCCATTCTCGATCCAGGGCGTCGGCTGCGGAGGTGGCGTCACCAGCGGCATGACCTTCACCCCGTCGGGCAACGCTGCGGGAAAGATGGACTGGAAAACCGGGGTCGGCGCGATCAGCGCCGGCTTCAGCGGCACCTACACCGTGGAAGAGGGAGAAGAGGTGGGCTACCTGCACACCACGCTCACCGGCTGCGCGATGGGACCCGGGGCCAAGGCCTGTGGCGGCACGGGCCCCAGCATCACGATGGCGCGGATCGACACCTGCGAGGAGTGACGTCTTCAGGCGCAGGCGGATGTCATCTGCGGACGAGCCACGCCACCTCAACAGATCGGGCTGGTCCGCATCCGCGGTCGTCGCATTACAGGCGCGACGACAGCGCCTCCGCGTCGATGCGGTTGCGTTCGCCGGGCAGCAGCGTCTCGCGCATCATCGGCAACGCGTCGTCCAGCAGCTTGCGCGCCTCCTTCCGGTCGCCGCGCGCCGCGATGTCGCCCGCAAGCGTGGCGCGCGCGATCGCCACGTCGACCGCACTGGCGCTGGTCTGCAGCCGCCGGAGCGCCTCGCGCTGGTGCCGCTCGGCGGTGGCGGGATCGCCGCGCAGACGGTCGAGCGTGGCTTCGATGGCGAAGAAGTAACCGAACTGCTCGTGGTTGTCGGCAACGCCGCGCTGCGTCATGCGCGTGCGCAGTTCGGCCAGCAACGGCGCCGCGCGTGCGGCATCGCGCTTGCGCAGATGCAGGTTCAGCTGGTCGCCCAGCACCTGTGCGTACTCGTCGGAGTCCTCGCCATCCAGGCGCGCCGCGCGCGCGCGCAGATCCTCCAGCCGCGTCGCCGCCTCCTCGAAGCGGCCGTTCGCCACCAGCGCGCGCGCATGCACCCGTTCGATCGTGCGGCGGAACGTGTCCTCGGGCGACACCGCCGCCTCGTCCAGCCGCGCGATGCCTTGCGTGGAGCGCGCCAGCGCGGTCGCGTAGTCGCCATACATCAGGTTGATGGCGGTGAGGTTGGCGAGTGCCATGGCCAGATTGCGCGGACCCTCGCCCTGCTGGCTGGACAGGGCGTAGCTCCTGTCGGCGGCGTCGCGCGACTCGCGGTAACGCCCCTGGCCCAGCAGCGCATCGGCCAGTGTCTGGTACAGCACCGTCGCACTGGTGCCGCCGTAACCGCCGGTCTTCTCCGCATCCGCAATCGCCTGCCGGACCACGCGCTCGGCCTCGGCCGCATTCCCTTCCAGCAACAGCCCGGACACCAGGCTGCGGACCAGCGTGCGCCGCACCGGCGAATCGACCGCGATGCCATGCGCGTCCGCGTACGCCAGACCTTCGCGACTGACCGACAACAGGCGTCGCCGGTCGTTCTGGAAGTTGGCCGCCGTGCTGATGTCGGAGTAGATGTCCAGCACCACGTCCACGGGTGGCGACGGCAGCCGCTTGGCGAAGGCGAGCGAGGATTCGGCCCGCTTCCTGCACCACTCCAAGCCGTACTTCTCCACATGGCCCAGCGTCAGGTGCGCCATGGCGCGCAGTTGCTGTTCGGGATCATCCGGCGCGAAACGCTGGCGCAGGGCCACGGCCTGTTCGGCCGCCGCCAGCGATTCGGCATTGCGCTCCAGATCGCCCAACTCGTCGGAGTAGGCCACCAGGTCGTCCGCCAACGCCAGTGCTTCCTCGCGCGTCTGCGGCGTCACGCCTTTCAGACCCGCCGCGAACAGCTTCACCGCCTGCTGGTCATCGCCGATCGAACGGTACAGCCGCCCGAGCATGCGCTGTACCGGCTGCCGCACCTGCGGCTCGAGGCTGCGTCCGTCGAGCTTGGCGCGCGCCTGGTCGAGCAACTGGCGCACGCTGACTTCGGTGCTCATCGCCTGTTCGGGCGCTGCCGCCGCCAGCGTGTCGGCGAGGAAGGTCAGCGTAGCGCGCGCAGTCTCCGACTCACGCTCGGCGATGCGCGCCTGTGCGCGTGCTTCATGCGCCTGCCACAGCGCCACGCCGGTGCCGGCGAACAGTGCGACCACGACGATGCCGGCAGCGGTGGCGATTCCCCGGTTGCGGCGCAGCCACAGCCGCGCACGATCGGTACGCGACAACGGCACCGCACTGATCGGACGGTCATCGAGCCATGCGCGCAGGTCGTTCGCCAGCACATCCGCGGAGGCATAGCGTGCTTCGGGATCGCGACGCAGGCAGGCTTGCACGACCTGCGCGAGGCTGCCACGCAGTGCGCGCGCCAGGGAGGCGGGGCTGTGCCCGCCACGATGTGCGGCCTGCTCGTCGCTGGCCTGCGACGCCGCCCGTGTCAGCGGTTCGGGATCGCGGTCGAGCTGCTGCAGCTGGTGCGCCACCGGGGTTTCCCGCGTCACCCCGAACGGATGCGCGCCCGACAATAGCCGGTGAAGCACGACGCCCAGCTGCCACAGGTCGGTGGCGGTGGTGATCGGTGCATCGAGCAGTTGTTCCGGCGAGGCGTATTCGAACGTCAGTGCGCGATCGACGGTCACGGCGCGCGTGGTGTCGGCGAGTTCCTTGGCGATGCCGAAGTCGAGCAGCTTCACCCGGCCCTCGGCATCGACCAGCAGGTTGGACGGCTTCAGGTCGCGATGCACCACCAGGTTGCGGTGCGCGTGGCGCACGGCGTCCACGACCTGCAGGAAAAGCACGATGCGCTGGCGCAGGCCGAGTTGCCGCTCGTCGCACCAACGGTCGATCGGCTGGCCATCGACCAGCTCCATGACGAACCAGGGGTCGCCTTCGCTGCTGATGCCGCCATCCAGCAGGGTGGCGATGTTCGGGTGGCGCAACCGCGCCAGGATCTGCCGTTCGCGCAGGAAGCGCTCGCGCGCCGCCTGCGAATCGGTACCGGCACGGATCAGCTTCAACGCGGCGTGCTGCGTGTACGCCCCGTCGTCGCGGTCCACGCGGTACACCGCGCCCATGCCGCCGTGGCCGAGAATGCCGGTGATGCGCCACGGCCCGATGCTGCGGCCGACCAGCGCATCGCGCGCCACGTCGCCGCGCTCGTCGCGGAAGGCCCGGCCCCACGCCAGCGCATCGCCGGCGAACGGCTCCATGCAACTGGCGTCCGCCACCAGCAAGGCATCGACGGCACTGCGCAACCCGGGATCGTCGCGGCAGGCCTGCTCCAGCCAGGCCTCGCGCTCGGTGGGCGCGATCTCGACGGCCTCGCGGAACAGGGCCAGGGCCTGCCGCCTGCGTTCGAGATCGCCGTGGTCGCTCACTTGCCCAGTTCCGCCAACAGGAAGGCACGCGCCGTGCGCCAGTCGCGGCGCACGGTGCGCTCGCTGACACCCAGCATCTGCGCGATCTCCGTTTCCTCGTAGCCGCCGAAGTAGCGCAGCTCGACGATCTGCGCCGCGCGTGCGTCGGCCTGCTGCAGCGCGTCGAGCAGTTCGTCCAGCGCCAGCACTTCGACCACCGCACGCTCGTCGCCACCGAGCCGCGCCGTGAGCGTCAGGGCGTCCACCCCACCGCCGCGTTTCTGCGCCTGGGCGATGCGCGCATGGTCCACCAGCACCTGGCGCATCGCGCGCGCCGACATCGCCAGCAGGTGCGCGCGGTCGTTGGCGGCAAGACGCTCGCCGGTCGCCATCTTCAGATAGGTCTCGTGCACCAGCACGGTGGTGTCGAGGTTGTCGTGGTGCCGGCGCAGCTGCAGGTGCGCGGCCCGCTTCAGTTCGTCATACAGACTGGCGAACACGGCATCGGCGGCGCGGACATCGCCTTCGCGCGCGCGCTTGAGCAGTTGGGTGACAGGAACCTGATCCATGCGTCGCTCGCCGGCTACGCCACGCGCCACGACGGCGCTCCGCGCCGTCTCCCCCTGTTACCGGAAGGCAGGTCGCCCTGTGATCCGGTCCATCGATGACATCAACGCAAAGACCCCGACCGCGAGGACAGGCACGCCCGGCCCGTCTCCGCGCACCGGCCGGATGCTAGTACGCGAACTCGCGGAACACGCGGTCGATGTCGCCGTTCCATTCGCCGTGGAACAGCGCGAGCTTGCGCTCGGCCGGCGTCTCGTTCGCCTCGACGATCTCGACCAGCGCATCGAGGAAACCGCTCTCGTCCACGCCCTTGCTGTTCAGGCGAGCACGACGCTGCAGGCCGCCGATGGCGATCTTCACCGCCTCACGCGCCAGGTCGCGGACCGTGCCGCCGCGGAACGGCAGCTTCAGCGCGTGCTTCGGCACGCCGTCGCGCAACGCGTGGCGTTCTTCCAGCGAGAAGTCCTTGACCAGGTCCCACGCCGCGTCGAGTGCAGCATCGTCGTACAGCAGGCCCACCCAGAACGCGGGCAGCGCGCACAGGCGGTTCCACGGGCCACCGTCGGCGCCGCGCATTTCCAGGAACTTCTTCATCCGCACTTCGGGGAAGGCCGTGGTCAGATGGTCGGACCAGTCGCGCAGCGTCGGCAACGCACCCGGCAACACGTCCAGCCTGCCCTGCATGAAGTCGCGGAACGACTTGCCGCTGGCATCGTGGTAGATGCCGTCGCGGTAGGAGAAATACATCGGCACGTCGAGGATGTAGTCGACGTAGCGCTCGTAGCCGAACCCATCCTCGAACACGAAATCGAGCATGCCGGTGCGGTCGCCGTCGGTATCGGTCCAGATGTGCGACCGGTAGCTCTGGTAACCGTTCGGTTTGCCCTCGGTGAACGGCGAGTCGGCGAACAGCGCGGTCGCGATCGGCTGCAGCGCCAGCGACACGCGGAACTTCTTCACCATGTCCGCTTCGGTGGCGTAGTCCAGGTTGACCTGTACCGTGCAGGTGCGCGTCATCATGTCCAGGCCGAGCTGGCCGACCTTGGGCATGTACGACTTCATGATCTGGTAGCGGCCCTTGGGCATCCATGGCATCTCGTCGCGGCGCCACTTGGGCTGGAAGCCCATGCCGAGGAAGCCGAGCCGCAGTTCGTCGGCGACCTGCTTCACTTCCTTCAGGTGCGTGCCGACCTCGACGCAGGTCTGGTGGATGGTCTCCACCGCCGCGCCGGAGAGTTCCAGCTGGCCGGCCGGCTCCAGCGTGACCGAGGCGCCATCCCTGGTCAGCGCGATGACGCGGCCCTTCTCTTCGACCGGATCCCATCCGAAACGCGTCAGTCCCTTCAACAGCGCCTCGATGCCGCGGTCGCCGTCGAAGGTCGGCGGGCGCAGGTCGTCGAGGCGGAAGCCGAACTTCTCGTGCTCGGTACCGATGCGCCAGTCCTGCACCGGCTTCTCGCCGGAAGCGATGTAGTCGACCAGCTGGGTGCGGTCGGTGATCAGCGTGTCGGCGACGTGGCTGGGGCTGGACAAGGGCGGGACTCGCGAGGGGGAGGCGCGCCGGTACGGCGTCGCGGCAAGGGCGGCACTATAGCGTGACCACCCGCACGCGTTCAGCGCCATCGCGACGCTGCAGCATCCCATCCGTGGTGCAGATCCGGCCCCGCCGCCTCGACGCACGCCGCATCGCCGGCGTAGGCTGCACGGCATGCCCCGCCATCCGCGCGATCCCCTGCAGCGCCACCGCGAACGCCATCGCACCGACCGCGTGGGCTGGTTGCGCGCGGCCGTGCTGGGCGCCAACGACGGCATCGTGTCGATTTCCGGACTGGTGGTGGGCGTTGCCGCCGCCGGCGCGACGCCGTCGACCATCCTGATGACCGGCGTGGCCGGGCTGGTCGCGGGCGCCATGTCGATGGCGGCGGGCGAATACGTCTCCGTGCAATCGCAGGCCGATGCCGAAGCCGCCGACGTGGCGGTGGAAACGCGCGAACTGCGCGAGATGCCGGAAGGGGAACTGGCCGAGCTCACCCAGATCTACGTCAAGCGCGGGCTTGACCCTGCACTGGCTCGCCAGGTCGCCGAACAACTCACCGCGCACGATGCGCTCGAGGCGCACATGCGCGACGAGTTGGGCATCACCGACGCATTGCGGGCGCGCCCGGTGCAGGCGGCACTCGCTTCCGCCGCCGCCTTCACGGTCGGCGCGCTGCTGCCCATCGCCAGCACCCTGCTGGCGCCGCCGGACCGCGTGGCGCTGGTCACCACGGTCGCGACCCTGGTCGGCCTGCTGGCTTCCGGCGGACTGGCAGCCCGGGTCGGCGGCGCACCGGTGCTGCGCGGTGCGTGGCGGGTCGGCTTCTGGGGCGCGATGGCGATGGCGGCAGCGGCGCTGGTCGGCCGCCTGTTCCACGTCAGCGTCTGAGCGTCGGCTCAGGAAAGTTCCAGCCAGTCGCCCACGATCAGGCGGGCTTCGTCCACGCCCTGCTTCGACTCGGCCGAGAAGGTCTGCACGCTGACGGTGTCGCCGAAGGACGAGAACAGGTCCTTCTTCACCGCCTGCAGCGCCTGCGCCTGCTGGCCGCGGCCCAGCTTGTCGGCCTTGGTCAGCAGCGCATGGGCGGGCAGGCCGCGCTGGACCGCATACCCCAGCATCTGGCGGTCGTAGTCCTTCAGCGGGTGGCGGATGTCCATCACCACTACCAGCCCCTTGAGCGCCTCACGGGTGCGGAAGTAGCGGTCGATGAAAGCCTGCCAATGCGCCTGCAGGTCCTGCGGCACCTTGGCATAGCCGTAGCCCGGCAGGTCGACCAGGTAGCGCTCGGGCTGGACCTGGAAGAACACCAGCTGCTGGGTGCGACCGGGCGTCTTGGAGACCCGCGCCAGGCGGTTGTGGTTCACCAGGGCATTGAGGGCGCTGGACTTGCCGGCATTGGAGCGGCCGGCGAAGGCCACCTCGTTCCCGCCATCCTCCGGCAACTGGCGCGGGGTGTGGGCGGAGAGCAGGTAGCTGGCGGAATTCAGGGGGTTCGACATGCCGCTAGGATCGCACGGGCGGGGCTGCCTGCCATGCTGAATTGACCGCAACGGGCCGCCGCGACGATAATTCGGCGGTTTCGCGGCCCCTGCGGGTGCCGCCTCAATCAAGGGTTTCGGAGCTTTAGCATGCGCCACGCTCGCGTTATGGGACTTGCCGGATTGGCCGTACTGGCCGTGGGCGCAGTCGCTTTTGCACAGACCACGGTCGTTCCCGTGCCGGACAACGCGCCGGTCGAGACCGCGCCGCTGGAGATCAACCTGGCCAAGACCACCTGGGGCGACGCCAAGGCCGGACAGACCAAGGCGGCCGCCTGCGCGGCCTGCCATGGCGCCGACGGCAACCCGAGCGATCCGCAGTATCCGCGCATCGCCGGCCAGAGCGAGCGCTATGTCGCCCAGCAACTGGCGCTGTTCGCCTCGGGCGAGCGCAACACCGGCATGGCGGCCGTGATGGCCCCGTTCGCCCAGACCCTCAGCGCGCAGGACATGCGCGACGTGGGCGCCTACTTCGCCACCCAGAAGTCGGGGGCCGGCCTGGCCGACGACAGCGTCATCGCCGATGGCACGTACAAGGACATGAAGTTCTACGAAGTCGGCCAGCAGCTGTACCGCAACGGCGACGCCAAGCGCGGCGTGCCGGCCTGCATGGCGTGCCACGGCCCGACCGGCGCCGGCAACCCGGGCCCGGCCTACCCGCACATCGGCGGCCAGATGCAGGACTACACCGTGCGCCGCCTGACCGAATACAAGGCCGGCACCACCACGCTGAAGGATGCAGCCCACTTCAACATCATGGCGCAGGTCGCCGGCCCGCTGACCGAGCAGGAAATCCAGGCGCTCGCCAGCTACCTGCAGGGCCTGCACGCCCGCGCCGACGATCTCGCGGCGGGCAAGGCCGGCGGCAAGTAATCCCGGGACCTCCGTCGCCTCGCGCGACCGGAGGTTCAAGCTCCTGTTCATCGCGCCGGCCCCACCATGGCCGGCGTTTCTTTTTTCAGCGAATGCCCGGTCGACGGGCCCGCATACCGAGGAAGAGTCCCGATGGCGTCGCGCCTGCTGCCCGTGCTGATCACCCTGCTGGCCCTGGTGCCGGTTGTCGCCCTCGCCGCGCCGCCGGCGCCCGCCCCGCTGGTCGAGGGCCAGGACTACGTGGTCATTCCGGATGGCACGCCGTTCGCGCCCGCCAAGGGCAAGATCGAGGTGGCCGAGGTGTTCGGCTACACCTGCATCCACTGCGCCCATCTCGAGCCGACGCTCGCCACCTGGAAGAAGACGCTGCCGCGCGACGTGCAGCTGACGCCGGTGCCGGCGGCGTTCGGCGGCTACTGGATCCCGTATGCGCGCGCCTTCTTCGCCGCAAAACAGCTGGGCGTGCAGGAGCGCACCCACCAGGCGGTGTTCGACGCCCTGCACAAGGTCGGCAGCCTGCCCATCCAGAATGCATCCGCCGACGAGATCGCCGGCTTCTACGCCGACCAGGGCGTGGACCGGGCGAAGTTCATGGCCGCCCTGCGCGGTCCCGAGGTCGATGCGCAGCTCGCCAAGGCCCGCGACTGGGTGGGCGCGGCCGGTGTGGAAGGTACGCCGACGATCATCGTCAACGGCAAGTACCGCGTGATCGGTGGCCGCAACTACAGCGACATGCTGAAGATCGCCGACCGCCTGATCGCGCGCGAGCGCGCCCGCAAGTGACGATTCCGTCATGGCGACCGCAACGGGCGCCATGCAGAATGCGATGTCCGCCGGTACCGCCGGCACCCCTTTCCCCTGATCCTCCGGAGTTCGCGCGATGAAGTCCCGCCACGTCCTGATGCTGTCCCTGTTGCTGCCGCTGCTGGCGGCCTGCGGCCCGAAGCCCTCCACCGACACCACCCCGACCCAGGAAGCCCCGGCCGCGCCGGCGACCGATGCCAGCGCCACGCCCGCCCCCGAGGCTGCCACCGCGCCCGCCGACACCGCCACGGCCGCGCCGGGCGAAAGCGCCGAGACCAGCGCCGCGCCGAACAGCAACCCGGTCTTGCCGCCGCAGGGCCCGGCGCCGGTCGCGGGCAAGGACTACGTCGTGATTCCCAACGGCCAGCCGTTCGCGCCGCTCAACGGCCAGGTCGAGGTCGTCGAGGTGTTCGGCTACGTCTGCCCGGCCTGCGCCCGCTTCGCGCCGGAAGTCTCCTCGTGGAAGAAGAAGCAGCCCGCCGACGTGCGCGTGACCTACGTGCCGGTGGTGTTCGGCCCCGTCTGGGCGCCCTACGCCAAAGCGTTCTATGCGGCCCAGGCCAAGGGTGTGGCCGACAGGAGCCATGACGCCGTATTCAGCGCCATCCACCTGCAGCGCGCGCTGCCGGGCGAAGGCCAGCCGCCGACCGACCCCGCGACCATCGCGCAGTGGTATGCCAAGCAGTACGGCGTGGATGCGAAGGAATTCGTGTCGCTGATGAACGGCTTCAGCACCAACGCGCAGATCGCGCGCGGCATGCAGTTCGCCAAGAACAGCGGCGTGGAAGGCACGCCGACGATCATCGTCAACGGCAAGTACCGCGTCACCGGCGGCCAGACCTACGCCGACGTGCTGCGCATCGCCGATCACCTGGTCGCGATGGAACGCGCGCAGCGCTGAGCCCCGCGGAAGCCCCCACTTCCATGACCGAATCCGCGCCCGCAGCCGCACGACGGCTGCGCCTGCTCAGCGCCAACATCCAGGCCGGCTCCAGCACCCGCCGCTACAGCGACTACGTGACCCGCAGCTGGTCGCATGCGCTGCCGGCGGGCAACAAGCGCGGCAGCCTGGATGCGATCGCGCAACTGGCCGGCGAGCACGACATCGTCGGCCTGCAGGAGGCCGATCCCGGCAGCCTGCGCTCGGGCTTCACCAACCAGACGCACTACCTGGCCGAGCGCGCGGGGTTCGACTACTGGACGCACCAGCCCAACCGCAATGTCGCGCGCGTGGCCGGCAGTGCGAACGGATTGCTGAGCAAGCTGGAACCGGTGGAAGTGAGCGACCACAGCCTGCCCGGCCGCATCGGCGGCCGCGGCGTGCTGGTGGCGCGTTTCGGCGAAGGCGACGAAGGCCTGACCGTCGCCGTCGCCCATCTCTCGCTCGGCGCCAACTCGCGCCGCTCGCAACTGGCCTTCATCGGCGAACTGCTGTCGGACCATCCGCACGCCGTGCTGATGGGCGACTTCAACTGCGTCCCCGACACGCCGGAAATGGAACTGCTCTACAAGCGCACGCGCCTGCGTCCGCCGGCGTTCTGCGTGCCCACGTTCCCGAGCTGGCGCCCACAGCGCGCGATCGACCACATCCTGCTCAGCGAAGGCCTGCGCGGCGACAACGCCCGCGCCATGCCTGCCGCCAACTCGGATCACCTGGCGCTGGCGATGGACATCGACGTGCCGCACAGCGCATTGCGTTGAACGTCGGGGTTCACGGCGTGGCCGTGACGCGCTGGCGGAAGGCCGTCGCGTCCATCGGCCGGCCGAACAGGTAGCCCTGGAACAACCGGCACCCCTGCTCGCACAGCAGTGCGAACTGCTCGTCCTGTTCGATGCCTTCGGCGATCACGTCGATACCGAGATCGCGCCCCATCTGCAGCAGGTTGCGGGTGATCGACGCGGCATGCGCGTCGCGCACGATCCCGCGGGTGAACGCGCGATCGATCTTCATCTCGGCGAACGGCAGGTCACGCAGGTACGACAGCGAGGCGTAGCCCGCACCGAAATCGTCGAGCGACAACCGCACGCCCATCGCGTGCAGCGCCCGCATCTTGCCGACCGCGTCGTCCATGTCGTGCACCAGGACGCTTTCGGTCAGCTCCAGCGTCAGCAGCCCGGCATCGATACCGCTGCGCGTCACCGCATCGTCCACCTGCTGCACGAAATCGGGTTGCCGCAGCTGCAGCGCGCTGATGTTCACGGACAGCCGCATGCGCTGCAGCGCGGGCTCCCGCCGCCATTCCGCCAACTGGCGGCAAGCATCCTGCAGCACCCACTGGCCGAGCGGCAGGATGAAGCCGGTGTCCTCCGCCGCCTGCATGAAATCGGCGGGGCGGACCAGCCCGCGTTGTGCATCATGCCAACGCAGCAAGGCCTCCGCCCCGATGATGCGGCCACCTGCATCGACCTGCGGCTGATAGAGCAGCCGGAAGCGGCGTTGCGACAGCGCATCGCGCAGCGCGCGGTGCAGCGCGCGGTGTTCGGCGACGTCGGTTTCGGCCAGCCGCAGCACGATCAGGAGGCTGGCTGCCGCCGTGGCCAGGTTGATCCAGATGCCGATGCGCCGCACGTCTTCGGTGATCGCGAAGCGGTCCGGCGTCCCGACCGGCGCAGCGGCGAAGAACACGAACACGCCCACCAGCACCGTGACCACGCCATAGCGCAGCCACGGCCGCTCGTCACGGAACACGTGGTGCGCACAGACGGCGAGCACCAGCAGGAAGACATGGACCGTCCTGGGAACCGCCGCGGTCGAGACATCCAGGAACGCCGAGAAGAAGCACAGCAGGGCGAACAGGCCGGTGAATGCCAGCCACGATGCCGCGCGTATGCGGCGGAGGCGCGCCATCACGATGACCACCCCGCCCAGCAAGGCCAGCGCCATCTCCACCGCCGCCACGACCCACGCGCCGCGCGATGCGAAGAACACGCCCCAGCCGAAGCCCAGCGACGCCATGATCACACCTGTCGCCAGCAGCAGGTGCAGGGCACGCCGCTGGCGACGGCGCGCCATCATGCCGGACCAACCCATGCCATCCGCCTTGTCGACCGGCGCGTCCATTCGATGAGAGTCCCTCCCGCCTGCCCACATCGTACTCCCGTGGCGGACGGGAAGCGCTGCAGCCTGTCCTCCGTTGGAAAGCGTCAGCAAGACGCCACCAACGGAAACAGGCTGGCGTCCGTCGCGCGTCGCGCTCAGCCGCCGGCGATGATGGCGACGCCCATGACGACCATGAAGATGGCGAACACGCGCTTCAACGCCTTGCCACCGATGCGGTGCGCGAGCTTCGTCCCATAGGGCGCGGCGAGTACCGAGGCGATCGCGACACCGATGGCGGCCGGCAGGTAGATGTAACCGATCGCGTGCGATGGCAACGCGCCCGGCGGTGCGTGCAACGCATACCCGAATGCACTGGCGAGGCCGATGGCGACACCACAGGCGCTGGAGGTACCCACGGCACGCACCGGCTGGACGCCCCGCGCGACCAGCAGCGGCACGGTCATGCTGCCGCCCCCGATACCGACGACCGCGGACACCGCCCCGATCACCGAGCCCGCCAGACTCATCACCGGTCCACGCGGCGCGGGCACGCCGCGCCCTTCCGGATGTGCGTTGCCGCCGAATGCCATCTGCGCGCCGGCGATGAAGCAGTAGCCCGCCACGATCCAGCGCAACACGTCGTCATCCAGATATACCGCCAATCCGCTGCCCAGCCAGCCACCCAGCAGCAGGCCCGGCACCATCCAGGCGACCGTCGGCCACAGCACACTGCCGCGGCGATGATGCGAATACGCGGACGATGTGGCCGTCAGCACGATGCTCGCCAGCGAACTCGCGAGTGCGGCATGCATCGCGGCCTCTTTCGGAATGCCATGCAACGGCAGGATCCACGCCAGCGCGGCCACCAGCACCAGGCCACCGCCGATACCCAGCAAGCCCGCGAGAATGCCGGCCAGTACACCCAGCACCGGGAAAATCCACACACCTTCCACTCACCACCTCATGGTCACGGCCTGTCTACGGGTCGGTTCAGGCGGCTTGGGTATAGTCCCGGCATGATCCGTTTTCCCCCCGTCATCGTACTCGCTGCTCTCGCTGGCCTGTGTGCCGCACCCGTCCTCCACGCGCAGTCGCTCGACGCGCAGCGGCCCGCGGTGCGCGATGCGCTCGCCGCCGCGGAGGCGGGTCGCTTCAACGCCGCGGCCTCGTCATCCCTCTCGGGCCATCCGCTGTACGGATGGGTCGAACTGGCGGCCCTGCGCCGCGATCCCGATGCGATATCGACGGCGCAGGCGCAGGCGTTTCTCGCGCGCTACGACGGCCAGGCCGTCGCCGCACAGCTTCGCAACGTGTGGCTGGCCGCCCTGGCGCGCCGCCAGGACTGGCCCACCTTTCTAGCCGCCTGGAAGCCGACCGACAGCGTCGCCCTGCAATGCGCCCACCTGCAGGCGCGCCAGGCGACTGGTCGCACGGATGCCGCGTGGACCGGGCAGGCGCAGGCGCTCTGGCGCAAGGGCGCCAAGTCGCTGCCCGATGGCTGCGATCCGGTGTTCAACGTATTGGCCAGCCAGGGCGGACTTGCGCCGGCCTTGAGGTGGGAACGCATCGAGGCCGCCGCCGCCGAGCGCCAGACCGGCGTGATGCGCAGTGCTGCGCGTGGCCTGCCGTCCGACGAAGCCACGCTCGCCAACGATTACGCGGCCTTCATCGATGCGGTCCATCCGCGCGCGCTGAACTGGCCGAAGACCGACCGCAGTCGCCGGATGGCGGCCTACGGACTGGCGAAACTCGCGCAGAGCGATCCCGATACTGCCGAACGCCTGCTGCCGCAGTACGCCGATGCGCTCGGCATGGGCGAAAACGAGCGCGGCCAGGTGCTCTACCAGATCGCGCTGTGGACGGTCGCGTCGTACGGACCGGACTCCGCGCGCCGGCTTGGCAGCGTCCCGGAATCCGCCTACGACGAGCGCCTGCATGAGTGGCGCGTGCGCGAGGCGCTGTCCCGCGGCGACTGGCCGTCTGCGCTTGCGGCGCTGAAGAAGATGCCACCCGCGCAGCGCAACGATTCCCGCTGGCGCTACTTCGAAGCGCGCATGAGCGAGAAGACCGGCGATCGCGCCAACGCGCAGCGCCTGTTCCGCGAGACCGCGTCCAGCCCCACCTTCCATGGCTTCCTCGCGGCCGACCGCCTGGAACAGCCGTACGCGCTGTGCGCCTGGATCCCCAACGATCCCGCCACGGCCAAGCAGGCCATCGCGCGCGATCCCGCCATCGTGCGCGCGATGGAGTTGTGGCAGCTGGAACGTCCCGGCTGGGCGACGTCCGAATGGAACGATGCCCTGTCACGCTTCGACGACACCCAGCGTCGCCTCGCGGTAGAGATCGCGCAGGACAACGGCTGGTTCGACCGCGCCGTGTTCTCGCTGGGCAGCGTGCGCGGCGAGAGCCGGCCCGACGAACAGCGCCTGTACCAGCTGCGCTTCCCGCTGCACCACGGCGACACCATCAAGCGCGAAGCGGCGAAGCACGACATCGATCCGGCCTGGGTTGCGGCCGAGATCCGCGCCGAAAGCATCTTCAATCCGAAGGCGCGCTCCGGCGCCAATGCGATGGGGCTGATGCAGGTGCTGCCGTCCACCGGCGCCGGCGTCGCCAAGCGGTGGAGCATCCCGTATGCCGGCGCGGCGAGCCTCTACGATTCCGACACCAACATCGCCATCGGCACCGCCTACCTGCGCGAGATGGAAGACAAATACGGTGTGCCCTATGTCGCCATCGCCGCCTACAACGCAGGGCCGGCACCGACGGCACGCTGGCAGTCGCAGCGCCCCGGCTTCGATCCCGACATCTGGATCGAGACGATCAGCTACAAGGAGACACGCGAGTACGTCGCGCGCGTGCTGGCCTTCAGCGTGATCTACGACTGGCGCCTCAACGGCAACGCGCTGCCGGTGAGCGACCGCCTGATGGGCCGCGTGCAGGCGAAGCGGAAGGCTTTCACCTGCCCGACGGCGCAGATGCCGAAGAGCTGAGGCCGATAGCGCCTGCTGTGGGAGCGACGTAAGTCGCGAATCAGGTCTGCATTACGCCATCGCGACTCACGTCGCTCCCACACCACCCCCCCCCCGCGCAGACAGTGGGCACACCCATCCGGCATCATGCCGCCATGAAAACCTATCTCGTCGGTGGCGCGGTACGCGACCGGTTGCTGGGCCTGGAACCCGGCGACCGCGATTGGGTCGTGGTCGGCGCGACGCAGGCGCAGATGGAGGCGCAGGGCTTCAAGGCCGTCGGCCGCGACTTTCCGGTCTTCCTGCATCCGGACACCGCCGAGGAGTACGCCCTCGCGCGCACCGAGCGCAAGAGTGGCCGCGGTTATCGCGGCTTCGTCGTCGACGCCGATCCCTCCGTGACGCTGGAGGAAGACCTGCAGCGGCGCGATTTCACCCTCAATGCGATCGCGCAGGACGAGGACGGCACCCTGGTCGATCCTTACGGCGGTGCGCGCGACATCGAGGCGCGCGTGCTCCGCCACGTGGGCGACGCCTTCGTCGAGGATCCGTTGCGCGTGCTGCGTGCGGCCCGCTTCATGGCGCGCTTCGCATCGCTCGGGTTCACCGTTGCGCCGGATACGATGGCGTTGATGCGGGACATGGTCGCCGGCGGCGAACTGGACACGCTGGTGCCCGAGCGCGTCTGGCAGGAACTGCGCCGCGCACTGGCCTCGGCGACGCCTTCGGCCTTCCTCGCCACGCTGCGCGCCTGTGGTGCGCTGGCCGTGGTGCTGCCCGAAGTCGATGCGCTGTACGGCGTGCCGCAGCGCGCGGAGTACCACCCGGAAGTGGATACCGGCATCCACCAGCAGATGGTCAGCGACATGGCGGCACGGCTCGCACCCGGCGACGCGCGCATCGGCTTCGCCGCGCTGGTGCACGACCTCGGCAAGGCGTTGACGCCGGCCGACGTCCTGCCGAAGCACATCGGCCACGAACATGCCGGCGTGAAGCCGGTGATCGCGCTGTGCGAACGGCTCAAGGTGCCGGTCGACCACCGCGAGCTGGCGGTGATGGCCTGCCGCGAACACCTCAACGTGCACCGTTTGGCCGAACTGCGCGATGCGACCGTGGTCGAGCTGCTCACGCGCTGCGATGCGTTCCGGCGGCCGGAACGCATCCCGTGGCTGGCCACGGTCTGCGAGGCCGACAAGCGGGGCCGCGGCGGCAGCGAGAACGCGGACTATCCGCAGGGCCGCGCGCTGGTGCGCCTGCACGAGGCGGCCTGCCGTGTCGGCGCACGCGACGTGGTGCGCGAGGGCATGACGGGGCCGGAGATCGGCGCCGCCGTGCAGGCCGCACGGGTGGCGGCGGTGCACCGCGCCCGTCAGACCGGCGGTTGATCCGCGCGCGCCATCGTCAGCCCGCACGGAGTATCGTCGCGTTCGCGGCGTCGGGGCCGCTCACCGCACCCAGGGGATCGACATGGAACGCACGCGCACCCTGCTGTATGCCTGCCTGGCAGGCGTCGGACTCTGGGGCTTCGATGCCCGAGCCGACGACACCATCACCTGCGAAAGCCGCAACGACCGTTACCAGAGTTGCGCCATCGCCACCGCCGGCTACGTCACGCTGGACCGCCAGCTGTCCGGCACCGCCTGCACGCAGGGCCGTACCTGGGACTACGACCGCCGCGAGATCTGGGTGGACGACGGCTGCCGCGCCACGTTCCGCGTGCACACCGATTCATCGGGACACCACGGCAACGACCACGATGCCAAGGTCGCCGCCGGCGTGCTGATCGGCGCCGCCATCCTCGGCGCCCTGGCGCACAACGCCGACAAGAAGGACGACAAGTACGACGACGACCGCTACCAGGGGCCGCGGCACACCTCGTACGTGCCCTCGTGGATGATCGGGACGTTCGAGGGCTACAACCCGGTCTACGACCGCGACGTCACCCTGACCATCGGAGCGGATGGCCGCGCCAGCGCACGCACGCGCGACCAGACTGTGGAGGGCTGGATCAACGAGGGTCGCCTCAACGTGGGCAGCACGTCGTTCGACATCGACCGGTCACGCGAGGGCCTGGTGACCACGCAGCTCGGCGACCGCCACAACGAGGTGCGCTACCGCCGGGTGCGCTGACAGCGATGCGCGGCGCAGGCGCGCATGCTGGCGCATCACTTGATCGGCGTGCAGCTCAGCTTGTTGCCGAAGAAGTCCACGCTGGCCTCGCCCTGGTGCTCCCAGTACTCGACGCCGACACGTCCGTACTTGGCGCCGCTGGCCGCCGGCTGCGGGAACACGATGGCCTGGTCGTTGCCCAGCATCATCACCGCGGCCTGCGGATCGATGTCGTTGTAGTAGGTCATGGTGAACGGCTCGCGGTTGTTGCTGCAGCGGAACGCCACCGGCTTCGGCACGGGCGCACCGGGCGCGGCGATGGCCAGTTCGACCAGGCGCGTGCGGTAGGCGTCCAGCACGCACAGGCGCAGGTCCTGCTGCTTCCAGCACTCGTCGCGCCCCTTGGCCCAGCCGCGCTGCACGGCGGGATCGGCGTCCTTCGCCTCGGCGTACCTCGCGGCCAGCTGGCGATCCAGCGCGGCGAGTTCGGCATCGCGGCAGACCAGCTTCTCCGCCTCGCTCGCCGCCCTGGCGCAATCGAACGAGGGTGGGGCCACGGCAGCGGTCGTGGCGGCGTCGGCCTGCCCGGCGGGAACCGCGCTCGCCGCGGCACCGGTATCCGCCGGCCCGGGCACGGTGGCTGCGGGCGCGACGGCCTCGGGCTTGCATCCGGCAAGCAGCAGCAATGCGATGCAGGACAGGGGTGCTTTCATCGACAGGCTCCGGCGAGGGCGGATGCGCATGCTAGCGCCATGCGCGTGACGGCGGCCTTCAGCGCGACAGCCGCAGGCGACTGATCGTGCCGCGCCCGGGTGCCGACTGGATCGACAGCGTCCAGCCAAGGTGTTCGCACAGGCGCGCCAACAGGTCCAGGCCGATGCCTCCGCCCTCGCGGCCACCGCCACGCGCCATCTGCGCGTAGAGGCGGCTGATGTCCTCGGGCGTCATGCCGTGGCCGGGATCCTGCACGGTGACCGTGGCGTCGCCGTCCAGGCCCACATGGATTTCGCCGCTGTCGCTGTTCTCGATGGCATTGCGAAGCAGGTTGCCGATCGCCGCCTGCACGATGTGCAGCGGTGCCGCCACGCTGCATGGCGCCAGGTCGTCGATGACGACCGACAGGTCCTTGCCCTCCATCAGGTGGCGATGGTCGTCGATGATGTCGGGCAGCAGTTCATGCAGCGGCACCACCTCGTTGCTTCGCGACAAGCGTGCCGGATCCTTGGCCAGCGTCAGCAGCAGCGCGATCAGCCGCTCGACGTCGCGCGCGGTCCGGTGGATGCGCAGCACCTGCTGGCGCGCCGACCCCGGCAGGTCGTCGCGCCCCAGCGCGAGCTCGCTGGCGCCGGCGATGATGGCGATGGGCGTGCGCAGTTCGTGGCTGGCGGTATCGATGAAGATGCGCTCGCGCTCGACGAAGGCATCATGGCGCCGCAGATAGTCGTTCAGCGCATTGGTGATGACCTGGAGCTCCGAGCTGGCATCGTGCCCCACCGCCACGCGCCGGCCGGCGCGGTCGGGGGACAGTGTGCCGATGTCGCGGGCCAGGTCGGACAGCGGGCGCAGCGCATTGCGCACGCCGCGGGCAACCAGCACGCCGACGATGATCAGGACGACGAACGCGAGCCCCAGCGATCCGAGCAGCAGCGCGTCCTCGATGGTCTCGATGCCGGTGATGTCGCGTACGACGAAGTAGTCCACGCCCCGCACGCGCTGCACCAGCACGACGTTCTCGCGCCCGCCGAACCAGAAATCGTCGTGCACCCCCTGGGGCAGCATCGACAATGCGGGCGGGGGCGGACGGCCCGGGGCGCTGTAGATCTGCAACGTGTCGGTGTCCCGCCACGCATGCTGCGGGTCTTCCGCCTGCCGCTGCAGGTGGTGCGCTATCTCCCGCTGCAGCAGCGACTTCCACACCCTGTCCTCGAGAAAATCATCCGCGAAGACCAGCAGGATGACGGCGGCCAGCAGGACGGCGTAGCCGCCGAGCAGGCGCCGGATCTGCGTGTGCAGACTGCGGGGGGGCTTCACGCGCCCCCCGCGTCGTGGGGAAGTGCGAGACGGTAGCCCGTCCTTGGCAATGTCTGGATCAGCTTGACCGGGAACGGCCCATCCACGCTGCGCCGCAACTCGTAGATGTGCGACCGGAGCATGTCTCCGTCCGGCGGATCGTCACCCCACAGCGCGTGTTCCAGTTGCTGGCGGGTGACCGCCGCCGGACTGGCCTGCATCAGCGTCTCCAGCAGCTTGCGGCAGGCCGGATACAGGTGCAGCGGCTGCCCCGCACGGGTGACCTCCAGGGTGCCCAGGTCCAGTTTCAGATCGTGGACTTCCAGCACCTTGCGCCGCTGGCGTCCGTGCATGCGCGCCATCAGGGCTTCGAGCCGCACCTCCAGTTCAGGCAGTGCGAACGGCTTGGTCAGGTAGTCGTCGGCACCCGCCCGGAAGCCGGCGATCTTGTCCGGCAGTTCATCGCGTGCGGTCAGCATGATGACCGGCAGGCTGGAGTCGTGCTCCTCGCGCAGCCGTCGCAGGACCTCCGGGCCCTCCAGCCGCGGCAGCATCCAGTCGAGCACCAGCGCGTCGTAGGCCTGCGTGGTGGCCAGGTGCAGCCCGGTGACGCCGTCCGGGGCCGCGTCCAGCGTGTGGCCGCGCGCCTCGAAGTAGTCGAACAGGTTCGCCACCAGGTTCCGGTTGTCTTCGATCACCAGCAGCCGCATCGGCAGGACCCGCGCGAGGAAGGAGGACCGGCAGCATGGCAGGCCGGACGTCGAAGCGACGTCGGAGTTCCGACGAATCTCTTACGCGCCATGATCCACCATCGCGCACCGACTTGCCGGACAACCGCCCACCCATGCGATCGATGCACCTCCGACTTGCGCCGCGCTGGCAGACACCCTTGCTGGCCGCGCTCATGGTGTGGGCGTTGCTGGCCGGGCTGGGCCTGCGTGAACCGATGCCCGCCGACGAGCCACGCTTCGTGCTCGCCGCGCGGACCATGGTGGAGACGGGGCAGTGGTTGTTCCCCCACCGCGGTACAGAGCTGTACGCCGAGAAGCCGCCGACCTTCATGTGGCTGCAGGCGGCCAGCTACGGGCTGGTGCGCAGCTGGCAGGTGGCGTTCCTGCTGCCGTCGCTGCTCGCCGCGCTGCTGACGCTGTGGTTGTCCGGCGATCTTGCGCGCCGCCTGTGGGGACGTCGCGCCGTACCGTACGCCGTGTTCGGCCTGTTCGTCTGCCTGCAGTTCGCGCTGCAGGCCAAGCGCGCGCAGATCGACATGGCGCTGGTGGGCATGACCACGCTGTCGCTGTGGGCGCTGCTGCGCTACCTGCTGGAGAAGCCGAGCCCGTGGTTGCTCGCACTGGGCACGTTCGCGGCCGGGCTGGGCACGGTGACGAAGGGCGTGGGCTTCCTGCCGCTGCTGGTGTTCCTGCCGTGGCTGTGGGTGCGATGGAAGTCGCCGCAGACGCTGCCCGCGCACCGCGGTGCCCATGCCCTGGCCGGCGTGGCGGGTTTCCTGCTGGGCGCGGGTGTCTGGCTGGTGCCGATGCTGTCGGTCGCGCTGACCTCTGCCGATTCCGCGCTGCATGCCTACGCGCGCGAGATGCTGTTCAAGCAGACCGGTACGCGCTACGCCAACGCATGGCACCACGTGAAGCCGGCCTGGTACTACCTGCAGACGATGCTGACGCTATGGCTGCCGGGCGTGCTGCTGGCGCCCTGGTTGCTGCCGGCCTGGTGGCGACGCCTGCGCCGCGTCGATCCGCGGTACGCACTGCTGCTGGGCTGGGCGCTGCTGGTGCTGGTGTTCTTCAGCGCCAGTCCGGGCAAGCGCGAGGTCTACATCTTCCCGATGCTGCCGGCGCTGGCCGTGGCGGCGTCGCCGCTGCTGGCGGGCCTGCTGCGGCGACGCGGCGTGCGTGCGGTGCTGTGGACCTACCTGTCGGCCCTGGTGCTCGTCACGGGGGCACTCGGAGCCTGGCTGCTGCTGGCTCCGCCCGAACGCGTGCAGGCGCTGCTCGATGGCCGGGGCATGGACATGGCCACCGCGGCGCGGATGGGACGCTGGCTGCTGGGCTTCGCCATCACGGCACTGGTCGCGATGGTGTCCGCGCGACGGCATGTCGCCGCCGCCCTGGTCGCGGTCACCGCGGCACTGTGGACCGCGTACGGCATGGGCTTCATGCCGGCGATCAGTCCGGACAGTTCAGCCAGGGCACTCATGCAGCGCGTGGGCGAGCGCATCGGTCCCGATGCCGAACTGGCGATGCTCGGCTGGCGCGAACAGCACCTGCTGCAGGCCGACCGGCCGGTCACCGACTTCGGCTTCAAGCAGCCCTGGGTGGACCAGTGGCAGCACGCGCACGCCTGGCTGCTGGAAGCGCCGGGCAAGCGCTGGCTGTTCCTGCGCAAGGAGGCCATCGGGCCCTGCCTGGATCCCGCCAAGGTCATCGACATCGGCGCGTCCAACCGGCGCGACTGGATCCTTGCGCCGGGCGGCGCATGGATCGAGGGATGCGACGTGCCCGCGGACTGGTCGGCGGACGTCAGCGAAGACTGAACGCCGAACAACATCGCACGGCACCCCGCGGCGTTTAACGCAGCTCCGACAGCGGTCCGACTGCGCTACGACATCGCGGTGACCAGCATGCACGCACTCCCCTCCGTGCGAACCGCATGTCCGCTTCTCCGACCTCGTTGACTGTCGTGCCCGAGCAGCGCCTCCCGGGCCTGCTGCCGGTTTCGGTGATCCTGCTGGTGGCCGCGTGGCTGGCGGCGCAATCGCTCGACCATGCCTGGGCGTCGTGGCTCTTCCATCAGCAGGGCGACGCATGGTCGCTGAAGAACAGCGTCGTGCTGGAGACGCTGCTGCACCGCGGTGGCCGCCTGCTCAGCCAGCTCGCCTGGGCGGGCGTGCTGGTGGCAACGCTGTGGCATTGGCGCACGCCCTCCGCGCAACGCTGGACCCGCCCTGCCGCGCGGCTGCTGGTGGCGGTGCTCGCCTCGACCGCGGTGGTGGCATGGCTGAAGGCCACCACGCACATGGATTGTCCGTGGGACCTGGCCGGTTTCGGCGGAGACCGCCCGTTCGTCGCGCTGTTCGAGCATCGACCCGCCGGACTCGGCGCGCCCGGCTGCTTCCCCGCCGCGCATGCCGCGGGTGGCTACGCCTGGGTGGCGTTGTACTTCTTCTTCCTGGCCGTCGCGCCGCGCTGGCGCCATGTCGGCTTGGCGGCCGGGCTGCTGGCCGGTCTCGTGTTCGGACTGGCCCAGCAGCTGCGGGGCGCGCATTTCCTGTCGCACGACATCGCCAGCCTGGCGGTGTGCTGGGCGGTGGCCTGCAGCGTGGACCGCCTCGCCGCCTGGCGCAGGCCGGGCGTCGACATGGAGTCGCACGCATGAGCGCGTCGGTCCTCGGCCATCCCGCGCTTCCCTCGCGCTGGCAGCGCCTGCTTGCGCTGGTGCGGACGCGTCCGCGGGTGTCGCAGGAGGCGCTGATCCTGTTCGCCTGCCTGTACTTCAGCCTGTTCGCCAATGCGGTGTTCTGGCAGTCCGCCGCACCGCACCCCTGGCAGCAGTGGCGCTGGACGCTCTCGCTGTTCCTGCTGGTCACGGCCGTGCACGGCATCTGGCTGTCGCTGCTGGTGTGGCGCCGCACCGCCCGCGTGGTGCTGTCGGCGCTGGTGGTGGTGGCGGCAATGGCGGGCCACTACATGGCGGCGTATGGCATCTACATCGACGCCGACATGATCCGCAACGTGCTGCATACGGACTGGCGCGAAGCCAGCGATCTGGTGGGGGGCGACATCCTGATGCCCTTGCTGGTGGCGCTGCCGGCGCTGCTGGTGATCTGGCGCGTGCGCCTGCGCGATCGCCGGTGGACGCGCGCGCTCGGCATGCGCGCGGCGTTCCTCGCCGGCATGGTGGTGACCGGCGTGCTGGGCGTCCTGCCCTCCACCCAGCAGCTGACCGCCTTCCTGCGCAACCAGCGCGAAGTGCGCTACTTGGTCACGCCGGCCAACGTGCTGGTGTCGCTGGCCAAGGTGGTCAACGAAGAACCTCCGGGGCACAAGCGCGTCCTGCAACCGATCGGCGAGGATGCCGTGCAGTCGCCCGCCGCCACCATGCGCCGCCCGCGCCTACTGGTGCTGGTGGTGGGCGAGACCGCGCGCGCCGCCAACTGGGGGCTCAACGGCTACGCCCGCCAGACCACGCCGGAACTGGCGAAGCGCGACGTCCTCAACTTCCCGCACGTCACCGCCTGCGGCAGCAGCACCGAAGTCTCGCTGCCCTGCATGTTCTCGCCCTGGGGCCGCGAACATTACGACGAGAAGGAGATCCGCAGCCACCAATCGCTGTTGCACGTGCTGCAACGTGCCGGCGTGGCCACGCTGTGGCGCGACAACCAGTCCGGCTGCAAGGGCGTATGCGACGGCCTGCCCGTGGAAGACCTGCATGCCCGCACCGATGCCGCACTGTGCAACGGCAAGCGCTGCTACGACGGCATCCTGGTGTCGGGACTGGCCGATGCCGCGCGCGGGCAGAAGCGCGACCAGGTCATCGTGCTGCACATGCTGGGCAACCATGGGCCCACGTACTCCGAACGGTATCCCGCCGCGTTCGGCGTCTATTCGCCGGTCTGCGCGACCTCGGACCTGGAGCGCTGCACGCGCGCGCAGATCGCCAACGCCTACGACAACGCCCTGCGCTATACCGACCACGTGCTGGCGTCGGCCATCGACCAGTTGAAGGGCCTCGAGGACTACGACACCGCCCTGCTGTATGTCTCGGACCATGGCGAGTCGCTGGGCGAGAAAGGCCTGTACCTGCACGGGATGCCGTACGCGATCGCCCCGCGCGAGCAGCTCGAGGTGCCGATGGTGGCCTGGTTTTCCCAGGGCTGGCGCGCCTCGACCGCGCTGGATGCCGCCTGCCTGCGCCGGCAGGCGGCCGGCGCGCGCAGCCACGACGACCTGTTCCACACCGTCCTGGGCCTGACGGACGTGAAGACGGCCCTCTACCGGCCGGACCACGACATTTTCCTGACCTGCCGGGGAGGAGCATGACGCCACCCAACCCGAGCCTGCCGCCATGACGAGCCTCTCCGTCGTCATCCCCGTCTTCAACGAACTCGAGAACATCGGGCCGCTGGTCCACGAAACGGTGTCCCACCTGCGCGGTCGGGTGGCCTTCGACATCGTCTGCGTGGACGACCATTCCGACGACGGCACACGCGACGTCCTCACCACCCTGAAGGCGGAGGTGCCCGAGCTGCGCGTGCTGCTGCACCAGCAGCGCAGCGGCCAGAGCGCGGCCATCCGCACCGGGGTGAAGCACGCACTGTCGCCGTGGATCGCCACCCTCGATGGGGACGGACAGAACGACCCCGCCGACATCCTCAAGCTGCTCGCCGCCCGGGCCAACGCGAACCCGCAGGTGCGCCTGTTCGCCGGCTGGCGCGTGGACCGGAAGGACTCGGCGAGCAAGCGCTGGGCCTCGCGCTGGGCCAACCGCATCCGCCAGCGCCTGCTGCGCGACGACACGCCCGACACGGGCTGCGGGATCAAGCTGTTCGAGCGCGCCGCCTTCCTCGACCTGCCCTACTTCGACCACATGCATCGCTACCTGCCGGCCCTGATGCAGCGCGCCGGCTGGCAGACGGTCAGCGTGCCGGTCTCGCACCGCCCGCGCGGCACCGGCC
Source organism: Pseudoxanthomonas japonensis (assembly GCF_043632995.1). Taxonomy (NCBI): domain Bacteria; kingdom Pseudomonadati; phylum Pseudomonadota; class Gammaproteobacteria; order Lysobacterales; family Lysobacteraceae; genus Pseudoxanthomonas; species Pseudoxanthomonas japonensis. The sequence goes on along the minus strand of NZ_CP171632.1, from coordinate 288,708 downwards.
AGTCCAAGTACACCAACCTCGGCCGTGCGCTGGTCGGCATCCGCGACCTGATCGGCGTGTCGTGGCTGATCCAGCGCAGCCACGTGACCCCCATCAGCGAGCTCAACCTGGGGCGCAAGCCATGAGCGCGATGGACCAGGAACTGGTATGGCTGGCCTGGACCGGCCTGCACATGACCCCGTGGAAACTGATCGGCCTGACCGGCGCGGCGCTGTTCGGCGCGCGCTGGCTGGTGCAGTTCGTCGCCTCGCGTCGCGCACGTCGCCCGGTGATCCCGCGCCTGTTCTGGTACATGAGCCTGGCGGGCAGCCTGATGGCGCTCAGCTACTTCATCTTCTCGTCGAAGCAGGATGCCGTCGGCGTGGTGCAGAACCTGCTGCCGGCGTTCACCGCCGCCTACAGCCTGTACCTGGACATCCGCCACCGCCGCGAACAGGCCGCCACCGGCGCGGATGCGCGAGCGCATCCGGTGCGCTGATCAGCTCCGGTTCGGCGTGAGCTTCAACAGGCGTCCACCGCTGCCGTCTTCCAGCAGCCACAACGCACCATCCGGCCCCTGTTCGACCTCGCGGATGCGCTTGCCCATCGCGTAGCGCCGGGACTCGCGCGCCTGCGTGCCGTCGAACTCGATCTCGACCAGTGCTTGCGATGCCAGGCCACCGATGAACCCCTTGCCACGGAACCACGGAAACAGGTTGCCGGAATAGATCACGAAGCCGGCCGGCGCGATCACGGGCGTCCACCAGGCTTCCGGCGCGTTGAAGTCGGGACGCGTGGAGTGGCGCGGAATCGGTGTGCCGTCGTAGTTGTCGCCGTTCGATACCACCGGCCACCCGTAATTGGTGCCGCGCTCGATCAGGTTCAGCTCGTCGCCGCCCTTGGGTCCCATCTCGTGGACCCACAGGCGCCCGGCATTGTCGAACGCGATTCCCAGCATGTTGCGGTGCCCGAGCGTCCAGACCTGCGCGGCGATGCCGCCCTGCGCGGCGAACGGATTGTCGGGTGGCACGCTGCCATCGTCGTTGAGCCGGATCAGCTTGCCGAGCGAAGACTGCAGGTCCTGCGCGGGCGTCGACGCCTGCCGGTCGCTGGAGGTGATCCACAGCTTGCCGTCCGCCCCGAACGCGAGACGGTGCCCGTAGTGCGCTTCACCACTCACCTTGGGCAGCTGCCGCCAGATCACCTGCAGGTTCGACAGGCTGCCGCCGTTGCCGCTGGCGTCGAGCTGCAGCGTCGCACGCGCCACCGCCGCGCCACGGGTGCCGCCACTGCCGGCTTCCGCGTAACTGAGATAGACCAACCGGTTGTCTGCGAAACGGGGATGCAGCAGCACGTCGCCAAACCCGCCCTGCCCGCCGTACGCGACGGCCGGCACGCCGACGACCTCGCCGACCTGTCCCGTGGCGACGTTGGCCAGCCGCAGCTTGCCGGACTTCTCCGTCACCAGCAGGCGTCCGTCGGGCAGGAACGTCATCGCCCAGGGCTCGTTGAAGGTCGCGACCGGCGTACTGGTGAACGGTGGGTCGGGCACCAGGCGGGCTCGCGACAATCCGGCCATCACGCGCCCGGTCTCCGGCGTCGCCGGTGGCGGCAACGCGACAACCGACGGCGGCACCACCGATGCGGTTCGGGACGCCACGACCGCCGTCACGCCCTCTTCGTTCACGGTCGCCCGCTGGCATGCGGACAGGCACAGGCAGCAGGCGAGCAGCAGCGGCATCTTCATGCGGGCGGCATCCGGCGGTGGGCTGCCTGTCGTTTTAACCCGGCCCGGGGCAGGAAAGCGTGACGATGGCGGCGCTTCAGACCTTCACGTACCAGCCGCGACGGTCCATCGCCCGGACCACCAGCCACCACACGCCGACGAAGGCGAGTGCGAACGCCAGCGAAGGCACGTAGGCGCCGAAGCGCGGCGTCATCCAGTCGGCGAAGCCGTACCGGTACAGCGGCCCCATCCAACCCAGGGCGAGCACGACGTACGTCATCACCGCCGCACCCACATAGGCGGCGATGGCATTGACGCCGAAGCGTCGGCCGACGGCCGGCCAGCCAAGGCGATCCACCACCGCATGCGCGAACAGCAGGGCGAGCATCGCGCAGCCGGCCGCGAAAAGCGCGTACGACGACGTCCACAGCGCCTTGTTCAACGGAAACAGCGGCGACCACGCCAGGCCCAGCACGACCATGGCAGCACCCGTACCACCGATCGTGCGAAGCGCACCGGCGCGCAACGCGCTGCCCCCCCGCACGCCGAGCAGCGCGGTGGCGACGGCGGGCAACGTGCTCAGCAGTCCTTCCGGATCCTGTCCGCGCATCGCGGCGGCGTCCCACTGGTACAGCCACGGGCCGAAGAGCGTGGTGTCCACACGCGCCGCCAGGTTCGTGTACGGGTCGTAGCCCCAGGGCGCCATCAGCACCCAGTAACCCAGCAGCAACGCCACGATCAGCGCCCACTGCGTGCGCGGCTTCAGGTACAGCGCGAGCAGACCGGCGATGGCGAAGCACAGCCCGATCCGTTGCAGCACCCCCCACGGCCGGAACGAGGGACGGTCCAGCAGCAGATACGCCAGCAGGTGCAGCGCCAGACCGAGCGCGACGATCTTCGCGGCGCGCCACAGCACCGCGCGCACCAGCGCCGGCCTGGCCACGCCCGCTTCCGCGCGGGGCACCACGCCGAGGGCGATCGACACGCCGACGATGAAGAGGAAGAAGGGAAACACCAGGTCGGTCGGGGTGACGCCATGCCACTCGGCATGCAGCAACAGCGCGTACACATGCGACCAGTCGCCCGGCGTGTTGACCAGCAGCATCGCCGCGACTGTCAGGCCGCGCAGGGCATCGACGGACGCGAACCGGACCGGTGCGGCGCTCATGCAGCGAACGTCACTCGCCGCCGATCCACGTACCGATCACGCGCAGGTCGGCATCCAGTGCGACCAGATCGGCGCGCCAGCCCGGCGCGATGCGTCCGTGCGTGTCGCCGAGGCCGAGGAACTCGGCCGGATAGGTCGATGCCATGCGCGCCGCCTCGTCCAGCGGCAGGCCCAGCAGGCGCACCGAGTTGCGCACGGCACTCGCCATGTCCAGGGCCGATCCCGCGAGCGAGCCCGCGGCATTGCGTACCACGCCATCGACGGCGGTGATGGTCTCGCCATAGAGATCGAACGCGGGATCGTCCGAGCCGACCATCGGCATCGCGTCGGTCACCAGGAAGACCTTGCCGCGCGGCTTGGCGGCGAGCGCCACGCGCAGGCTGGCCGGATGCACGTGCACGCCGTCGACGATCACGCCGCACCAGCTGCCTTCGTCCTCGAGCGCGGCACCGACCGCACCCGGTTCCCGCCCCAGCAACGGCGACATCGCGTTGTACAGGTGGGTGAAGCCGGACACGCCGGCGTCGATGCCGGCACGGATCTGCTCGTACGTCGCGGCGGTATGACCCGCCACCACGATCGCGCCCCGTTCGACCATCGCGCGGATCGTGTCCACCGGCACCTGCTCCGGCGCCAGCGTCAGCAGCGTCACGCCGTTGTCGAGCGAGGTCGCCATCGCCACTTCGCCGTCATCCGGCACGCGGAACTTCGTGGCGTTGTGCGTTCCCTTGCGTGCGGGCGCAATGTACGGACCTTCCAGGTGGATGCCGAGCACGCCCGGCACCTTCGCTTCGATGGCGGTGCGCGTGGCCTCCACCGCGCGCGCCATCACCTCGGCATCGTCGCTGATCAGCGTCGGCAGCAGGCCGGTCGTGCCGAAGCGGCGATGCGCTTCGGCGATGGTGCGGATCGCGTCGACCGTGGTGGCGTTGTTGAACAGCACGCCACCGCCGCCGTTGACCTGCGCGTCGATGAAGCCGGGCACGAGCGCTGCGCCATGCAGGTCGCGGCGAATGGCATCGGCAGGCAACGCTTCGACAGCGACCAGGTCGACGATCAGCCCGTCCTGCATCAGCACGGCAAGCCCTTCGACGAACCCGTCGGGCGTCAGCACGCGGGCATTGCAGAGCGCGGTGGCGGGACGCAGTGCGTTCATACCGTTTCGGTGACCTTGTTGAGGTGCGGCGGCACGTCTGGATTGTGGCCGCGGCGCAGCGCCAGCGCATTGATCGCGCGGTAGAAACTCTGGATGGTCAGCAACGGAGCGCACGCGGGATGCGGTGCAGCGACCAGCGGCAGATCGCCCTGCCGCGAGGCCACCCACACCTGCGCACCGCGACCGCGGAACTCCTGTGCCAGCGCCAGCGTGCCGGCCTCGGTCTCGTCCGGCTGCGCGAAGCACAGCACCGGGAAGCCGGGGCCGACCAGCGCCATCGGCCCGTGCTTCACTTCGGCGGAACTGTAGGCCTCGGCATGCAGGCCGCAGGTTTCCTTGAACTTCAGCGCCGCTTCCTGCGCGGCGGCCAGGCCCAGGCCGCGGCCGAGCACGAACAGGTTGTGCGCACCGACCAGTCCTTCCGTGAGCGGCGACCAGTCGGCCTGCCAGGCACGCTGAAGCGCGTCGGGCAGGGCGAGCGTGGCGTCGTGCAGCGGGGCCTCGTCCTTCCAGTACGCCGCCAGTTGCAGGATCGCGGCCAGCGAACCGAGATAGCTCTTGGTCGCGGCCACGCTGCGCTCCGGTCCGGCATGCATCGGCAGCACGGTGTCGGCCAGCTGCGCGAGCGGCGAATCGGCCACGTTGACGATGGCGACGACGCGCGCACCGGCCTCCTTCGCCGCCGTCGCGTTGCGCAGCAGGTCGGGACTCTTGCCCGACTGCGAGATCACCACATAGAGCGCGCCATCCAGCCGCTGCCTGGCCTCGTAGACCGAACCGACCGACGGCGAGGCGGATGCCGTCACCACGCCCAACTGCGTCTCGAACAGGTACTTCGCATACGTGGCGGCATGGTCGGAACTGCCGCGCGCACACGTGACCACGAAGGGCGGCGGATTGCGGCGGAGATCGGCGGCCAGCGCCTTCACCGTGTCGGCGTTGCGTGCGTACTGGTCGGCGATGATGGCCGAGGCCTGCGCGGCCTCCTGGTGCATCAGCGTGTCGGCGGGAGCGGGAAGCGAGGTCGTCATGTCGAAGGCGGTTCAGGTCGTTCCGCGCGTGGGCGGACCGGAGCGGTGGAACCGCGCACGACCAGTTGCGGCACGAAGCCCTGGTTGTGCACGGGCGTGGGGTTGTCGTCGTAGGCGTCGGTGCGCAGCCCGGCGATCAGCAGGCGCGCGGCCTGCTTGGCGATGTCCTGCGTCGCCTGCTTGGCGGTGGTGAGCGGCGGCCACGACTGCTTGGAGAACGGGCTGTCCTCGAAGCCGGCGATGGACAGGTCGTAGGGCACGTTCATGCCGGCCGACTTGGCGGCGGCCAGCACGCCGGCGGCGATTTCATCGTTCGACCCGAAGATCGCCGTCGGCGGCTCGCGCAACGCCAGCAGGCGGCGCGCACCGCGGAAGCCGTCGTCGAAGGTGTAGTCGCCGGGCACCACGAGGTGCTTGTCGAGCGTGATGCCGTAGTCCTTCAGCGCCTTCTCGTAGCCGGCATAGCGTTCGGTGCTCGACCGGTGCGCCAGGCCGCCCCACAGGAAGCCGATGCGCTGGTGGCCGAGCTGGATCAGGTGCTCGGTGATCTCGTAGGCGGCGTCGCGGTCGTCGACGTAGACGCAGGGCAGGCCATCGGCGGGATCTTCAGTGGCCGCGATGATGCGCACCAGCTTCACGCCGCGTGCGGCGAGCGCGGTGACGAGGTCGGCGCGCTCGGACATCGGCGCGGTCAGCACGAGCCCCGCCAGGCGCGAACGCTGCACGAACTCGACCAGTTCCTCCGCCAGCAAAGGTGAGGTGGAATCGACCGGATGGATCTGCAGGCCGAAGCCGGTTTCCTTGCACGCCGCCAGCACGCCGTTCTGCACGCCGATGATGTGGTACGGATTGGGGTTGTCGTACACCAGCCCGATCACGAACGGCGTGCCGCTGCGCAGGTTGCGCGCGGACTGGTCCGGTTCGTAGTCCAGTTCGGCGATGGCGTGCAGCACGCGCGTGCGGGTGCCCTGCAGCACCGACGGCTCGTTGTTGATGACCCGGGACACGGTCTTCAGCGAGACCTTCGCGCGTTCGGCGACGTCCTTGATGGTGGGTCGGCGCATGGGCGTTTCCGTCATGGAGGCGAGTCCGCCATGATGCCGCGTTCCGGCACGGCCGTCGCCGCCCGACGCGCGATCCCCACCCGGTACCCTGCCAGGGCGTAGTACAGGATGTACAGGTAGGCCGGGATGGCCAGTGCGGCGAACACCGCCTGGAAGTCGTAGTGCTGCTTCAGCACCGCGAACGCCTGCGGCAGGATGGCGCCACCGGCGATGCCCATGATCAGCAGGGCCGAACCGGTTTCGGTGTGGCGCCCGAGCCCCTTGATCGCCAGCGGAAAGATCGCCGGCCACATCATCGCGTTGGCGAAGCCGAGCGCGGCGACGAAGCCGACCGACACGTAGCCATGGGTCAGCAGTGCGCCCAGTGCGAACAGCACGCCCAGCGTCGCGGAGATGGCGAGATAGCGCTCCTGCGAGACGAAGCGCGGGATCGCCACCAGGCCTGCCAGATAGCCCAGCAGCATCGCCGTCAGCGTGAACGAGGTGAAGAACTTGGTCTGATCCAGCGACAGGCCGAAACCCTTGCCGTAGGCGCCGATGGCGTCGCCCGCCAGCACTTCCACGCCGACGTACAGGAACAGGCACAGCACGCCCAGCCACAGGTGCGGGAAGCGCGACAGGCCGCGTTCGCCTTCGGCCGCATCGGCTACCGGCGCTGCGTTCGCCTCCGATGGCTTCACGTCCGGCAGCGGCGAGAACAGGATGCCGGTCGCGACCACCACCAGGATCCCCGCCATCACCAGGTAGGGCAGGTGGATCTTCGCCGCGAACGCATCCAGCAACACCGCCTTGCCGGCCGCATCCGCAGCCTCGACCTGCGCGGCCAGGTCGCCCACGCCGTGCAGCACCAGCGTGCCGAGCACGAGCGGTGCGAGGATGCCGGCGACCTTGTTGCAGATCCCCATCAGCGCGATGCGCTGCGCGGCGCTCTCGATGGGGCCGAGGATGCTGACGTAGGGGTTCACCGCGGTCTGCAGCAGCGCCAGGCCGCCGCCGATGACGAACAGGCCGGACAGCGCGCCCGGGTACCAGCGCTGCGTCGAGAACTCGCCGAACATCGCCGCACCCACCGCCATGACGAACAGGCTGGCCGCCAGGCCCTTCTTCATGCCCGTGCGCTTGAGCAGCGCCGCCGCCGGCAGCGCCAGGAAGAAGTACGACAGGTAGAACACCATCAGCACGAGGAAGGCGTTCACCTCGTCCAGATCGAAGGCGAGCTGCACGAACGTGATCAGCGGCCCGTTGATCCAGGTGAAGAAGCCGATGATGAAGAACAGCACGCCGACGATGGCGAGCGAGCGGAACGGGCTGGAGCCGGTGACGGTGGTCATGAGATCCCCTTGGACTGGCGATGCCTGGCGCCAAAGCGTCGGGCATCGGGAACAACGTTGTCAAAGCCAATCGGTGAAACCGGGTATTGCCGCCGCCATCGCCACGCTGGAACCACCCCATCGATGGCAACAGCCTCGTGCATTGCAGCATCAAGTCTCGCAGGACTTGCCCCGATTCCCCCTTCCAATTCAATAATTAACGCTATATGTGAGTGCAATGGCTCGCTGAATACGGAGATTGTTTCCGTTTCACGACGCCCACATGCCGGCGGAACGCCTATTTCATGACAGAGCCTTGACAACGTTGTCAAACACTTTCCACACTCCGGCCATATCGGGATGCCTGCGTCCCGGCCGCGAACATGTGGGGAGACGTGTGGTCGCCATAGCCAATCCAATGCCGACGGATGCCATCAGCGGGGCGCACGACGCCTTCATCGCGGCGGATGTCGGCGGCACCCACGTCCGGATCGGCCTGGTCCGCGGCAGCCGCGATCCGGGCGAACCGGTCAGCGTGCTGGAGTACCGCAAGTACGCCTGCGCCGACCACGCCGGCCTGGGCGACATCGTCGCCGACTTCCTTGCCTCCCTGGGCACGGCCCGGATGGCGCGCGCGGTGATCGCCAGCGCCGGTTATGCGCTGGAAGACGGCACCGTCATCACCAACAACCTGCCCTGGCGGCTGTCGCCGGCCGAACTGCGCACGCAGCTGGGGTTCGACGACGTCCGCCTGGTCAACGATTTCGAAGCCGTGGCGCACGCCGCCGCGCAGATGGATGCCAGCGAGGTACTGCAGCTGACCGGACCGGCCATCGCGCCGAAGCACGGTCCCACGCTGATCCTCGGCCCAGGCACCGGTCTCGGCGCCGCCGTCTGGATCCCCACCGGCAAGCGCGCCGTCGTACTGGCCACCGAAGCCGGCCAGGCCGCACTCACCGCCGGCAACGCGCTGGAAATGGCGCTGCTCGCCGAGATGCTGAAGACGCGCACGCACGTGCCGGTCGAACAGGCGCTGTCCGGCCCCGGCCTGATGAACCTCTACACCGCGCTGTGCGCTGTGCGCGGCGTGGCGCCGTCGCCCTACACCCACCCGGGCCAGATCACCGCCGCCGCGCAGTCGGGCGACGACGCGCTGGCGCGCGAAAGCCTCGATGTGTTCTGCGGCCTGCTGGGCAGCGTGGTCGGCGACATGGCGCTGCTGTACGGCGTGCAGGGCGGCGTGTACCTCGCCGGCGGCATCCTGCCGAAGATCCGCGATGTCCTGATCGGCAGCAGCTTCGTGCCGCGCTTCCTCAACAAGGGATCGATGCGCGAAGCGCTGGAGCGCATTCCCGTGAAGCTGGTGGAGCACGGGCAACTGGGGGTGATCGGCGCGGCACGGTGGTACCTGGAACACCAGCAGGGCGAGTGACAACACGCGCCGATACAGGCGCATGCGGTAGCGGCGACGTCAGGGCTGGCGCGCCGACGATGGAACAACGCGACACCAGGCACGGCGGAACAGCGCGAGCGATGGCTGCCGACACTCAAGCAGATCGGAGAGAGACACCATGAAGTACCGCAGATCCATCCTTTCGGCCACCATCGTCACGTGCCTCGGCATGGCCGTGCACGCGCAGGCACAGGAAGCCGCGACGGCCCCCGACGCGACCGACCTCGATACCGTGGTCGTCACCGGTATCCGCGGCAGTATCGAGAAGGCGCTCGACGCCAAGCGCGACGCCGCCACCCACGTCGAAGTCGTCACCGCCGAAGACGTCGGCAAGCTGCCGGCCAAGAACGTGGCCGACACACTGCGCCAGTTGCCGGGCGTCAACATCGCCTCCTCCAGCGCCAGCGAAGGCGGCTTCGACGAAGCCGATCGCGTCAGTCTGCGCGGCACCAATCCCAGCCTCACCCAGACGCTGGTCAACGGCCACACCATCGGCACCGGCGACTGGTTCGTGCTCAGCCAGGTAGGCAACGTCGGCCGCAGCGTGAGCTACTCGCTGTATCCGTCCGAGATCGTGGACCGCGTGGTGGTCCACAAGACGTCCGAGGCGAAGCTGGTCGAGGGTGGCACTGCCGGTTCGGTCAACATCATCACCCGGCGTCCGTTGCAGTTCGCCGAACCGCTCACGATCCAGGGTTCGATCGGCGCCGTGCACTCCGACCTGCCGGGCGACACCAAGCCGCAGCTCGATGCGTTGCTCAACTGGCGCAACGAAGAACGTACCGCGGGTTTCATGGTGCAGGTGTTCAACGAAGAGCGCAGCCTGCGCCGCGATGGCCAGGAGGTGGTGGGTGGCTACGGCGCGATCCCCAGGTTCGAGGCGGACGGGGTCACCCCGACGCCTGTGTCCATAAGCAACCCCGAACTGGTGGGCGCCCTGTATCCCAACCTGATCGGTGCCGCCTTCTTCGAACAGGTGCGCAAGCGCAAGGGCGGCGTGGCCAATATCGAGGCCAAGGTCACCGACAACCTGACCCTGAACGTCAACGCGTTCTACTCGAAGCTGGAGGCCGACAACTACAACCGCAACTACATGATGTGGGCCAGCCAGTTCGTCAGGCTGGCACCCAGCAGCTACACGCTCCGGAACGGTGTAGTGACCAATGCGGTCTACGCTCCCGAGACCGGCGGCAGCAACGTCACTCCCTACGGCGTGTACGACATGATCTCCCGCCCGGGCGCGGAGTCGACGTCGAAGTACATCGCACTCGATGCGGAGTGGAACGCCAGCGACGCGCTGAAGTTCGTCTTCCAGCTCGGCTCCACCAAGGGCAACGGCAGCAGTCCTACCCAGGACGTGCTGGAAACCGGCATCGCCGGCAATGCCGGCGCGAGCTGGAGCATGAACGGCGTCAGCAATCCCATCGACTGGTCGCTGGGCGGCACCAATACCGCGGCGAACCACCTGCCGCAGAGCGGCTGGATCTTCGGCGCCCAGGGCATCGACGTGCTGGACAAGGAAGACTGGGCCTCGGCCGACGGCCAGTTCTTCTTCGACGGCGACACGCTGTCGTCGCTGGATTTCGGCTACCGCTACGCCACGCACGAGCGCAGCAACGACTTCTCGCTCGCCCAGGGCCCGAACTGGGCAAGCAACTGGCAGGACATCACCGCCTATCCGGGTGCGGGTGGTGCGTATCCGGGTGACTTCGGCGTGGGCGGCAACGTGCCGTCAGGCATCTGGTACTACACGCCCGGCCAACTGGCAGAGATCAATGCCCGCTTCGCCAACCGCAACAACCCGGAGCGCTTCTATTTCTCCGACGTGTACGGCGTGAACGAGGACATCAATGCCGTCTATGCCCAGCTGAACTTCCGTGGTGACCGCTGGAGCGGCAACGCCGGCCTGCGCTACGTGCGTACGCAGACGGACGTGCACTACAACCAGGGACTTCTGCCCAACTCCGGCATTCCCGGCGCAGTTGTGGGCTCGGCCTTCGGCGACTACCTGCCGGTCGTGGTCAACAACGACTACAACGAGCTGCTGCCCAGCGTGAACTTCAAGTTCGAACTGACCGACAATCTGGTGGCGCGCGTGTCGGGCAGCAAGACCATGACCCGTCCGGACTTCTCGGCGCTGGCTGGCTCGCTGACGCTGAACGACCTGACACACGAAGGCAGCGGCGGCAACCCGAACCTCGACCCGCTGGTCTCCACCAACTTCGATGCCTCGCTGGAGTGGTACTTCGCTCCTCGCGCCCTGCTGTCCGCCAGCGTGTTCTCGATGGACATGGATGGCTATGTCGACTTCGACAACGTCGTCGTCCAGTACAAGGACCAGCAGGCCAGCCAGGCCGCGGGCACCGACGTGTACAGCGACTACCTGGTGTCGATCCCGGTCAACTCGAACGGCAAGGCCCGTGGTCTGGAGCTGACCTACGAGCAGCCGATCGGCGAGAATTTCGGCATCAACGCCAACTACACCTACGTGGATGGCGAGGCGGACGGCGGCAAGCCGCTCAACGGCACCTCCGAGAACACCTACAACTTCTCCGCGTGGTACGAGAACGCGCGCTTCAATGCCCGCGTCAATTACAGCTATCGCAGTTCGTTCTATGCCGGCGTCAGCCGTACCGACAACTTCTACCAGGACGACTTCGCGACGGTCTCCGCCTCGCTGGGCTTCAAGGCGACCGACTGGCTGACGATCAGCCTGGACGGCCTGAACCTCAACGATCCGAAACTGAAGTACTACACCGAGAACGATGCGGTTCCCGGTTACCTGCCGCACGCCTTCTATACCAATGGCCGTCAGTACTACCTGAACTTCCGCTTCAAGTTCTGATCCACGCACCACCACCACCGGCAGGCGCAGGCCTGCCGGTGGCGTTGCAACGCGACACGCACGGCGCACCGCCGTGATACCGGCGCCCCCGCGCCGGCATGGGAGAAAGACCAGGGGAGCGCCGGGACAGGCGCATCACGGGCAGGGCGTGGGGACGCCACCCGGTACATCGCAGGCGGCCGCAGGACCGGGCCGCATATTCTTCGAGCAATGATGGGAGAGACATCATGAAGCATCGCAAGACCGTTCTATCCGCGGCCATCGTCACGTGTCTGGGCTTTGCCGTTCACGCGCAGGCGCAGGAAGCGGCCGCACCTGCTGCACCGAGCACCTCGGACGCATCCGAACTCGACCGCGTGGTCGTCGTGGGTATCCGCGGAAGCCTCAAGCAGGCGATCGACACCAAGCGCGATGCCGACTCCATCATCGACGTGGTCACCGCCGAGGACGTGGGCAAGTTCCCGGCCACGAACGTCGCGGAAGCCATCACCATCATTCCCGGCGTGACCATCGACAAGGCCTTCGGCCAGGGCGAGAAGGTCAGCATCCTGGGTACCGATCCCGCCCTGAACCGCACGCTGCTCAACGGGCAGACGATGGCGTCGGCGGACTGGTTCATCAGCGACCAGCCGGGCCGCACCTTCAACTACTCGCTGCTCGCGCCGCAGCTCGTCAACAAGGTGGAAGTCTACAAATCGCCGGAAGCGCACATCGACGAAGGCTCCATCGGCGGCACCGTCATCATCAGCACGCGCAAGCCGCTCGACCTCGAGAAGACCACGATCTCCGGCCAGATCGGCTATCTGTACAACGACCGCATCGAGGACGGCGACCCGCAGGCATCCGTGCTGTTCGGATGGAAGAACCAGGCCGATACCTTCGGTCTGATCCTGACCGCGCAGTCCTCCGAAGAGGGCATCCGTCGCGACGGCATCGAGTCCTATGGCACCGTGCGCGGCATCGATTACCGCGATGGCCAGGGCGGCGGTGGTTCGGTGAACAATCGCCCGATGGACTGGTCGGTGGGCGCGCCCAAGCCGCAGATCTGCGTCGGCGCCTGCGAAACCACCCTGCAGAACAACCTGACGGCCGTGGGTCCCAACTCGCTCAGCGCGCACTACTTCGAGCAGACCCGCAAGCGCGATACGGTCTCTCTGGCATTGCAGTTCAAGCCGACCGACAAGCTGGATATCGAGTTCAACGCGCTTGACGTGTCCGCCGACTACGACAACATGAGCCACTCCATGTTCGCCTTCATGGGCAACGCGTGGAACGGCCTGATGAACCTCACCGACGTGACGGTGGATGGCGGCGTCATCACCCGCGGCACGTTCGACAACGCGCTGGTGGTCTACGACCTGATCAACCGCCAGGCGACGGTCGACACCGACTCTTACGACCTCAAGGCGACGTGGAACGACGAACGCTGGTGGGCCTCGGCGCACGTGGGCCGCTCGAAGGCCACCGGCGGCACCGGGCGGCAGGTCTACGGCGAGTTCCTCAACTGGTCCGACTACACCTACGACATCAGCGGCGATCCGACCCTGACGTTCAGCGGCGCCAACCCGTTCACCGATCCCTCCGCGTTCCAGATGGATGGTGGCTGGGGTGCGGACCCCAACCTGCCGACATGGAACCCGGGCTGGGGCGGCAACATCGTGTTCAAGCCGACCTGGGACGAAGAGAAGTACGCGCAGGCCGACTTCGGCATCCGCTTGGACTCGCCGGTTTACCAGATCCGTTTCGGCGTCAAGCGCCGCGAGCACGAGACCGGCCAGCGCATGGGCGGCGTGTCGCTGGCCACCGTGGCCGGTTATGGCAACGCGCTGGCCTCGCAGTTCGATCCGCGCCCCCTGCCGAGCAACTACCTGAGCGGCTTCCACAACACCGGCGACCTCGCCAACCGCTTCACCATCGATGGCTGGGCCTTGGCGGACTACATCCTCAGCGGCGACTGGCTGGCTCCGTGGCAGACCATGCCGGAGCCGGGCACGTTCAACGACCCTTCGTTCGTCTCCAACACCTGGACAGTGACCGAAGACGTCAACGCGGCCTATGCGCAGGCGGACTACAGCTGGAATGGCCTGCGCGGCAACGTCGGCGTCCGCTTCGTCCAGACCGAATCCAACAGCCAGGGCTGGCAGTGCACCACCGGCACGGTCTGCGCGGCGAACGGCTACGAGCAGGTCAACGTGCGCAAGAAGTACAACAACGTCCTGCCCAACCTCAATGTCGCCTACGACCTCTCGGACGACGTGGTGCTGCGCGCATCGGCAGCCAAGGTCATCTCGCGCCCGAACTACGGCGACATGTCCAACTACCTGTGGCTGGGCCCGCAGACGCTCACCGGCGGCGGCGGCAACCCGGACCTGGATCCGTACGAGTCGAACAACTACGACTTCTCGGCCGAGTGGTACTTCAACGAAAACTCGATCCTGGCCGGTACGGTGTTCTACAAGGATGTGTCCAACTACATCCTGTCCACGACCAGCCCGGAAGTGCATTTCAACCAGTCGACGAACACGGACACCACGTTCATCATCTCGCGTCCGCGCAACGCCGGCAGCGCCCGTGTGCAGGGCTTCTCGGCGGCGTTCCAGCAGAGCTTCGAGAACGGGTTCGGCCTGCTGGCGAACTACACCTACGCCGATGCGGAAGCCGACAACGGCGACCAGCTGCCGTTCAACTCAGAGAGCCAGGTCAACCTCAGCCCGTTCTTCGAAGGCGAACGCTTCAGTGCGCGCGTCACCTACTCCTGGCGTTCGAAGTACTACACGCAGGTCGACCGCGGCAACTACCTGGTCACCGACGACTACGACTCGCTGGACGCGAGCCTGTCGTTCAAGATCAACGACCGCCTGAGCCTGGGCATCGATGGCATGAACCTGCTCGACACCGAGTACTACACCTACGCGGAAGTGCCGGGCATCGCCAACACCGAGAAGCTGGTGCGTGGCAGCTACCGCACCGGCCGCCGCTACATGGCCTCGCTGCGCTTCCAGTTCTGATCTCTCCACCGATGTAGTTTTTTGCTTCCCTCACGGGCCTGGACTTGTCCGGGCCCGCTTTTTTTTGGGCATGCTGTGCCCATCGCTACCGAGGACACCGATGAAACGACCCATCGCCCATCGCGCCCTGGCCGGACTGGCCTTCGCCCTGCTCGCCCTGGCCGGCTGCAAGGACAGGAGCGGTGAGGCCGCCGCCGCGGCCTCCACGCCCATCACGCCGTCGTTGATTCCGGCGCCCGTCGACCTGCAGACGTCCGCGGGCACCTTCGCCATCGATGGCGACACGCGCCTGTTCGCCGAGGGCGACGCCGCGACGCGCGTTGCGCAACAGTTTTCCGCCTACCTGCAGTCGGCGGGCGCACCTGCGCTGAAGACGACTCGGGAAGACGGCAAGGGCCTGATCCGCTTCGTGCTTGAAGCGGCGGGCGCGGAAGGAACCAGTCCCGAGGCGTACACGCTGGACGTCACACCGGACGGCGTCACCGTGAAGGCGCACGACGAACGCGGCCTGTTCTACGGTGCGGTGACGCTGTGGCAACTGGTCACACAAGGCAACAAGGGCCGCGTGACGCTGCCCGCGCTGCATATCGAGGACGCCCCACGTTTCACGTGGCGCGGCTTCATGCTGGACCCGGCGCGCCATTTCCAGCAGGTCGAGGACGTCAAGAAGATCATCGATGCGATGGCGTTGCA
Source organism: Pseudoxanthomonas japonensis (assembly GCF_043632995.1). NCBI lineage: Bacteria > Pseudomonadati > Pseudomonadota > Gammaproteobacteria > Lysobacterales > Lysobacteraceae > Pseudoxanthomonas > Pseudoxanthomonas japonensis. Next base: position 273,275 of record NZ_CP171632.1, on the reverse strand, counting down.
CAAGCTCAACACGCTGCACTGGCACCTCACCGACGACCAGGGCTGGCGCATCGAGATCAAGCAGTATCCGAAGCTCACCGGCATCGGCGGCTGCCGCATTCCCGCGGGCGACGGCGGCAAGGATCCCAAGACCGGCGAGCCGCACCCGTACTGCGGTTTCTATACGCAGGACCAGATCCGCGACGTGGTGAAGTACGCCGCCGAACGCCACATCACCGTGGTGCCCGAGATCAACGTGCCGGGCCACGCGACGGCAGCGATCTCCGCCTATCCCGAGCTCGGCTCGATCGACACACCGCTGGTGCCGTCGAACGAATGGGGTGTGTTCCCCAACCTGGTCAACGTCGAAGAGCCGACGATCACCTTCCTCGAGAACGTGCTGGGCGAAGTGGTGCAGCTTTTCCCCGGCACCTACGTGCACATCGGCGGCGACGAAGCGGTCAAGGACCAGTGGGAAGCCTCCGCGCGCGAGCAGGCGCGCATGCGCCAGGTCGGCGCGAAGACCGAGATGGACCTGCAGGGGTATCTGGTCGAACGGCTGGAGAAGTACCTGTCCACCCATGGCAAGCGTCTGATCGGCTGGGACGAGATCCTGGAAGCCAAGCTGCCGCCGGAAGCCACGGTGATGTCGTGGCGCGGCATCGAGGGCGGCCTGCAGGCCGCGCGCCAGGGCCATGACGTGGTGATGTCGCCCTCCAACAAGACCTACCTGGACTACCTGCAGACCGCCTCGCCGAACGAGCCGCCGGGCCGCCCTGCACTGATCACGCTGCAGGATGTGTACGGCTTCGAACCGGTACCGGAGGAACTGGAAGAAAGCCAGCGCCACCACATCCTCGGCATCCAGGCCAACCTGTGGACCGAGCACACCCGCACGTTCGCCCGCCTGCAGCACAACGCATTCCCGCGCCTGGCGGCGGTGGCGGAAACCGGCTGGACACCGGCCGCGAAGAAGGATCTCGCTAGTTTCATCGCCCGCTTGCCCACGCAACTGAAGCGCTACGACGCCATCGGCCTGGGCTATGCGAAGACGCCCTTCGAACCGCTGATCGCCACCGAGGACGACCGCAAGGCCGGCACCGCCAAGGTCACGCTGTCCAATCCGCTCGACTATCCGGTCCACTACACCACCGACGGCAGCGAGCCGACGCAGGCCTCGCCGACGTTCGCCACGCCGCTCGACGTGAAGCTGCCGGTCACCGTGCGTGCCGCCGCGTTCGCCGACGGTCGTGCGCTGGCACCGGCGTCGACGTTCGAACTGACGCCTGCCGCGATGCTGACGCGCACCGACGAGGCGATGGGCGTGTGCCCGGATGCCGGCCGCCTGTTGCTGCGCCTGGAAGACGATGGCCCGCTGGAAGGCGAGCGCGCGATCTTCAACGCGACGATCTTCTATCCGTGCTGGCAGTGGAACCAGGCCGACCTGGAGGGGATCGCGTCGATCAAGGTCCGTGCGGGCCGCATCCCGTACTACTTCCAGCTGGCCCACGACGAACCGGCCCGCACCTTCGAGGCGGCGAAATCCCCGCTGGGCGAACTGGAAATCCTGGGCGGCGGTTGCAAGGGCCACACGCTGGCGACCGTGCCGTTGCCGGCCGCGCCGAACGCCGATGGCTTCCTCGAACTGGACGCCCCGCTGCCGGCCGGCACCACCGGCAAGCAGGACCTGTGCGTGCGCTTCACCGGCGACACGCGTCCGCAGATGTGGGTGCTGGACCGCATCACGCTGCAACCGCGCTGACGCGACCGCGATACCGGGGAAAGAGCCGGGCATGTCCCGGCTTTTCTTTTTCTCAGGCCCGTGCGGGCAAGCGGGCGTCGATCGCCAGCAGCAGGCGGCTGAAGGGCGTCAGGCGCGTGGCGAATCCGGCCAGCACACCCAGCGCATTGGCCAGCGCATCCTGCGCATCGGCCATGCGCGTGGCGGTCAGCGATCCCTGCGCGAATTCCACCACGATGCCCAATGCGACCAGCATCAGCGCGGCAACGACGCAGCCTCGGCGGGTGGCGAACAGTTGCATCGCGGAGGTCGACAGCAAGGCGTAGGCGATGAAGTGCTCTACCTTGTCGCCGCCTTCCGGGACGGGAGGCAGGCCGCTCAGGTTGACCAGCGACAGCACGATCACCGCCATGATCGCCACGCACCACAGGCCCACCCACAGGCGCGGCCGACGGAACGGCTTCAACGCGAGCACGCCGCTCACAGGCGCCAGCTCAGGTCGTTGAACAGGAAGGCGGTGCCGAACTCGACATCGCTGGAGAATCCCATCACCTGGAAGCGCTCGCCCATCTCGCTGGGCAGGGTCAGCCGCTTGGCTTCGTTGCGCAGGCGCAGCAGCGTGGTCTCGTCCGCGCGCGCCTCGGCTTCGTTCAACCGTTCCTGCAGTCCGTTGCCGAGCAGGAAGTTCGCCTGCGTGGTGTAGCCGGCCAGATCGAAGCCGGCCTGCGTACCGGCTTCGGCCAGTGCGGTGAAGTCGACGGAGGCCGTGATGTCCTGCAATCCCGGCCACAGGTAGGGATCGTTGTGCACGCGGTGGCGGTAGTACGCGCGCAGCGTGCCGTCGTCGCGGTCGGGCTGGTAGTACTCGCGCCGGGTGTAGCCGTAGTCGGCGAACAGCATCGCACCGCGATCCAGTCCGCCCATCACCGCCTGGATCCAGTAGGGCAGCTGCGGCAGCAGTTCGGAGCGGTAGCCATCGGGGAACGGCTGTTCCAGATAGCGTTCGACGTGGCGCACCGCTGCGGCCAGCAACGCATCGGCGGGGCGATCGGCGCGCACGAAACGGCCATCGGCACTGACCGCCACCCCCTCCTCGAACACCTCGCCATCGCGCAGCGTGAAGCGCGGCGTCGGCAGGGCATCGATCACCTCGTTGGCGAACAGCACGCCATTCCACGCCTCGGACGGCGGACCATCCAGCCATTCCACCAGATCGAACACCGGCGGGATCAGACGTTGTCCCAGCCGCTCGCGCTGCCGTTCGCGCAGGTCGGCGCTGGGCTCGAGGATGGCATAGCGCGCGGGCAGCGCATCGAGTTCGAGCAGTCGCTTCAGCATGATCTCGGCGAACGCACCGCTGCCGCCGCCGATCTCGACGAACTCCGCCTCCGGACCGATCTGCTGCAATACCGGCGCGATCGCCTGCGCCACGCAACTGGCGAACAGCGGCCCCAGTTCCGGCGCGGTGGTGAAGTCGCCGGCTTCGCCGAACTTGGTGCTGCCCGCGCTGTAGTACCCCATCCCCGGCGCATACAGGCTGCGCTCCATGAAGCGCGAGAACGGCAGGCTGCCGCCTTCGGCCACGATCTCCGCGCGGATCAGGGCGGCGAGGTGCGCGCTGTGCGCCTGCGCGGCGTCATCGGGAAGGGGGAGGTCGGCCTGCATGTCGCACCAGAAGCGGGAAACCCCGCCATTGTACGGGCCGTTTCACACTGGCGTGCCGGCCCTAGCCAACCCCGGAGGGCACGCATAGAATCGTGATGCACAGCAGCAACGGACACGCCATGACCTATTGCGTCGGCATCGAAGTCAACGAAGGCCTGGTCTTCGCCGCGGATACCCGCACCAGCGCCTCCTTCGACGACGTGCGCGTCTACCGCAAGATGCACGTGTTCGAATGGCCGGGCGACCGCGTGTTCGTCATCATGTCCGCGGGCAACCTGGCCACCACGCAGCTGACCATCTCGCGACTGCAGCGCGATGCCGACGATCCCAACGCGGCACGGAGCCTGCGCACGTTCTCGCACCTGTACGAAGTGGCGGAGTACGTCGGCGACACGCTCGTCGCCAGCCAGGTGAAGATGAACGACGAGGCGCAGCAGAGTGGCGTCAATGTCCAGTCCACGCTGATCCTCGGCGGCCAGATCGCCGGCGAACGCCCCGGGTTGTACATGGTCTATCCGCTCGGCAACTGCATCGCCACCTCACCGGAAACGCCGTACCTGCAGATCGGCGAATCCAAGTACGGCAAGCCGATCCTCGACCGCATCATCCGGCCGGAGACGTCGCTGGAAGACGCGGCACGCTGCGCGCTGGTGTCGCTGGATTCCACCATCCGCTCCAACCTGTCGGTGGGCATGCCGGTGGACATGGCGCTGCTGCGCAACGGCGACCTGAAGATCAGCCAGAAGATGCGACTGGAAGCGGACACGCCCCTGTATTCGGAAATCCACGACACCTGGTCGCGCAAGCTGGAAGCCGCCGTGCACAGCCTGCCGAGGTTCCCGTGGGAACCTCAGCGCGAGACCGAACCGTCGTCCGGCCCGCTGCCGGTGATGCCGCCGCGTCGCGCGCCGTCGCGGCAGGATCCCGGCGACGCGCAAGGGCAGCAGTAAGCGCGGCTTTCTGTAGGAGCGACGTCAGTCGCGACGGCCGCGATCGTCCTCGACCCTGAAAGATCCGCGTCGCGTCATCGCGACTGACGTCGCTCCCACGAGGGCAAACACGCCACCTCAACCGTGGAAGTAGGCTTCCGCGATCGCGTCGTGCAGCGCACCCAGGTGCACCTGGATCTGGTCCATGAACTGCGCGGGATTGCGTGTCGCCAGCACGGCGGGATCGGCATTGCGGGTCAGGCCGATCACGCGGTTGAGGTGGCGATCCACACCGGGGCGTGGCGGCATGGTCGGCAGCACGCTCTGCATGCGCGACAGGCAGAAGTGCACGCTGCGCGGGAACTCGTTGTTCTGCAGCAGGAAGCGCAGCGCCAGTTCGGCGGTGACGCGCTGGCGCACGTGGCGGCGGAACATCTGGTACCCGGCCAGCGAGCGCAGCACGCTCATCCACTGCATGTTCTGGAACGCCTCGCGGTCGTCCTCGTTGCGTGGCCTCACCAGCCCCGACGCACCCGCGTCCATGATGCGCGTGGTCATGTCGGCCTGTTCCAGCGCCGTCCCCAGGCGCAGGAACTGGTAGCCGATGTCGCGGCTGACGTTGGCGCTCAGCAGGCCCGACACCTTCAGGCAGCCATCGACGATGCGTTGCAGGAACTCGAGCCGGTAACGCCGGCTGAGGCTGCGCTCCCCCTGCGCATCGATGTAGAGGTGCAGGTCGTTGATCGCTTCCCACACGTCCTGCGGCAGCGTGTCGCGGATGCTGCGCAGGATCTCGCGTGCCGAATCGACCGAGGTGCGCAGCGACGACGGATTGCGTTCGTCCAGCAACAGGAAGCGGATCACGTCCGCATCGCCCGCTGCTTCCGCCGTTTCCGGATGGCACTGCTCGAAGCACTCGCCGGCGCCTACGGTATCGATCATCGGACGCCACGCGAACCGCACCGAGCGCGGCATGTCGAGTTGCAGCTGGCTGCCCACGCCGACCAGGCGCGCGGTGTTCTCCGCGCGCCGCACGTAGCGGCTGAACCAGTAGAGGTTGTCGGCGACGCGCGACAGCATCAGGCAGCCTCCTCGTCGTCGGACAGGTCGACCACCCACGTGTCCTTGGCGCCGCCACCCTGCGACGAATTGACGACCAGCGAGCCCTTCACCATCGCCACGCGTGTCAGCCCGCCGGTGGTGACGTAGGTGTCCTGCCGCGACAGCACGAACGGGCGCAGGTCGATGTGGCGCGGCGACGGCCCCTGCTTGGTGACGATGGGCGCGGTTGACAGCGCCAGCGTCGGCTGCGCCATGTAGTTGCGCGGATTCGCCTCGATCAGCGCCTTGAACTTCTCGCGCTGCCGCTTCGTCGAGCGCGGACCGATCAGCATGCCGTAGCCGCCGGACTCGTTGGCCGGCTTCACCACCAGCTTCTCGATGTTCTCCAGCACGTACCTGCGCTCCTTCGCGTTGTGGCAGAGGTAGCTGGGCACGTTGGGCAGGATCGGATCCTCGTCGAGGTAGTACTTGATCATCTTCGGCACGTACGCGAACACGACCTTGTCGTCGGCGACGCCCGCGCCCGGCGCATTCGCCAGCGCCACCTTGCCGGCGCGCCAGCTGCGGATCAGGCCGGGCACGCCGAGCACGGACTCCGGATGGAACACCTCCGGGTCGATGAACAGGTCGTCGACGCGGCGGTAGACCACATCGACGCGCTTGGGGCCATAGACCGTGCGCATGTAGGTGCAGTCGTCGTCGGCGACGAACAGGTCGCTGCCTTCCACGAGTTCGATACCCATCGCCTGCGCCAGGTAGGCGTGCTCGAAGTAGGCGCTGTTGAACACGCCCGGCGTCAGCAGCGCGATCACCGGCGAGTCGCCGGGACGCGGCGACAGCGCGGCGAGGGTGTCGTAGAGCTGGCTGGGGTACTCGTCGACCGGCAGGATGGAACTGGTCTCGAACAGCTCCGGGAACACGCGCTTGGCCACCATGCGGTTTTCCAGCATGTAGCTGACGCCGCTGGGAATGCGCAGGTTGTCTTCCAGCGCGTACAGCGTGCCGTCGCCATCGCGCACCAGGTCGGAGCCGCAGATGTGCGCCCATACGTCCAGCGGCGGCGTGATGCCGACGCACTGCTCGCGGAAGTTCACCGAGTCCTTCAGCAGCATCGCCGGGAACACCTTGTCCTTGACGATCTGCTGCTTGCCGTAGATGTCGCCGATGAACAGGTTCAGCGCGCGCATGCGCTGCTTCAGGCCGGCTTCGGTGCGCTGCCATTCGCTGAGCGGGATGATGCGCGGGATCAGGTCGAACGGGAGCGTGCGGTCGACGTTGCGACCGTCGGAGTACACGGTGAAGGTGATGCCCTGCACGCGCGCCACCACGTCGGCGGCCAGCTGGCGTTCGGCGAGTTCGCGGCCCGACAGGCCGGCGAGGTACTCGACCAGGCGTCGCGCGGCCGGTCGCGGCCGTCCATCGGCCTGGATCAGTTCGTCAAAGGTCGTGGTGCGGTATTTCGCCCAGTCCATTCGCCCTTTCCGCTGTCCCTCGCCGGCACATCCGACGAAGGGTGATGCGTCGCAACATGCACGGTCGGCGTGCGCGCCGTCAAGCCTCCGTGCGCCGCGCGCATCGACTCACCTTTTTGACGTCGGCATGCGCCATTCCGGTGCAAAGCGGGGACAATGCCGGCTCCCGTCCCGGAGCCCGCCATGTCCACGCCGCGTCGTGTCGTCCTGATCACCGGCGCCGCCCGCCGCATCGGCGCGGCGATCGCGCGCCGGCTACATGCCGAGGGTTACGACGTGGCGCTGCACTACCGCGGTTCGGCCGGCGACATGCAGTCGCTCGTGGCCGGACTGGAAGCGGCGCGCGCAGGCAGCACGCTGATGCTGCAGGCCGACCTGGCGGTCTTCGACCGGCTGCCGGAACTGGTCGCGAAGACCGTCGGCCACTACGGTCGCCTGGATGCGCTGGTCAACAACGCATCGGCGTTCTATCCCACGCCCGCCGGCAGCGCTACGCCGGCGCAGTGGGAGGAGCTGTTCGGCGTCAACGCACGTGCCCCGTTCTTCCTCGCGCAGGCGGCAGCACCGCATCTGCGTGCCGTGCGTGGCGCCATCGTCAACATCGCCGACATCTACGCCGACAAGCCGCGCGCGGACCTGGCCTTGTACGCGGCATCGAAGGCGGCCTTGCTGGCGGTCTCGCGCGGACTGGCGGTCTCGCTGGCGCCGGCGGTACGGGTGAACGCGGTGTCGCCCGGCGCCATCCTGTGGCCGGACGGCGGCATCGATACGGACATGCAGGCGAATCTGCTGGCGCAGACCCCGCTGGGGCGCGTCGGCGATCCGTCCGACATCGCCGGTACCGTGGCCTGGCTGCTGGGCGATGCGGCGGCCTATGTCACCGGCCAGGTGATCCACGTGGATGGTGGCCGGGCGATCGCCTGAGATCGAGCGTGCTGCGCACGTAAAGCACCGTCATCCCGGCGCAGGCCGGGATGACGGGTTATGGATATCCATGGATCAGCTGTTGTGCTGGTTGTGCTGGTTGTGCTGGTTGTGCTGGTTGTGCTGGTTGTGCTGGTTGTGCTGGTTGTGCTGGTTGTGCTGGTTGTGCTGGTTGCGCAGCGTGCCGCACCTACTCGAAAGACACCGGCCGCGGCGGCGTGTCGTGGTCGGGATGTTCGCGCCACAGCGCGGCCAGCGTGCGACCACTACGTGGGTCGACCATGTCGGGAGCGATCTCGGCCAGCGGCAACAGCACGAAGGCATGCTTCAGCTCGTCGCGCGGCAGGCGCAGGTTGCCGGGGCCCTGCATCACCCGGTCGTCGTACAGCACGATGTCGATGTCCAGCGTCCGGTCGGAGAAGCGCGGGCCGCTGCGGTCGCGGCCATGCGCGTCCTCCAGCGCATGCAGCCAGGCGTTCAGCGCGAGCGGATCCAGGTCGCTGTCGATCACCGCGGCGGAATTCAGGAAGTCGGTGCCGTCGAAACCGACCGAGCGCGTGCGATAGACCGGCGACAGCAGCACGTCGCCGAAGCGCTCGCGCAACGCCGCGACGGCGGCGCGCAGGTGCCGCTCGGGCTCCACGTTGCTGCCCAGGCTGAGATAGGCCTTTCCCATGGTCAGGCCGGGCGTACGCCGCGTTCGATCAGCACGCCGACGTTGCGCGCACCGGTGACCGCGCCGGGCTTGCTCAGCTTCAGCCGCACCCACGCGACACCGAAGTCCTCGCGGATGATCTCCGCGCAGCGTTCGGCCAGCGTCTCGACCAGCCCGAAGTTCGCCTCCTCGACGAAGGAAATCAGCCGCTTCGATACCGCCTTGTAGTCCAGCGTGTGCGCGATGTCGTCGCTCGCCGCCGGCACGCGGTTGTCGAAGCCCATTTCCACGTCCAGCGCCACGGTCTGGCGGATCCCGCGCTCCCAGTCGTAGATGCCGATGACGGTCTCGATGCGCAGGTCTTCGATGAAAACGATGTCCATGGATAGCTCGGGATGCGGGAGCGGGAATGGTACGCGCAATCGATGTCCGCGCTCAGCCCGCAGCCGCCATGCCGGCCGTCGCCGAGACGCCCTGCAACCCGCGCACGTCGGCACCTCCCGGCTGCTGGAACACCTGCAGCCCGAACTCCGGCAGGATCGCCAGCAGGTGGTCGAAGATGTCCGACTGGATGCCTTCGTACGGACCCCACGCTACCGTGCGCGTGAAGCAGTAGATCTCCAGCGGCAGACCGGTCGGGCCCGGCGGCAGCTGGCGCACCAGCAGCGTCATGCCGTCGTGGATGTCGCCGTGCGCGCGCAGGTAGGCCTCCACGTAGGCACGGAACGTGCCGAGGTTGGTGATGCGGCGCTGGTTGACCGGCTCGCGGCCCTGTTCGGCCAGGCGCGCATTCCATGCGTCCAGTTCGCCGTCCTTGCGTTGCAGGTAATCGCCCAGCAGCCGGAACCGGCGCAGTCGCGCCTGCTCCTCCTCGCCCAGGAAACTCACGCTGTTCTGGTCCAGGTGCAGCGCGCGCTTGATACGGCGCCCGCCGGACTCGCTCATGCCGCGCCAGTTCTTGAACGAGTCGCTGATCAGCTTCTTGGTGGGAATGGTGGTGATGGTCTTGTCCCAGTTCTGCACCTTCACCGTGTGCAGGGCGATGTCGATGACGTCGCCGTCGGCGTTCTGGCTGGGCATCTCGATCCAGTCGCCCACGCGCACCATGTCGTTGGAACTGATGGTCACGCTGGCCACCAGCGACAGCAGGGTGTCCTGGAACACCAGGATCAGCACCGCCATCATCGCGCCCAGGCCCGACAGCAGGATCACCGGCGAGCGGTCGATCAGGGCGGCGACCATCAGCACCGCGGCGATGACGAACACGATGATCTTCAGCAGCTGCAGGTAGCCCTTGATCGGCTTGTCGGCCGCGTCGGGCCGCCGCTGGTAGACCTCGTTGGCCAGGTCGAGCGCGGCGGCGATGGCCAGTGCCACCGTCAGGATGATGAAGGCGAAGCAGACGTTGCGGACCATCGCCACCAGCATCGCCGGCAGGTCGGGGACCAGGGCGACGCCGGCGGCGAGCACCACGGCAGGGACCACGTTGGCCAGCCGCGGGATCACCCGCAACCGTACCTGGTGGTCGCCCTGGCCCAGCGGAAGCGTGGTCAACAGGCGGCGCAGGCCACGCAGCAACACGCGCTTGGTGATCCAGTTGGCCAGCCAGGCCACCAGCACGAGCGCACTGGCGACAACGAGGGTGTAGGCCCAGGGATAGGGCGCAAGGAAGGCGCGCAGGGCCTCCAGCTGTTCGGTCATTCCGTTACCCCTTGAGGTGGTTCTTGCGCGCCCTGCAGCCTGCATTGCGCAGGAGGACGCGCCGGTTGGCGGAGCGGACACCCTACCCGCACCGCCTTGAACCTGAACGGAACTCGCCGGTTTGTTACGGTGAACCGACCACGGCGACCTGCGGCAGCGTGGCCATGTCCCAGCGCGGCGTGACCTTCACTTCCGCGGTCTCATGTTGCCCCGCTTCCAGCCGCAACGCGCCGGCGAAGGCGATCATCGCGCCGTTGTCGGTGCACAGCGACGGCCGCGGAAAGCAGGCACGGCCACCGCGCTTCGCCGCCATTTCCTGCAGCTTCGCGCGCAGGCGCTTGTTGGCGCCCACGCCGCCGGCGATGACGATGACGTCGCTGCCGGCTTCGTCCAGCGCGCGTTCGCACTTGATCGCCAGCGTATCGACCACGGCATCCTCGAAGCCACGCGCGATGTCGGCGCGGGTCTGCTCCGACTGGTCGCTGTCGCGCCAGGCCAGCAGCACCTGGGTCTTCAGGCCACTGAAACTGAAATCCAGGCCAGACCGGTCAGTCATGGGCCGGGCGAACCTGAAGCGGCCGGGGGTGCCCTTTTCCGCCAGGGCCGCCAGCTGCGGGCCACCGGGGTACGGCAGGCCCATCATCTTGGCGGTCTTGTCGAAGGCCTCGCCGGCGGCATCGTCCAGCGTCTCGCCGAGCAGGCGGTAACGGCCGATGGCGTCCACGGCCACCAGCTGGGTGTGTCCGCCGGAGACCAGCAGGGCCACGAAGGGCGCGTCCGGCGGGTCGTCTTCCATCAGCGGCGCCAGCAGGTGGCCCTCCATGTGATGGACGGCCACCGCGGGGACGTCCAGCGCCCAGGCCAGCGACCGGGCTACCCCGGCGCCCACCAGCAGCGCCCCGACCAGGCCAGGGCCGGCGGTGTAGGCCACGCCCTCCAGGTCCGCGGTGGTCAGGCCGGACTCGACCAGGGTCTGGCGGATCAGCGGCAGCAGCTTGCGGACGTGATCGCGGCTGGCCAGTTCCGGCACCACCCCGCCGTATTCGGCATGCAGGGCGATCTGGCTGTAGACCGCGTGGGCGCGCAGGCCGGCGGCACCGGCCAGGGCGGTGTCGTAGACGGCCACACCGGTTTCGTCGCAGCTGGTTTCGATACCGAGAACTTTCATGGGGGGATCTGGTGGCTCGGAAAGGGGAGGGCAAGCCGGCTGGACGCCCGGGGTGGGTTGCAGCGACGGCTTTGGTCGCTATAATACGCGGCTCACCGGGCGTGCCCGGACCGTTTACACCACCGAGATTACGTATGCCCAGCGTCAAAGTCCGCGAAAACGAGCCGTTTGAGTTTGCGCTGCGTCGCTTCAAGCGCACCTGCGAAAAGGCCGGCGTCCTGGCCGAAACCCGCAAGCGCGAGTTCTACGAGAAGCCGACCCAGGAGCGCAAGCGCAAGGCCGCTGCTGCGGTGAAGCGTCAGCTGCGTCGCAGCTCGCGCGACGTCACCAAGCGCCAGCGCCTGTACTGAGCCGCGTCGCTTCGCACGAAGCCGGCACGCGCGAGCGTCGCCGGCTTTTTGTGTTTTTGGCGTCCCGCGCCCGCGGGCCGTCTCTTCCCTGTTCCCCCGGAGCACACCATGTCCCTGAAACAGCAGCTCACCGATGACATGAAGGCCGCCATGAAGGCCGGCGAGAAGGACCGCCTGGCGGTCATCCGCCTGATCAACGCCGCCATCAAGCAGCGCGAAGTCGATGAGCGCATCGAGCTGGACGACGCCGCGGTGCTGGCCGTGCTGGAGAAGATGGTCAAGCAGCGCAAGGACTCGGTGAGCCAGTTCGAAGCCGCCAACCGCGAGGACCTGGCCGCCATCGAGCGCGCCGAACTGGCGGTGATCGACACCTACCTGCCGGCCAAGCTCGGCGAAGCCGAGATCCTGGCCGCCATCGAGGCCGCCATCGCCGAGACCGGTGCCACCGGCCCCGCCGACATGGGCAAGCTGATGGGCGTGCTGAAGCCGCGCCTCGCCGGCCAGGCCGACATGGGCCAGGTCTCCGCGCTGATCAAGAAGAAGCTCGCGGGCTGAATGGCGCTGGTGTGCGGAGCGCACGCTACGCAGCAGATCGCGGCGTCCTCGTAGAGCCGAGCTTGCTCGGCTCCCCCCGCCACGCACGGCCGGGAGCAGCGGAGCAAGCTCCGCTCTACTGATCAAGAAGAAGCTCGCAGGCTGAGCCTGTCGCGGGCGCCGGACCTTCGGCGCCGCGCCCCGTCCGTGGCATCCTCGCGCCATGGACACCCCCGCCATCACCCTGCGCCCGGCCACCCGCGCCTACATCCCGCAGATCCTCGATTTCATCCGCGGCCTGGCCGAGTACGAAAAGCTCGCCCACGAGGCCGTCGCCACGCCAGCCCTGCTCGAGACGCACCTGTTCGGTGAGCGTCCCGCCGCCGAAGTCGTCATCGCCGAAGCCGATGGCGTACCCGCCGGCTTCGCGCTGTTCTTCCATTCCTTCTCGACCTTCCTCGGCCAGCCGGGGCTGTACCTCGAAGACCTGTTCGTGCTGCCGGGCCATCGCGGGCTCGGCATCGGCAGGCGGCTGATGGTGCATCTGGCGCAGCTGGCCGTGGCGCGCGGCTGCGGCCGCTTCGAGTGGTCGGTGCTGGACTGGAACGAACCCGCCATCCGTCTCTACCGCAGCCTCGGCGCCGTGGGCCTGGACGAATGGACCGTGCAACGCGTCACCGGCGATGCGCTGCAGGCGCTCGCGCGCAGCGATGCGTGAAGCGCACGACCACGTCGCCATAACGAACTGCTGACGTCGCCCTTGGCACGCTCGACGCATGGAACGTCGAGCCTCCTTCCGCACCCTGCGCGCACGGGCACGCGATGCCGGCGAGCGCGCCAGCCGCAGCCTGCCGGCGGCGCTGATACGGCGCTTCGTCGAAACCGACCTGATGACGCAGGCGGCGTCGCTGTCCTTCTATGCGCTGCTGTCGCTGGCGCCGCTGCTGATCCTGTTGCTGTGGCTGACGGCATCGCTGTATCCGCCCGCGCAACAATCGCTGCTCGACCAGATCCAGCAGCTCGCCGGGCCCAGCGCCGGCACGGTGGCGGAGACGGTGATCCGCAACGCCAGCGACCGACCGGATGTCGGCTCCCTGGCCGGATGGTGGAGCACCGCCCTGCTCTTCGTCGGCGCCACCATCGTCTTTGCCCAGCTGCAGGGTGCGCTCAACCTGATCTTCCGCACCGATGCGCAACGGCTCAGCGGCGTGATGGCCTGGCTGAAGAAGCGCGTGTTCTCGCTCGGCGTGGTGCTGGCCATCGGCTTCCTGCTGGTCGTCTCGATGGTCGCCACCACCGCGCTGCAGGTGGTGTTCGCGCGACTGCCGTCGCTGCTGCCCGCGCTCGGCTACATCACCACGCTGCTGCTCTACGCGCTGGCATTCGCCTTCTTCTACCACTACCTGCCCGACCGGCGCGTGGCGTGGAAGCAGGCCTTCCTGGGCGGCGCCATCACCGCGTTGCTGTTCGCCGCCGGCCGTTACCTGATCGGCCTGTATCTGGCGGAAGCCGCGCCCGGCAGTGCTTACGGTTCGATGGGCGCACTGGTGCTGTTGCTGGTGTGGATCTACTACGCCAGCGTGGTGTTCTTCGTCGGCGCGCTGATCACCGCGGTGATCGATGAGCGTTTGCACGTTCGGCGGCAGCTGTCGCCTGCGCAGGATGCTCCGGCTGCCGGTCCGCTTCCGCCCAGTGACGGCATTTCGACGTCTGCCCGATCCCCGGATTGAAGGTGTTGGTGGGATCGAGCGCGCGATAGAACGCGGCCAGCGCCGGCTTGGCGCGATAGAGATGGCCGACGTTGTGCTCGGCGGGATATTCGGCACCGCGGGCGTCGAGCAGGTCCCACAGGCGATGCTCCACCGCCAGCGGATCGACACCCTTTTTCACGATGTAATCCTGGTGGAACACGTGGCAGAAGAAGTGCCCGTAGTAGAGCCGCGCCACCATCGTCGCGGCGACGTTCTCCGGCAATGCCTCCACCCAGTCGCGATCATCGCGGCGCAGGGCGACGTCCAGCGCGACGATGTCCTGCACCTGCGCCGCATGCACGGCGCGGTAACGCACGGCCGCGCCGGCCACGGCGAAACGCAGCAGGAAGGCCTTGCGACCTTCGTCCGCATTGCAGGCGAAAAAATCACCCTCGCGCTCACCGAAGAAGCGCTGCAGGAACGCGCGCGTCGCCTCCGCATCGCGCGTCGACACCTTCAGCAGCAGATGATGCTCGTAACGGTCGCGGTAGGCGCGCAGCCGGGGCGGCAGATGATCCGGCAGCATCGCCGTCAGCGACTGCAGCACGCGGTCCGCCAGCCCCGGCATGCCGAACCGTTCGCACCAGCCGTCCACGCGGCTCTTCAGTGCGAACGCCGCCGGCACCTTGTCGGTGCCAAAGCGGTCGATCAGCAGGAAGGTGTCCTTGCCGTAGCGGTCGCCGATGTCGAACGCGTCGCGATGCAGGTACTCGCCCGCGATCGGCAGCCGCTCGAAGGCGGTCAGCAGATGCCGGCGCACCTCGGTGAGATCGTCCGGATCGTTGCTGCCGAGGTAGAAGACCGACGCCGCATCCTGTTCGAACGTATCCAGCCGCACGGCGAACACCGCCAGCCGCCCACCACAGCCCGAGGCCTCGTGCAGGCGCGAGGGATCGGCGTTGTAGCGCGCGGGCGTAGGTGCGTCGACCTGGCGTACGTGCTCTGCGTAGTACGGATCCGACGCCGCCTGCGCCGGATCGTGGACGACCGCATCCGCGCCGTAATCGCCGGCCTGCAACCGCGACAGGATCTCGTCCGGCGTGTCGCCCAGCGCGATGCCGAGATGGTTGACCAGCCGCAGCACGCCGTCGGCGCCCAGCTGCGCGTACAGCGCCAGCTCGGTGTAGGCCGGCCCGCGACGCACCAGCGCGCCGCCGGAGTTGTTGCAGACGCCGCCCAGCACGGACGCGCCGATGCACGAGGAGCCGATGACCGAATGCGGCTCGCGGCCCAGCGGCGCGAGCTGCTTCTCCAGCACATCCAGCGTCGCGCCCGGCAGGCAGACGACCTGGCGCCCGCCGTCCAGCAGCTGCACGCCGGTGAGGCGCCGCGTGCTGACCAGCACGATGCCACGGTCGTAGCCGTCGCCATCCGGGGTGGAACCGCCGGTCAGCCCGGTATTCGCCGCCTGCATCAGCACGATCCGACCCGCGGCCACCGTGGCCTGCAGCACCCGCCACAGTTCCAGCAGCGTGCCGGGACACGCCACCGCCAGCACCGGGCCGTCGCCGAACCGGTAGCCCTTGCGGTAGCGCCGTGTCGCGCGCTCGCCCGTCAGTACGTGCGCGCGGCCCACGGCCTCGCGCAGCTGCGCCAGCAGGACGTCGTCGGAAGGGACATGAACGGACATGGCCGCATGGTAGCGCGGCGGCTCCGCGGCCCGGCATGGCATCCTATGCGCCCCATGGCCCGCATCCCCGACGCCTTCATCGACGAACTGCTCGCCCGGACGGATATCGTCGAGGTGGTGGGCGGGCGCGTGCCGCTGAAGCGGCAGGGCAAGGAATACTCGGCCTGCTGTCCGTTCCACGACGAACGCTCGCCGTCGTTCACGGTGTCGCCGACCAAGCAGTTCTACCACTGCTTCGGCTGCGGCGCGCACGGCACGGCGCTGTCGTTCCTGATGAACTACGACCGCCTCGAGTTCCTTGATGCGGTGGAGGAACTGGCGCGCCGCACCGGCATGGAAGTGCCGCGCGAGACGCAGCAGCGCAACGAAAACAACGACACGAAAGACCTGTTCAATGCCCTGGAAGCCGCGGCGCGTTTCTTCCAGCGCAACCTGGACGGCAGCGACAAGGCCAAGGTCTACCTGGATGGCCGCGGCGTGGATGCGGCGATCCGCACGCAGTTCATGATCGGCTATGCGCCCGACGGCTATTCGGCGCTGAAGGATGCGCTGGGCACGGACGAGCGGCGGATGAAGTTGCTGGACCGCGCCGGCCTGTTCTCGAAGAACGACCGTGGCCATGTCTACGACAAGTTCCGCGACCGGGTGATGTTTCCGATCCACGACCGGCGTGGACGCGTGATCGCGTTCGGCGGCCGCGTGCTGCAGAAGGACGACGGCCCGAAGTACCTCAATTCGCCCGAGACCGCGCTGTTCCACAAGGGTCGCGAGCTGTACGGCCTGTGGCAGGTGAAGCAGGCCAATCAGAAGATCGCGCGACTGGTCGTCGTCGAGGGCTACATGGACGTGGTCTCGCTGTTCCAGTTCGGCGTGAAGGAAGCGGTCGCCACGCTGGGCACGGCGACCACGCCGGAACACGCCGAGCTGCTGTTCCGCAATGCGCCGGATGTGTACTTCTGCTTCGACGGCGATGCCGCCGGCCAGCGCGCCGCCTGGCGCGCGCTGGAATCGGTACTGCCACGCATGAAGGACGGGCGGCAGGCGTTCTTCCTGTTCCTGCCCGACGGCGAGGATCCCGACACCATCGTGCGTCAGGAAGGCGCAGCCGGGTTCGACGCGCGCCTGCAGCAGGCGATGCCGCTGTCCCAGTTCTTCTTCGACGAACTGGCGAAGGACATCAAGCTGTCCACGCTCGACGGCAAGGCGCGCCTGGCCGAGCGCGCGCGCCCGCTGCTCGCGCAGATTCCCGACGGCGCATTCGGCGACCTGATGCGCCAGCGCCTGACCGAGATCACCGGCGTCGGTGCCGGCAACACGAACACGACGTCCGCCACGCCACCGGTATCTGCACGACGCGCGGCGCCCTCGCAGTCGGGCCACAACAAACCGAGCCTGGTCCGCAGCATCATCGTGCGTCTGCTGCACAAGCCGTCGCTGGCGCTGGCGATCGAGTCGACGCACGGCTTCTCCGCGCTGCGGCTGGCCGGCATGGAACTGCTGCTGGAACTGATCGACCTGGTGCATGCGCGGCCCGACATCACCACCGGCGTGCTGCTGGAACACTTCGCCGAGCGCGACGAGGCCGCGGCGCTGCAGAAGCTGGCGATGCAGGACCTGCCCGGCGACGAGGACAGCTGGCGCCAGGAAATGCTCGACGCCGCCGTGCAGTTGGAAAAGCAGATGCTGCAGCAGCGGCTGGACGAACTGCAGGCCAAGCAGCGCAGCATGGGCCTGGACGAAACCGACAAGTACGAACTGCGCACCCTGCTGCAGGCCCGCATCGGCCGCCACTGAGGAGTCCGTGATGACCCGTTTCGCCTTTCTGCTATCGACCTTGCTGGTGGGCTGCGCATCGTTCGCTGCGCATGCCACCGACTTCGCCCAACCCCAGCCCGGCCTGCACACCGGTGGCCAGCCGTCGCAGGACGATCTTGCGCGCCTGAAGTCCGAAGGCGTGCGCACCGTGATCGACCTGCGCGGGCCGCAGGAAGACCGCGGCTATGACGAGGCCGCCGAAGCGCAGCGCCTGGGCCTGCACTACATCGCCCTGCCGATCACCGGCAAGGACGACGTCACCCCGGCGAATGCGAAGGCACTGGGCGATCTTCTGAGAGCGCAGGACGGCGACGTGCTGCTGCATTGCGCCTCCGGCAACCGCGTTGGCGCGCTGCTGGCGATGGACGCGGCGGCGCGGGGCGTCCCGCGTGAGGAAGCGCTGGAGCTGGGCCGCAAAGCGGGCTTGAAATCGCTGGAACCGGTGGTAGCGGAGCAGTTGGGCAAGCCCTGACGTGTCACCGCCACGATGCCGGTTGTGGGAGCGACGTCAGTCGCGATAACGCATTCATGGGGCTCATTTCGCGACTGACGTCGCTCCCACGACCAGCAATCACTAACCCGCCGGCACGAACTCGATGCCGGCCGACGCCGCCGCGGGCCGCAGCAGCGGCATCACCCAGTGATCGACCAGCAGGAAGGCGAACAGCGCCATCAGGTAGACGATCGAGTAGTTGAATACGCGCATCGGGAAAAACTCGTCCGGCGGATCCAGCAGCCGCCACGCGTACCAGAGGAACACCGCGCCGAGCACCAGCGCTCCCCCCAGGTAGAAGAAGCCGCTCATGCCGAACACGACCGGCAGCACCGTCACTTCGACCAGCAGCACCGTGTAGAACAGGATCTGCCAGCGCGTGTAGGTCACCCCGTGCGTCACCGGCAGCATCGGCACCAGCGCGCGTGCGTAGTCCTCGCGACGGAAGATCGCCAGCGCCCAGAAATGCGGCGGCGTCCACACGAAGATGATGAGCACCAGCAGCAACGCATGCGGCCAGTCCCACTCGCCCTGCATGCCGGTCATCGTGGCCCAGCCCAGCAGCGGCGGCGCCGCGCCGGCGATGCCGCCGATGACGATGTTCTGCGGCGTGGCGCGCTTCAGGAACACGGTGTAGATCACCGCGTAGCCGATCAGCGAGGCGAAGGTCAGGATCGCGGTGATCGTGTTGACCCAGACCACCAGCACCGTCATCGACAGCGCCGCCAGCACCAGCGCGAACGCCAGCGCCTGCCAGGGCTTCACCTGCCCCTGCACCAGCGGACGCCACGAGGTACGCGCCATCTTGGCGTCGATGCGCGCATCGAGCAGCTGGTTGATCGCGGCGGCGCTGGACGCCGCCAGCCAGATGCCGAGGAAGCCGAGCGCACCACGCAGCAGCTCGGCGCCGTCCGGCAGGCCGTCGATGGCGAGGAACATGCCGACGATCGCGGTGAACACGATCAACGCCACCACGCGCGGCTTGGTCAGGTCCCAGTACTGTCGGAACGTCGACGCCATCAGTCGGGCCTGCGCAGGCGCGCGGTGAGCGAGACCATCGTGAACAGCAGCAGCACCGCGCCGGCGTTATGCGCGACGGCGACCGGCAGCGGCAGGTTGAGCTTCACGTTGAGGATGCCCAGCGTGACCTGCGCAGCGATCAGCACGACCAGCGTCAGCGACCAGCTGCGCATGCCGGGCGTGCGGAACAGGCGCAGCGCCAGCGCCAGCACATACAGCGCGACGATCACCGCCATGATGCGATGGCTCAGCTGGATCGCGATGCGCGCGGCACCGTCGAGCACGCCGCCTTCGTAGTCCACGCCGATGCCACGCCACAGCACGAACGCCTCGCTGAAATCCGCCGGCGGCGCCCACTGGCCCACGCACTTCGGGAAATCCATGCCGCAGGCCAGCGCCGCGTAGTTCGCACTGACCCAGCCGCCCAGCGCGATCTGGATGCCGAGCAGCATCAGCCCGCCGATCAGCCAGCGCCGCAGCACGGTCGCATCGGCCAGCGTGATCGGCCGGTCGGTGGCGCGCCACGCCATCCACACCAGCAGCGAGAACGTGGTCAGGCCGCCCAGCAGATGGCCCATCACCACGATCGGCTTCAGCAGCCAGGTCACCGTCCACATGCCGAGCAGGGCCTGGAAGATGATCACCGCCAGCGTCAGCGCGCCCGCGCGCGCCAGGTCGATGTTCGACCAGCGCAACGCGGCGAACAGCAGGACCGCTTCGCCCAGGATCGCGAGCACGGACGCCTGCACGTGCTCGCCGTGCATGTACAGCGGAATCGCCGCGCCAACGAGACCTGCGGCGACCAGGATCTGCGCGACGCCCCAGCGGCGGCGGCGCGCAGCGAGCAAGGCCAGCACCAGCACCAGCACGCCCAGCGAGGCGGCGAGGTGGCGGTGCACCTGCTCGCGCCAGGCCTTGTGGGTTTCGAACGGACGGATCTCGCTGGCGACGTGCGAGGCCGCTTCATCGACCGCCTTCGGCCATGCGGCGCGGCCGTAGCAGGTCGGCCAGTCGGGGCAGCTGAGGCCGGCATCGGACAGGCGCACGAAGGCGCCGAACACGACGACGCACAGCGTCAGCGCGACCGCCAGCCAGGCGATGCGATGGAAATGACGGTAGATAACGGGACGTGCGACGGCATTCATCATCGGTGATTCTGGCGGTGGCTCAGATGAGCTTGATGAGCTTGGCAACATCGGTGCGCAGGTGGCCCGGATCGAAGCCCGGGGCATAGCGCAGGATGATGAAGCCGTGGGGATCGATCACGTAGACCGGCGTACCGGCCGCGTCGTCCACCTGCGGCAGGCGCGTGCGCAGCGGATCGTCGGCGCGCACCTGGCGCAGCGCGGAGTGGCGTGGCGCATCCGCGGGATAGTCGCCGAGCCACAGGATGTCGACCTCGTCGGCGTTGTGGCCGAACAGCTGCCACACGGTATCCAGGTCGGTCGCCAGCTTCGTGCACGCCTGCGTGCAGCCCGGTGCCGGTGCGGCGACGATGCGCCAGCGACGCTCCGCCGGTTTCCAGTCGTAGGTGTCGCCATCGGACAGCGACAGCGTCAGGTCGCGCGCGTCCGCCGGGGGCTGCAGCATCTGGCCGTGGTTCTTGTGGGCCGCCGGCTGCCAGCCGGAGAAGCGCAGCAGGCCGGCGCCGAACACGGTGCCGAAGAACAGGGCGAACAGGCCGACGAGCATCCACCGCCCGCGACGCCGCTGCGCGGGATCGAATGGTTTTGGGTCCATGGGCGCATTTTCTCACGCCCGGGCGATCATTGCCCCTGTCCGAGAACCGGATGCCGCGGACGAACGGCCACCGCGCCTCCATTCCGTTCGTGGTGAGCTTGTCGAACCACGCGCTTTGCGCTGGATCGACATGTCACGATCACCTTGCCCTGCCCTCGAAAAGCGTGGTTCGACAAGCTCACCACGAATGGGGTTACGGGGATTCAGCGCGCCTGTCCCGTGCTCGCTCAGCGACCCTGTCGCGCCCCCCTCCGGCTGCGCCAGGTCAGCACCAGCGCGGTAACGAACACCGCGCCCGCCAGCCCGAACCACTGCACGGCATAGCCGATGTGCCGCTCCGGCGGCAGCGTGTTGGGCAGGATGTCGAGGTCGCGGGCGTAGCCCAACGGCAGGTCGGGATCCAGCTTCAGCACGCGCGGTGCCAATGAGGACAGGCCCAGCGCCTGGGCGATCTCCTGCCGCTGCAGCGCGATCACCAGCAGGCTGCCATCCGCCTGCGGGCTGGGCGGCGCCTGGGCGATGCCCTCCGAGGGCGGCGGTACCAGCAGGCCCGCCACGCGATGCTGCCCCGCCAGCGGCGCCACGGCCGGCATTGTGCGATCGCCCGGCACCGGCAGCCAGCCCAGCTCCACGAGCAGCGGTGCTCCCGCAGTGGGCTGGAAGACACGATAGGCGCGTACGCCAGGCTGGCGATCACGCGTCTGGTTGTCGAGCAGGATCGCCGGCGCAGGCAGGAACTCGCCCTCGCCCGCTACCCAGTCGTACGCCTGCGATCGCGCCCTGTCCGCGGCCAGCCCCAGGGGCTGCACCTGGCGCTCGGTCAGCACGCGCGTGGTTTCCGACAGCATCGCCTCTTTCTGTTCGGCCCGGCCCCACTGCCAGGCGCCAAGGCTGCCGAACAGCGACATGGCCAGCACGGCCAGGGTCCATCCCATCGGCAGCGGCATGCGCCGGCTCATCGGCTGCGTCCGAATGTCGCACCCACCATCGGCTCACGCCGATGGCGCGATAATGCGCGCCTCACTGCCGAGGTCCCGACGAGGACGCCATGAACGATTCGCTGAAAACCCTGCTGATCATCGCCTTCCTCATCCTCATCGTCTGGAACCTGGGCGCGGGCCTGTACTACATGCTGGTGGACAAGGGCGAGAGCAAGCGCACGGTGAACGCACTGACCCGACGCATCGCGCTGTCCGTCGGCCTGATCCTGCTGGTCGTGCTGGCCATCAAGATGGGCTGGATCCAGCCGCACGGCATCAATCCCGGCTGAGAGCCGTGATTCGTAACTGGTGATGCGTGATTCGTAAAAGCAAAGAGCGACGGGATCTCCGTCGCTCTCGCTATGTGTGGTGCTTTCGCTGTCAGCGAATCACCCATCACCAATCACGAATCACGAATCACAACACGTAGACGAACAGGAACAGGCCCAGCCACACCACGTCGACGAAGTGCCAGTACCAGGCGACGGCTTCGAAACCGAAGTGGTCGTCCTTGGTGAAGTGACCCTTGGCGCAGCGGAACCAGATGATCGCCAGCATGATCGTGCCCAGCGTCACGTGCAGGCCGTGGAAGCCGGTCAGCATGAAGAACGTGGAACCGTAGATGCCCGAGCCCAGCGTCAGGTTCAGCTCCTTGTAGGCGTGGATGTATTCCTCGGCCTGGAAGAACAGGAACACGCAGCCCAGCAGCACCGTGGCGCCCAGCCAGATCAGCAGCTGGCTGCGGTGACCGGCCTTCAGCGCGTGGTGCGCGATGGTGATGGTGACGCCGGAGGTCAGCAGGATCAGTGTGTTGAGCAGCGGCAGGCCCCACGCCGGGATGGTCTGGAAGTGGCCACCGACCTGGCCCGGACCGGCGCTCGGCCATGCGGCCGAGAACCCTTCCCACAGCAGGCTGTTGGTCATCACGCCGTCGCCTTCACCGCCCAGCCACGGCAGCGACAGCGTGCGCGCATAGAACAGCGCACCGAAGAACGCGGCGAAGAACATCACTTCCGAGAAGATGAACCACACCATGCCCATGCGGAACGACACGTCCACCTGGCGGTTGTAGCTGCCGCTCACCGACTCGCGGATCACGTCGCCGAACCACATGAACAGCGTGGCGCACAGGCCCACGACGCCGGCATAGAACGTCCACATGCCCCACGACAGGTCGTTGAGCCAGCTGGCCACGCCGAACATCGTGATGAACATGGCGATGGAGCCCACGAACGGCCACTTGGAGCTATGCGGCACGAAGTAGATGTTGGCGTCTGGCGATGAGGCGTTTGCCATGGCGATGCTTCCGGTTGCTAAGGCGAAGTCAGGGTGCCGCGAGCGGCTTGGGCGACGCCGTGCCCGTGCCGATCTGCGCGGTCAGGGCGTCGTTCTTGAAGAAGGTATACGACAGGGTGATGGTCTTCACTTCCGCCGGCAGGTCCTGGTCCACGATGAAGCGGACCGGCATGTCGCGGCTTTCGCCGGGCTGCAGGGTCTGGGCGGTGAAGCAGAAGCACTCGGTCTTGGTGAAATAGCCGGACGCGCGCGCCGGCGCGACCGACGGCACCGCGCTGCCCACCACGGCCTTGTCGCTGTCGTTGCGCGCGAAATACTTGGCTTCGTACAGCTCGCCGGGCACGACCTGCATGGTCAGCTGCTCCGGGTTGAACGCCCACGGCAGCTTGGAGTTCACGCCACCGTCGAACTGCACGGTGACGGTGCGTTTGGCCTTGGCCGCCACTGCCGCCGCGACCTGTCCCGGACCCTGCTCCAGGCGGATGCCGAACACCTTCTCGCAGGCGATGCGGTACAGCGGCACCAGCGAGAACGTCAGCACGAACACCGCCATCGCCACGCCGACCAGCTTGAACAGGCCCGCCGAGTTGGACTTGCCGGCCGTCATGCGCTCAACACCGCGCGACCGATGAAGGCCGCGAAGATCGCGAAGGCGATGCCGCCGATCACCCACGCGGTCCGCAGCACCGCCTTGCGGCGGCGCGCGAGCTCTTCGGGAGTGAAGGCGGGGACGTTCATGCGGCCGGGCTCAGGCGTGTCAGTGCGTCACGTCGCCGTGCGCCAGGTCGCCGTCCTTGATGACCGGCGGCGTGGTGAAGGTGTGGTGCGGCGCCGGCGACGGCACGGTCCACTCCAGGCCCTTGGCGTTTTCCCAGGCGCGGGCTTCGGCCTTGGCGCCATTGCGCAGCGAGGCCCACAGGATCGCGGCCATCATGAACGGCGTGACGAACATGCCGAACGCGCCGATCGAGCTGATGAGGTTCCAGTCCGCGAACACCGGGTTGTAGTCCGGGATGCGGCGCGGCATGCCGGCCAGGCCCAGGAAGTGCTGCGGGAAGAACAGCAGGTTGACGAAGACGATCGTCCACCAGAAATGGAACTTGCCCCAGAACTCGTTGTACATGCGGCCGGTCCACTTCGGCCACCAGTAGTAGGTCGCCGCGATGATGGAGAACAGCGCGCCGGTCACCAGCACGTAGTGGAAGTGCGCCACCACGAAGTAGGTGTCGTGGTACTGGAAGTCCGCCGGCACGATGGCCAGCATCAGGCCGGAGAAACCGCCGATGGTGAACAGGATGACGAAGCCCACGGCCCACAGCATCGGCGTCTCGAAGGACAGCGAGCCGCGCCACATCGTGCTGACCCAGTTGAACACCTTCACGCCGGTCGGGATCGCGATCAGCATGGTGGCGAACATGAAGTAGATTTCGCCGCCCAGCGGCATGCCCACCGTGAACATGTGGTGCGCCCACACGATGAACGACAGGAACGCGATCGAGGCGGTCGCGTACACCATGGCCTGGTAGCCGAACAGCGGCTTGCGGCTGAAGGTCGGGATGATTTCCGACACCACGCCGAACGCCGGCAGGATCATGATGTAGACCTCGGGGTGACCGAAGAACCAGAAGATGTGCTGGTACATCACCGGGTCGCCGCCGCCGGCCGCATTGAAGAAGCTGGTGCCGAAGAACTTGTCGGTCAGCAGCATGGTCACCGCGCCCGCCAGCACCGGCATGACCGCGATCAGCAGGAACGCGGTGATCAGCCAGGTCCAGCAGAAGATCGGCATCTTCAGCAGGTCGATGCCCGGCGCGCGCATGTTCAGCACGGTCGCGATGATGTTGATGGCGCCCATGATCGAGCTGACGCCCATCATGTGGATCGCGAAGATGGTGAACGCGACGTTGTAGCCGCCCTGCAGCGACAGCGGCGGGTACAGCGTCCAGCCGCCGGCAGGCGCGCCGCCCGGCAGGAACAGCGACATCAGCAGCAGGGTGAAGGCGAACGGCATGATCCAGAAGGACCAGTTGTTCATGCGCGGCAGCGCCATGTCCGGCGCGCCGACCTGCAGCGGGATCATCCAGTTGGCCAGGCCGACGAAGGCCGGCATCACGCCGCCGAAGATCATGACCAGCGCGTGCACGGTGGTCATCTGGTTGAAGAATTCGGGGCTGACGAACTGCAGGCCCGGCACCATCAGTTCGGCACGGATGATCACCGACATGCCCGCGCCGATGATGAACATGATGAAGCTGAAGATCAGGTAGAGGGTACCGATGTCCTTGTGGTTCGTGGAGAAGAACCACCGGTCGATGAAGCCCTGCTGGTGACCGTGATGATCGTCGTGCCCGTCGTGATGGGAATCGTGGGCGACGTTGGAGTTGGCCATGTGCTTACTCTCTTGCAGCTAAATCGGACGATCAGCCCTGCGCCGACGGCGCGGGGGTCTCGGCAGCGGAGGCGGCGGCGTTGGCCGGGGCGGCTTCCGCAGGCGCGGTCTCCGGAGACGGTGCGGCCGGCGCCGGTTCGGCGGCCGGGGCAGGCTTCTTCGAGGCCAGCCACTGCTCGAACTCGGCCTTCGGCACCGCCTTCACGACGATCGGCATGAAACCGTGGTCCTTGCCGCACAGTTCGGCGCATTGGCCGCGGTAGACGCCCGGTTCCTTGATGTCGGTCCAGGCCTCGTTGACGATGCCCGGGATGGCGTCCTGCTTCCAGCCCAGCGCCGGCACCCACCATGCGTGGATGACGTCGTCGGCGGTGATCACGAAGCGGATCTTGGTATCGGTCGGCAGCACCAGCTGGTTGTCGACGTCCAGCAGGTAGTGCGGGTTCTTCACCAGGTCGGGCTTCTCGCCGCTCTGGCGGATGCGGTCGGACTCGCGGTCCAGACGGCTGGTGAAGGACACGTCCTCACCCAGGTACTCGTACTTCCACATCCACTGGTAGCCGGTGACCTTGACCGTCATCTCGGCGTCGCGGGTGTCGTACATGGCGATCAGCTTGGCGGTCGCCGGCCAGGCCATGACCACCAGGATCAGCACCGGGATGACGGTCCAGATGATCTCGGCGGTGGTGTTGTGGCTGAACTGCGCGGCCACCGCACCCTTGGACTTGCGGAACTTGAACATCGCGTAGCCCATCGCGCCGAACACGATGATGCCGATCACGATGCACACGATCAGCGCGATCATGTGCGCGTCGTAGGCATGCTGCGAGGACGCGGTGACGCCCTTGCCCATGTTCAGCTGCCACCGGTGCGGGTCAGCCGACTGCGCCCAGGCCAGCGCCGGCATCGCCAGCAGCGTGCACGCCATCGCCAACCGCTTCCACACTCCATTCACTTGCGTCATTGCCTAGACCCCAATGCGTCATCGGTTGCGGCCGCTCGCGGCCGCCAGTAGATCCTGCAAGGTCTCCGCCAGCTGCCGCCGCTCGGCCGGTCCCAGGAAGTCGCCCACCTGCACCTGCCTGCCACTGGAAGCCAGCGAAATCCTTTCGCCTCCCCGCGCGATGCCCAGGCGTACCCAGTACGGGTGCGCACGGAACACCAACCCTCCGCCGGAGGTGGTCACCTCCACCGCGTCGGGCCCGATGCGGATCTCCTCGCCCCGGTCGCCATGGCGCCACGACGCATGCAACGCCGTGGCCACGATGGCCGAATGGAGCAACGCAAAGGCCGGCGCGAAGGCATTGCCTCCCCACCAGCCCAGCACGGCGACGACCCACATCGCACCCGACAATGCCGCGAACAACATCACGAACTGGCGGCGCGTCAGCGCCCGCGGCGGCCGCAGGCGGACCTGCGCGCCGTGTCCGTCCCACGATGACGGCACCACTTCGATCATGTCGCCCGCCACACGATCCGGGCTGCGGAAAACCGCTGAATGGTAGCTCCCGAGCACAGGGGGCGGCAAGGTGCATTGATCGAGGACAAGGCGCCGTGGCCCGCGTTCGAGGGTGCGGCGCGCGCCAACGGCGGCGTTCCGCGACGTGCGTCACCGCCTCGCCCAGCGACACGCCCGAGGCCCGCAAACCCCGCACGACAGGCATATCCGGGCTGCCCGCGCGGCCCTAAACTAATGGACTGCCTTTGGACTGCCCTGCCGTCATGTCGACCCCTTCGCCCGTCCCGTCGCCCGCCGCCCCGATGGCCGGCGCCATCGTCTCCCCCGAGCTTCCCGCGCCGCCGGCCGCCCTGCGGGCCGCCATCACGGCGGCCTGGCTGCGCGACGAGACCGAGCATGTCCACGAGCTGCTGGAACAGGCCCGCCTGCCGGCCGACGAGCAGATCCAGGCGCAGAAGCTGGCCGTGGACCTGGTGAAGCGGGTCCGCGCCCGCGCGCAGGACCAGGGCGCCATCGAGGCCTTCATGCGCCAGTACGACCTGGGCAGCGAGGAAGGCGTCCTGCTGATGTGCGTGGCCGAAGCCCTGCTGCGCATCCCGGACCAGGAGACCGCGGACAAGCTGATCCGCGACAAGCTGGGCGATGCCGACTGGGAAAAGCACCTGGGCCAGAGCGACTCGGTGCTGGTCAATGCCTCCACCTGGGGCCTGATGCTGACCGGCAGGCTGGTCAACCTGAACGACCTGACCCGCGCCGATGTGCCCGGCGCCTTCAAGCGCCTGGTCGGCCGCGTCGGCGAGCCGGTCATCCGCCTCGCCGTGCGCCAGGCCATGCGCATCATGGGCCACCAGTTCGTCATGGGCCGCACCATCGACGAGGCGCTGGCCCGCAGCCGCAAGGGCGACAACGCCGACTACCGCTACTCGTTCGACATGCTGGGCGAGGGCGCGCTGACCACCCGGGACGCCGCCCGCTACCTGGAGGCCTACCGCCAGGCGATCCATGCGATCGGCCGTACCGGTCCCTTCGCGGACGTGTTCGCGGCGCCGAGCATCTCGATCAAGCTCTCCGCGCTGCACCCGCGCTACGAGCACGCCAAGCGCGCCCGCGTGATGAAGGACCTGGCCCCGGCCATCCTGGAACTGGCGCAACTGGCCAAGTCCTATGGCATCGGCTTCACCATCGATGCCGAGGAAGCCGACCGCCTGGAGCTCTCGCTGGACCTGATCGAAGCGACCTTCTCCGATGCCTCACTCGATGGCTGGGAAGGCTACGGCCTGGCCGTGCAGGCCTACCAGAAGCGCACGCCGTACGTGATCGACTTTCTCGCCGATCTCGCCCGCCGCGTCGGCCGCCGCATGCCGGTGCGCCTGGTGAAGGGCGCGTACTGGGACGCCGAGATCAAGCGCGCGCAGATCGACGGCCATCCCGGCTACCCGGTGTTCACCCGCAAGCCGAACACCGACGTGTCGTATCTGGCCAATGCACGCCGCATGTTCGACCACGGCGATGCGCTGTACCCGATGTTCGCCACCCACAATGCGCAGACCATCGCCGCGATCCGCTTCATCGCCGACGGCCGCCCGTACGAGCACCAGAAGCTGCACGGCATGGGCGACGACCTGTACGCCGAGGTCGTGCCGAAGCACCGCCTCGACACACCGTGCCGCGTGTACGCGCCGGTCGGCTCGCACGAGGACCTGCTGCCGTACCTCGTGCGCCGCCTGCTCGAGAACGGCGCCAACAGCAGCTTCGTCAACCGCATCACCGACGAGAACGTCGCCATCGAGGACCTGGTGCGCGACCCGGTGCAGACCGTGTCGGAATTCGAGTCCATCCCGCATCCGCGCATCCCGCTGCCGGTCGACCTTTTCCGGAGCCAGTCGGCTCCCATCGCCTCTTCTGACAGGAACAACTCCATGGGCGCCAACCTCGCCAACGACAACGACCTGCGTGCCCTGGCCGAGCGCATCAACGCGTCGGTGAAGCCGTGGCGCGCCGCGCCGCTGGTGCCGGGCGCCGTCGTGTCCGGCAACGCGCTGCCGGTGACCAATCCCGCCGACCGCCGCCAGACCGTCGGCGAATGGCAGCCGGCCGACAGCGCCGCCGTCGAGAAGGCGCTGGCCAATGCCGTCGCCGCGCAACCGGCCTGGGATCGCACGCCGGCCGCCAGCCGCGCCGCGATCCTCGAGCACGCGGCGAACCTGCTGGAACAGCGCCTGCCCGACTACATCGCGCTGTGCGTGAAGGAAGCCGGCAAGACCATCCCCGACGGCGTCGCCGAAGTGCGCGAAGCGGTCGATTTCCTGCGCTACTACGCCGCGCAGGCGCGCGCGCAGTTCGGCGCGCCGGAACACCTGCCCGGTCCGACCGGCGAATCCAACCAGCTGCAGCTGCAGGGCCGCGGCGTGTTCGTCTGCATCAGTCCTTGGAACTTCCCGCTGGCGATCTTCCTGGGCCAGGTCAGCGCCGCGCTCGCCGCCGGCAACAGCGTGATCGCCAAGCCGGCCGAGCAGACCAACCTGATCGGCCATGCCGCGGTGAAGCTGCTGCACGAAGCCGGCATCCCCGAGGCCGTGCTGCAGTTCCTGCCCGGCGATGGTGCCACCGTCGGCGCGGCCCTGACGAAGGACCCACGCGTCGCCGGCGTCGCCTTCACCGGCTCCACCGAGACCGCGCGCGCGATCAACCGCGCGCTCGCCGGCCGCGAGGCCGGTCCGATCGCCACGCTGATCGCCGAGACCGGCGGGCAGAACGCGTTCATCGCCGACTCCTCGGCACTGCCGGAGCAGCTGGTGAAGGACGCGATGGGCTCCGCCTTCACCTCCGCCGGCCAGCGCTGCTCGGCCGCGCGCGTGCTGTTCGTGCAGGACGACATCGCCGACAAGGTCATGACGATGCTCGCCGGCGCGATGGACGAACTGAAGATCGGCGACCCGGGCCTGCTGTCGACCGACGTCGGCCCGGTGATCGACGCCGATGCGCTGAAGATCCTCGACGACCACGCCGTGCGCATGGCGAAGGAAGCGCGCCTGATCAAGCAGGCGAACGCCGGCGACGACACCGCGCACGGCACGTTCTTCGCGCCGCGCGCGTGGGAACTGAAGTCGCTGGACCAGTTGCAGAAGGAGATCTTCGGGCCGGCCCTGCACGTGGTGCGCTGGAAGGCCGACCAGTTGGATGCGGTGATCGACCAGATCAACGCCACCGGCTACGGCCTGACCCTGGGCGTGCATTCCCGCATCGACGAAACCATCGACCGCATCGCCGCGCGCGTGAAGGTCGGCAACGTCTACGTCAACCGCAACCAGATCGGCGCCGTCGTCGGCGTGCAGCCGTTCGGTGGCCAGGGCCTCTCGGGCACCGGCCCCAAGGCCGGCGGTCCGCACTATCTGCCGCGCTTCGCCACGGAGAAGACGGTCACCGTCAACACCACGGCGGCCGGCGGCAATGCGTCGCTGCTCACGCTGGGCGAATGACGCCGTAGCCGCTTCATCTCACAAAGGACGCTGCATGAAGCCCCGCTCCGGCGGGGCTTTTTCTTTTTGCGTGACCCACGGCACTGACACCGCGCGCCGCGCGCGGCGATGCTGCGGATCCATGGTCGCCGCCGCCGAGTACATGGCGCGCGTGCGCCAGCATCGGTGCGATGCCACTGCCGGATTGCGCCGTATCCTGCGTTCTGGCATCGACAGGAAGCTCCACGGCCAGCAAGGCCCCGACGACGCATGACGACCGACTTCTACAACCTGCTGCTCAGCGATTGCGCACTCGCCGCCGTGCTGCTGGCGCTGTTCTTCTACGTGGGCAAGGTGTCGCGCGGCGTACGCGGCATCGCCACGTGGGGCGTGGCGCACTTCCTGTACTCGCTGGGCGCGGCGATGCTGGACGGCACCGCGCAGACCCTGGAGCGCGCCGGCAACGAGTCGCTCGCGGACGGCATCGCCGGTGCCGGCGGGTTGCTCGCCTGCGCCGGCCTGGTCGGGCTGGCGTGGTCGATCATCCAGTTCGTGCAGCAGCGCACGCTGGCATGGTGGGAACGGGGACTGCTGCCGCTGTGCCTGGCGTTCTCGCTGGCCGGCGTCGTGCTCGGCGGCGGTGTCGAGGCACAGGGCGCGGCGATGAGCGCCACCGAGGTGATCGTGCTGCTGGTGATGCTGCGCCACCTGGTCGTGCTGCGCGTGGCCCCCGACCACGTGCCGGCACGCCTGATGATGGCGGGCTGCGTCGTGCTGCTGTGGCTGTACGGCGGCGACCTGCTGGCGGCGCTTACCGGCCGCTACGGTCCCAATCCGATGTGGGTGAACCTGGACCTGTCGATCTGGTTCATGCTCAATTTCTGCATGCTGATGCTGGCCAGCTTCCGTGCCGCGGAGCCGTTGCGGCGCAGCGCCCTGTTCGATCCGCTCACCGGCGCGCTGAACCGGCGCGGGCTGGACAACGAGTTGCAATCCCTCGGTGGATGGGCCGCCTCCGAACACGGGCTGGCGGTGATCGCGCTCGACCTGGACCACTTCAAGGCGGTCAACGACGACCACGGCCACGAAGCCGGCGACCTGGTGCTGCAGCGGTTCTCCGACGTGGTGCACGGCTGCATCCGCAGCGGCGACCTGTTCGCGCGCCTGGGCGGCGAAGAATTCATGCTGGTGATGCGCGACACGCCGCCGGACACGGCGCACGCACTGGCAGAACGCATCCGCCAGCAGGTGATGGCGCTGGAATTCGCACCGAGCGGCCATGATTTCCGCGTTACCGTCAGCCTCGGCATCTCCTTCACCGCCGACCGCGATGCGCCGTACGACACGCTGATGCGGCTCGCCGACGAGGCGCTGTACGCCGCCAAGCACAAGGGCCGCAACCGGATCGAGGTACGCTGGCATCCCGCCTGACCACGAGATCGCCATGCCACTGCACTCCCGCCTCGCCATCGCCCTGCTGCTGTGCGGCGCCGCGCCGCTCGTCCACGCCTCGGCGCACCGCTCGGTCTGTCCCGCCGATCCGGGTCGCGCGCCCTCGGGCGACATGACCGCCACTCGCGTGGCCGCGGCGGTGGTCGACGACGACCAGGACCGCCTCTATGAAGGCGCGGTGTGGAAGGATGGGGCGCTGTACCTGTCGGACTTCGTGCACGCCGGGACATTCCCGTCGCGCATCCGGCGATTCACGCCGCCGGACGGCTGGGCGACGGCGGTCGAGGACAGTGGCAGCAACGGCCTCGCACTGGATACCGAAGGCCATCTCATCGCGGCCACCCACGACCGCAAGCAGGTGGCGCGCGTGGATCTGGCCGACGGCACGCGGACGGCCCTCGTCTCCACGTTCGAGGGCGCGCCGTTCAACTCGCCGAACGACCTGGTGATGGCTGCCGACGGCACCCTCTACTTCACCGATCCGGACTACCAGCGCAAGGCCGCACCGGGCGGGCAACCGCGCACGCGCGTCTATCGCCATCGCGACGGCAAGACGACGGTCGTGGACGACCGCCTGCGCAATCCCAACGGCATCGCGCTATCGCCTGACGGCAACACGCTGTACGTGGCCGGCGGCACCGGCGACGGCGACGTGTTGCGCACCTATGCCATCGAGGACGGCGTGCCAGGCGAAGGCCGCGACCTTGCGCGCATCAGCGGCGGCGACGGCCTGGCCATCGACTGCCTGGGCAACGTCTACGTCACCGAGCATGGCGAACAACGCGTGCGCGTGTTCTCGCCGACTGGCGAGGTGCTGGCGACGATCCACGTGGATGCCAACATCACCAACGCAGCGTTCGGCGGCGAAGACCGCCGCACGCTGTTCCTCACTGGCGCGGCCCGCCTGTGGTCGATCGACCTGGACGTGGCGGGATTGCCGTACTGACGGCGCCGCGCGCGCTTCGCGCGCATGGCGCACGCTACGCGTGTTCGATCCTTCTCCCGCCGGGAGAAGGTGGCGCGCAGCGCCGGATGAGGGTACGTGTGCCGCCGAACCATCACCGCATTGCCTGCCCTCACTCCACCCCCTCTCCTGCGAGGAGAAAGCGTCAAGGCCCCCTGCCGAGATGGAGCTGGCGTACCGTGCGCAAGACGCGCGATGACGGGTTCATGCATCGTGCGCATACCACGCCACGTCGGATTCCGTTGTCGCGCAGGCCACGGACAAAGAAAAACCCCGCCGAGGCGGGGTTTTTCGTGGCTCCGAGACGCGATGCGATCAGAACTTGTACTGCATCGACACGCCGAACAGGTTGGCGCCACCGTCGTACTGGCCGACCAGGCGCGAACCGCTGGACGACAGCAGGTCGATCTCCGGCTTGTCCGCCAGTTCCAGGCGCACGTAGCTGGCGTTGAGCTCCAGGTTGTCGCTGACGTTCCAGCTCAGGCCCAGCGAGTACCAGTTGCGGTCTTCGTCGGGCATGCGCGGGGTGCGGTGCGCACGGGCGACCGGGGACTCGTCGCGCGCGATACCGGCACGCAGCGTGAAGCGGTCGTTGAGCGCGAACTCGCCGCCCAGCGAATAGAACCAGCTGTCGTGCCAGTCGTAGTTCTCCACCGCGTCGGCCTGCAGCGGGTTGTCGAACTCGATGCGGATTTCCTTCAGCGAATCCCAACCGGTGTGCACGCCTTCGGCCATGATCGCGAAGCGTTCGGTGGCCTGGTAGGTGGCGCTGAAGGTGTGGGTGGCCGGGGTGGTCAGCTTGGCGCCACCGCCGTCGGTCGGCTTGTAGATCGCATTGCCCAGCACGCCGCGCACGTTGGCCGGCACCTCGAAGGTCGCCGTGCCGCGCAGCTCGTGGTCGATCTCGGAACGGTACGAATAACCCAGCGACAGCTTGTCGGTCGGGCGCAGGCTGATGCCGGCCAGCCAGCCGAAGCTGTTGTCGGTGCCGGAGATGCCGGCGACGCCGTCGTTCTTCTGCGGGCCGAACGGGGCGGCGACCGGGTTCGGGGTGACGCACAGCGCAACCGCCACGCGGCAGACGCCGGCGCCGAAGTCCACGGCGTTGGTCAGGGTGACGTCGGCGTGTTCGTAGATCACGCCCAGGCCCACCGACGCGCGGTCGCTCAGTTCCAGCGAAGCGGCCAGCGTCAGGTCGACGATCTTCACGTCGGATTCCAGCGCGTGGTAACGGCCGACCCAGTCGGACTCGTAATCGGTCTTCAGGCCGAACGGCGCGCTGATCATGGCGCCCAGGGTGACGTACTCGAACTGGTCGCTCAGCGGCAGGATGAACGACATGGCCGGCACGGCGGCGATGTCGCCGGCGTCTCCGCCGTCACCACCGCGCAGCGGCTGCTGCAGGGCGGTGCCGGCCGCGGCGGTGCCGCCACCGGTGAATTCGAACGACAGGTCGATCGCGGTGACGTCGGCCTGGAAGGTCTTGTCGGTGAAGGTCGACATCATGGCGGGGTTGTTGACCACCACCGAGGCGTCGCCCTTGGCGGAGGCCGAACCGGCCATCGCGCGGCCCTGGGCCTTGACGCTGTTTTCCTTCAGCTGGAAGGCGGCGGCGTGGACATCGCCGTAGGCGAGCACGCCGGCGATGCCGAGCGCCAGCGCGGTGACGCGGGTCAGGTTCTTGGTGAATTCCATCTTTGATCTCTCCGGAGACGTGGGTAATGAATCGTCTGCGTCGCCTCTGGCCGGGGTGTGTAATCCACCTTTCGGCCTGCCGGAAGCCCCTCCCGACATACGACGCCGTATGCAGTATACCCGCTAACTAAACGCTAACAATCCGCTGTAAGTCATTGCCCCTATTCAGTTTCGTTACGGCGCACCATGGGCAGCCCGTCGATGACCCGGTACAGTGCGGCCGCATGTTCGTCTCGCTTCCTTCCCGCCGGAAACCGCACGTCCGCTGGGCCACGCCCGCCCTGCTGGTCCTGCTGTCCGCCGCCTTCTGCTGGGCGCTGACACTGGGGGACGCTGCCCAGGGCCACCTGCTGACGCGCTGGGGGGCACTGACCGGCGGCATGGTGGCGCCCGAGGTCTGGCTGGCCTCGCTGCAGAGCGGCACGGTGCTGCGGTTGTTCACTGCGCTGTTCCTGCACGCGGACTGGGCCCACCTGCTGGGCAACCTGGTGTTCCTGCTCATCTTCGGCCTGCCCTCCGAACGGGCGATGGGGCCGTGGCGGTTCCTGCTCCTGTTCCTGGTGGGCGGCGCCGTCGCCAATGTCGCCGCCGTGCTCAGCATCGGTACGCCGGACCGCGTCATCGTCGGTGCCAGCGGCGCCATCTCGGCAGTCATCGGCGCCTATCTCGCCCTGTTCCCTACCGCCAAGCTCGGCGTGGTGCTGCCGCTGGGACTGTTCCTGGAATTCGTCAAGGCACCCGCGTCGCTGCTGATCGGCATCTGGGCGCTGCTGCAGGTGGTGTTCGCCTACACCGGACCGACGCTGGGCGCGGTGGCGTGGTGGGCACACATCGCCGGCTTCCTGTTCGGCGTGGTGTTCGCACTGTTCGTGCGCGCCGCGATCGCGCGGCGCATGCGCAAGCGGCAGGGATACTGAAGGCAGGAGTGAACGTGGAGGAGTGAGGAGTGAGGAAAAGCGGTGTGCTCCCCCTCACTCCTCTCCACTCACTTCTATAATCCGCGCATGAAGAACACGCTCTACAAGATCACCTTCCACAACCACACCAAGGTCTACGAGCTGTACGCACGCAGCGTCGCTGCCAGTGGCCTGTGGGGCTTCACCGAAGTCGCCGAGCTGGTGTTCGACGTGCACGAAGGTCTGGTCGTGGATCCCACCGAAGAGCGCCTGCGCGACGAATTCGGCGGCACCAAGGTGCTGCACCTGCCGATGCAGAGCATCATCCGCATCGAGGAAGTGGAGCGCAAAGGCCAGTCGGCGATCCGCGACGCGTCCACCGGCGAAAAGGTCGTCACGCCGTTCCCGATGCCGGCGAAGCCACGGTAGGCGATATGAAGGAAAACCGGCCTTCCAGGTTCGTCACGCTGGCCGGCTCGCTTCTTGACCTGGGGGCGACGGGATATGGCGTCCTCTTGCTGTTGCTCCAACCTTCGAACCCTGTTGCCGACTGTGGCGCGAAATGCGCCACCGAACGAGCCGTTCTCGACCTGCTCGGGCAACCGCTCTTCAATCTTGGCTACGGCCTTGCATGGATCGCCATCGGCCTGTTCGTCGTCATGGCGACGCGGCTGGCAACGCGGCCCAAACGCTGATCAGCGCAGCTGCTTGTCCGACGACGCCCGTGCGGTCGAAGCCACTTTCTTCAACTCCACCAGGGCGGCATTGATCGGCGCATCGCCGTCCAGCACGTCGCCGGGCGCGTAACCCGCAGCACCTTCCTCGTCGCCGCGCAGATGGCCCGGCAACGTCGCTTCGGTGATGTAGAGCGGGCCATCCTGTTCGACCACCGAGCCCGGCTTGGCGTCGGCGACCTCGGGCTTCACCACCACGTCCGGGACGATGCCGCTGGCCTGGATCGACTTGCCGCTGGGCGTGTAATAGCGCGCCGTCGTCAGTTTGACCGAGTCGCCGTTGTCCAGCGGCAGCACGGTCTGCACCGAGCCCTTGCCGAAGGTACGGCTGCCGACCACGCGTGCACGGCCGTTGTCGCGCAGTGCGCCGGCCAGCACCTCCGACGCGCTGGCGGAACCGGCGTCGACCAGCACCACCACCGGCGCGCCGCCGAGGCGATCGCCCGGTGTGGCATCGAACTTGGAATCGCTGATCGACATGCGCCCGCGCGTGCTGACGATGTTGCCCTTGTCCAGCAGGTCGTCCGCCACCTGCACCGCGGCGAGCAGCAGTCCACCGGGATTGCTGCGCAGGTCCAGCACCAGGCCGCGCAGCTTGCCGCCCTGCTGCAGCTTGTCGATCTGCCGCTGGAACTCGGCGGCGGTGTCGGTCTGGAACGCCTTGATCCGCACGTAGCCGTAGCCCGGCTCGAGCATGCGGCTGGCCACGCTGTTCACGCGGATCGTTTCGCGGGTCAGGGGCACGTCGAACGGCTTCGGCGTGCCGTCGCGCACGATGGTCAGCACGATCTTGCTGCCCGGCACACCGCGCAGCGGCTCCATGCCGTCCTCGGCGCTGATCGGCTTGCCGTCGATCGCGGTGATCAGGTCGCCGGACTTGATGCCGGCCTTCGCGGCAGGCGTGTCGTCGATCGGCGATACGACCAGCAACGTGCGGTCGGGTTGCTGCATCAGTTCCACGCCGATGCCTTCGTAGGCGCCGTTGGCCTGTTCGTCGAAGGCTTCGGAATCGGCCTTGTCGAAATAGGTGCTGTGCGGGTCCAGGTCGAGCAGCAGCCCGCGGATTGCGGACTGCATCAGCTTCTTGTCCTCGACCGGCTCCACGTACGCCTCCTTGACCGCATTGAACACGGCCACGTAGCGGCGGATCTCCTCGAGCGGCACCTTCGGCGCGTTCTCGGCGGCGTCCGGATCGTCGCTGGGCGCGACCACCGGCGGCGTGTCCGGCGATGGCGCCTGCTGCTGCGCCCACGCCGGCAGCGCGGCGAGCAGGGCGACGGTCAGGAGGGCCAGGGGAAGACGCTGCAGCATGCGCGGAACTCCGGATAGGGCGGACGATGGACACCGCGAACGCCCGCGGAGTTCATCCGGATTATGCGTGAAGCCGCGCAGACGGGATGTTCAAGCCGGGTTACGGCCGGCGGCGCCGTTCATCGCCGCTGCAGCCACGAGGACGGATCGACCGGCTGGCCGTTGCGGCGCAGTTCGAAGTACAGCGCGGCCTGGCCCTGTCCGCCCGACGTACCGACGCGCGCGACCGCATCGCCGCGCTTGACCCGGTCGCCACTGTCCTTCAGCAGGCTGTCGTTATGCGCGTACAGGCTCATGTAGCCGTTGCCATGGTCGAGGATCAGGATCAGGCCGTAGCCGGTCATCCACTCGGAGAACACCACCGTGCCATCGGCCACCGCCGTGACCGGCGTGCCGGACGGCGCGCCGATCAGCACACCCGTACTGGCACGGCCATCCGGCAGGCGGCCGCCATAGCGCGCCAGCAGGTTGCCCGAGACCGGCCAGCCCAGTCCGCCGACCTTCAGTGCAGGCGCGGACGCGACCTCGGGGCGCGGCGCGGCGGTGCGGGGGCTGCGCGTCGCGGTGCCATTGCCTTCGCGCTTCTGTGCGGCCGCCGCTGCAGCGGCTTCGCGACGCGCGGCGGCACGGCGTTCGGCTTCGGCGCGCGCCGCGGCCGCACGCAGGTTCTTCAGCAGCGTTTCCAGCGAACGCGCATCCTGGCCGAGCGCCTTTTCCTTCGCCGCCCGGTCCTGGTAACGCTGGTCCAGGTCGGCCATCAGGCTGGCACGGGCCTTGCGGTCCTTCTCCAGCTGCGCGACCTGGCCGCGCTGCTTCACGCGTGCCGCATCCAGCTCGGCCTGGCGGGCGACGATGTCGCGCTCCACCTGGTCCAGCGCCGCCAGTTCGGTATTGAGGGACTCGATGCGTTGCGCCTGGTCGCGCTGCACGTAGCGGTGGTAGGCGAGCAGGCGATTGGCGTCCGCCACGCGGTCCTGCGACAGCAACACCTTCAGCGGTGCATCGTCGCCACGCTGGTAGGCGGCGCGCACCAGCGCGGTCAGCTGCCTGCGCTGCGCCGCCTGCTGGCCCTGCATGGCGTCGCGCTTGCGCTGCAGCTCGTCCAGCGCCACGGCTTCGCGGCGCAACGCGGCTTCGGTGTCGGACAGCGAACGCGTGGTGCGTCCGACCTGCTCATCGGCATCGCGCAGCTGGCGCGACGCGGCACCGCGCTCGCTTTCCAGCTTGCGCCGCTCCTGCGCGATCGACTTCAGTTCGCTGCGCACGCGCTGCAGCTTCTGCTCGGCCTCGCGCGAGTTCTGCGCCGGCGCGGTCGCGACGAGCGACAGTCCGGCCAGCAGGACGACGGCAGCGAACGCGCGTGCGCGATACGGCATCAGGCGTCGATCAGGCTGCGGCCGCTCATGGCGGCCGGCTGCGGCAGGCCGAGCAGCTGCAGCAGCGTCGGCGCGACATCGCGCAACGCGCCACCGCTGCGCAGCGTGACCACGGGCGCGCCTTCCGGCTGCACCAGCACCAGCGGCACCGGGCCGACCGTGTGCGCGGTATGCGGCTGGCCGGTGGCGGGGTCGCGCATCATCTCCAGGTTGCCGTGGTCGGCGGTGATGATCATCGCGCCGCCCGCCTTGCGCACGGCGGCATCGATCGCACCCACCGCCTTGTCCACCGCCTGCGCAGCGAGGATCGCCGCCTGCAGGTCGCCGCTGTGGCCGACCATGTCGGGGTTGGCGATGTTGCAGACGATCGCGTCGAAGCGGCCCGAGCCGATCGCGTCGACCAGCTTCTCGGTCAGCTCGGGGCAGCTCATTTCCGGCTGCAGGTCGTAGGTGGCGACCTTGGGACTGGGAATCAGGATGCGCTCCTCGCCCTCGAACACGTCCTCGCGGCCACCGCTGAAGAAGAACGTCACGTGCGCGTACTTCTCCGTTTCCGCGATGCGCAGCTGGGTCAGGCCGTGTTCGGCCAGCAGCTCGCCGAAGGTCTCGCGCAGGTCGTCGGGACCGAACGCCACCGGTGCGGGCAGCTTTGCGTCGTACTCGGTCAGGCAGACGAAGCGCGCCAGCGCCGGCACGCGCCGCTCGAAGCCGTCGAATGCCGGCGACACGAACGCCGCCGTCAGCTGGCGCGCGCGGTCGGCGCGGAAGTTCATGAACACCACCGCATCGCCATCGGCCATCGGCTGCGCGCCCTCGATGACGGTCGGCAGGACGAATTCGTCGTTCTCGCCGCGCGCGTACGCATCTTCCAGCGCGGCCACGCCGGTCGCGGCGCGATACTCGGCCTTCGCTTCGACGATGGCGTCCCACGCCAGCTGCACGCGGTCCCAGCGCTTGTCGCGGTCCATGGCGTAGTAACGGCCGCTCACCGAGGCAATGTGCGCGTTACCGAGCGTCGCGCACAGGTCCTGCAAGGTGCGCAGGCTGGGCTCTGCGGACTTCGGCGGCGTATCGCGGCCATCGAGGAAGGCATGCACCGCCACGCGGGGCACGCCCTGGCGCTTGGCCAGTTCCAGCATCGCGAAGAGGTGCAGCTCATGGCTGTGCACGCCACCCGGCGACAGCAGGCCGAATACATGCAGCGTCTTGCCGTCGGCCTTGGCCGCCGCGCAGGCCGCGACGAGCTCGGCGTTGGTGTAGAAGCTGCCGTCCTCGATGGCCGCGTCGATGCGGGTCAGATCCTGGTAGACGATGCGGCCCGCGCCCAGATTCATGTGCCCCACTTCCGAATTGCCCATCTGCCCGTCCGGCAGGCCCACGTGGCGGCCCTCGGTATGGATCAGCGTGTGCGGCGCGGAGGCCAGCAGGCGGCGCCAGTTCGGCAGCTCGGCCTGCGCCAGCGCATTGTCCGTGGGGTCTTCACGATGCCCCCAGCCATCCAGGATCAGCAGCACGACGGGCTTGGGACGCTTCACGGACGCAGGGGATGCGGACACGGCAGGATTCCAGTGACTTCAGGCAGGTGACGATTGTAGCGAAGCATGGTGCCATCCATCCCGGTGCAACGGCGTTTAAACCCTCGGGTAAGCCAGCGCATCAGACCGATACGAGACCACCCGAGAGGCAACCCCATGATCCGTCCCCGCACCGCCCTGCTGCTGACCCTGGCCCTGGCCACCACCCCTGCGCTGGCCCAGCAGGAAATCTCCAAGGTCAACGGCAGCATCACCGCCGACGCCGGCCAGACCTATGGCGACCTGGATACCGTCAACGGCAGCATCCGCATCGGCGATGGCGTCACCGCCGAAGACGCCAGCACGGTCAACGGCAGCATCACCGTCGGCGACAAGGCCGTGGTGGAATCGCTGGAAACCGTCAACGGCGCCATCCGCACCGGCAAGGACGTCAACGTCCGCAAGGATGTCGAGACCGTCAACGGCAGCATCTTCATCGACCGCGGCGGCGTGGTGGGTGGCGATGTGGAGACCGTCAACGGCGCCATCGGCCTGGTCGCCACGCAGGTCGGCGGCGGCATTGAGACCGTGCTCGGCGACGTCACCGTCGGCGTCGGCTCGAAGGTGCGCGGCGGCCTGCGCGTGCAGAAGTCCAACGCCGGCTTCTTCAACACCAACAGCAAGAAGGTGCCGCGCATCGTGATCGGCCCCAATGCCGAAGTGAACGGCCCACTGGTGTTCGAGCGCCCGGTCACCCTCTACGTGCACACCAGCGCGAAGATCGGCCCGGTCACCGGCGCCACCGCCAAGCCGTTCAGCACCGACACCGCGCCGGCCGAGTAAGTCGCTCCGCCCCCTCCCCCGCCCTGCGGGGGAGGGATGGGGCGGGGGCGCCGTCCTTGCAAAGCCCGACCCGCCCATTCCCGCTAGAATCGGGATTCCGTTCGTTGAGGAATCCCGATGTCCCGCAAGTTGATGCTGGTGCTTGCCACCGCGGCCGCCCTGGCCGCGTGCAAGCAAGAATCCGCGGCCCCGGCGCCCGAGGCAGCCACGCCGCCCGCCGCCGCCCACACCTTCACCGCCGACATCACCGAGGGCGACTTCGCCGAGATGGTGAACACCTTGGCATCCGACGAGTTCGAAGGCCGCGCGCCCGGTTCGGTCGGCGAAGAGAAAACCGCCAACTATCTCGAAGCGCAGATGAAGCGCATCGGCCTGCAGCCGGGTAACAACGGCAGCTACTTCCAGGACGTGCCGATGGTGGAGACCACCGCCGACGAGGCCGCGACCACGCTGTCGCTGACCACCTCGACCGGCAAGCGCGACCTGAAGTTCGGCACCGACTACGTGATCGGTACCCGTACCGGCCAGACCGACGTCAAGCTGGATGCCAGCGACCTGGTCTTCGTCGGCTACGGCGTGGATGCGCCGGAGCAGCAGTGGAACGACTACGCCGGCCAGGACTGGACCGGCAAGACCGTGGTGATGTTCGTCAACGATCCGGGCTTCCACAGCAAGGACGAGACGCTGTTCGGCGGCAACCGCATGACCTACTACGGGCGCTGGACGTACAAGTTCGAAGAGGCCGCACGCAAGGGGGCTGCCGCCGCGCTGATCGTCCATGACACCGATGGCGCCAGCTATGGCTGGGACGTGGTGAAGAATTCGTGGGCCGGCCCGCAGTACGACCTGCCGGCCAAGGACGATCCGGAGAAGCGCATCCCGCTGCAGGGCTGGCTGAGTGCCGAAGCCGCCAAGCAGCTGTTCGCCGATGCCGGCCTCGATCTTGAGGCCGCCTACGCCAACGCCGGCAAGCGCGGCTTCAAGCCGGTGCCGCTGAAGGCGAAGGCATCCGTGGCGCTGAAGAGCAGCATCACCGAGAAGACCTCGCGCAACGTGATCGGCGTACTGCCGGGTGCCAGCAAGCCCGACGAGGCCGTGCTGTACATGGCCCACTGGGACCACCTGGGCAAGCACGAAGGCGAAGAAGGCGACAACATCTACAACGGCGCCGTCGACAACGCGACCGGCGTGGCCGGCATCCTCGAGATCGCCGAAGCCTTCGCCCACCAGGATCCGAAGCCGGCGCGCTCGGTGGTGTTCGTGGCGGTGACGCTGGAGGAATCCGGCCTGCTCGGTTCCAAGTACTACGTCGCGCACCCGACCTTCCCGCTCAACAAGATCGCCGGCGTGATCAACCTCGACGCGATGAGCGTCGGCGGCAAGTCGCGCGACTTCGTCGTCACCGGCAAGGGCAACTCCGAACTGGAAGACATGCTGAAGGTCTACGCCGACCAGCAGGGCCGCGTGCTCGCCGAGGAAGGCAACCCGGCCGGCGGCTACTACTTCCGCAGCGACCACTTCAACTTCGCCAAGGCC
Source organism: Pseudoxanthomonas japonensis (assembly GCF_043632995.1). Lineage (NCBI taxonomy): Bacteria > Pseudomonadati > Pseudomonadota > Gammaproteobacteria > Lysobacterales > Lysobacteraceae > Pseudoxanthomonas > Pseudoxanthomonas japonensis. The sequence goes on along the minus strand of NZ_CP171632.1, from coordinate 230,743 downwards.
GGCGTGCCGGCGCTGTACGCCAAGGGCGGCAACGACCTGCTGGAAGGCGGCGTGGAAGCCGGCAAGGCGGCCAGCGAGGAGTACGCCAAGCGTTACCACCAGGCCAGCGACGAAGTGCACGACGGCTGGAAGCTGGATGGCGTGGTGCAGGACCTGCAGGCGCTGTACGGCGTCGGCAAGGACCTGGCCGTCGAGAACACGTGGCCGAACTGGTACGAAGGCAACCCCTTCAAGGCCGCGCGCGACACGATGATGAAGGCAGAGCCGGCGAAGAAGTAATTCGCACATTCCGATGCAGGACGAAAACGGCGCCGGAAGGCGCCGTTTTCTGTTTCTTCTCCCCGCTTGCGGGGAGAAGGTGCCCGCCCATGGACGCCTTGCCGCCGTACGCACTACCCTGCGCCATCCTCGGAGGGAAAATTCATGTCGATCGCTTACTGGTGCATCCTGATCACCGCCCTGCTGCCCTACCTGTGGGTCTTCATCGCCAAGCGTTCCGGCGAGCGCTACAACAACCGGAACCCGCGTGCGTGGGTGTCCAAGCAGGAGGGCAACTACAAGGTGCAGCGCGCCAACGCCGCGCACCTCAACGGCTTCGAAGCGTTCCCCGCGTTCGTCGCCGGCGTGCTGATGGCGCAGCTGGCAGGCGTGCCGACGGACACTGTCACGCAACTGGCCATCGGCTTCGTCATCGCGCGCGTGCTTCATGGCGTGTTCTACGTCGCCGACAAGCACACGCTGAGGAGTCTCTCGTGGCTGGTCGGCATGCTGTGCGCCGTGGCGCTCATGGTGCTGGCGGCGATGCGGGCAGGTTGACCCCTGCATCCACCGCGGCGCGCGGTACCAGCAGGTCTTCCAGGAAGAACGCCGCCAGTTCCGAGCGTCCCGCCAACCCCGCTTTCGCATAGATCGACGCCGACTGCGCGCGCACCGTTTTTTCATGGGTGCCGCGCAGATCCGCGATCTCGCGCAACCCCAGACCCTTCAGCAGCAGGAAAGCGACCTCCTTCTCGGCAGGCGACAGGCGCCAGCCGTCCAGCTGCGCATCGATCGAACGCGACAGCCCTTCCACATGGCGTCGCGCCTGCTGTCTCCAGGCCTCCGCCTGCACACGCATCTGGCTGAGAGCCTCCGCCTGCGTGACCAGCCGCCGGCGCGGGCGCCACGTGCTGCGCAACAGATGCAGGGCACCCGACAGGGCGAGCCCGGCGGCCAGGATCTCCAGCGCAACATGCCAACCGGATGCCCCCTGGCGCAGGTCGCCTACGACATCCGCCACCACCAGCAACGCGATCAGCAGCAGGACGCCAGCGATGACGCCACGTTCGCGGTCACGCAGGAGACGGCGATCAACGGTGGAGGACATCCTCGGCCCGCTCCCCGCGCGCATGCGCTTCATGTCCGGTCTGCCCATCATCGGCCCCGTTCCGTTCTCCGGATGCCTCGTTCGCTTCTCGAAGCATCAGCGTCTGGCCGAAAAGCGTGACACGGCCACGGCCGGCATCGTAGCGACTCGCGACCCCTGCGCCCACCATCACCAGCACCGCAACGAATGCGAGCGCCACGCCCGCATGCGGGCGCACATCGTCCTGCGCGGTGGCGACGCCCCGCTTGCGACCGGTGACCATGCTCAACGGCAGTGCGTCGCGGTGTCGCAGCACGTGGACCAGCACGCCGGCCACGTGCAGCAGCGCAACGGCGAGGAAGGCGTTGGCCACCACCTCATGCACCTCCTCAACCGCATGCGGCGCCACGCCGGCCACCATCGCCAGACCCGTGGTGGCCAAGGCCATGCCCAAGGCCATCATCGAAAGTGCGGCCCAGCTGGAGGCGGGATTGTGTCCCGCCCACGTCCGTGCCTGACCGGACATCACGCTGTGCAGATAGTCTTTCAGCGCAGCGGGCCTCAGGTTGAAGTCGGAAAACCTTGCATGCCGCGTCCCCGTCAGGCCCCACAGCAAACGCAAGAGCACCGACATCCCCAGAAGACCGCCTGCCAGCATGTGCAGTACGAACCGCGGCGAATCGTCGTCGAGCGCACTGCCAATGGCATACGCGACAGCGAACAGGCCAGCGAAGGTCCAATGAAAGACCCGGGTGGGCAGGTCATAGATGCGGACAGAGGACATGACGGCGGACTCCATGCGAGGGGATACCACCCTCTCGCCGACGCACCGCGGCGTCATCGGACAAATGCCGCATGCCTTGCGCATCAAAACGTTACAGCATCACCGCAGATCCGCTTCCCACCTGAACAGCGCATACGCCTTCACGAACTCCGCATCCAGCGGCGCCACCGCCTCGATCCGTTCGCCGGTGGCCGGATGCGGGAACGACAGCCGCACCGCGTGCAGCAGCATGCGGTGCACGCCGTGCATGCGGAAATGGCGGTTGTGGCGACCATCGCCGTGGCTGGTGTCCCCGATCAGGTGATGGAAGGCGTGCTTGAGATGTCGCCGGATCTGACGGAAGCGGCCTGTCTCCGGCTGGCAGCGCAGCAGCGCATAGCGTGAGGTCTCGAAGTCGCCAGATGGCAACGGCAGCTCTCCGGTCGCCAGGCGCACGAAGCGCGTCAGCGCCGGCTTCTTTTCCGGCTTGCCGGGGCCGCCATCGATGGGATGGTCGACGATGAAATCCGGCTCCGGCCAGCCGCGGCATACCGCCAGGTAATCCTTCTCCACCTCGCGCGACATCAACACCTTGCCCAGCGTGGACGCGCTGTCGCGGTCGAACGCGACCAGCAGGCAGCCGCTGGTGGCGCGGTCCAGCCGATGGATCAGGAAGATCGGCTTGCCGAACTGCATACGCAGGCGGTCGGCGACGAAGTCGGTCTCGCCGCGCGCCAGCTTGCTGTCGTGCGCCATCACGCCCGCGGGCTTGTTGACCACCGCGATCTGCGCATCGGCGTACAGCACGGGCAATGCGCCGTCGTCCATGTTCGTCTCACCGTAATCCATGAATCGACCTTTCCTGCAAATCTGCGAAACTCGCGGTTCGCCGCATGCGATGGACGCCCGCGGCCCTGATGGAGAATGGTGGATGAAGTCACCCCGTTTCATTGTCGCACTCGGACTGGCCGTCACGCTGGCCCTGGGCACCCCCCTGTCGCTGCAGGCGCAGGCCGCGCTGCCGAAGGGCATTGCCGCCGGCCCCAGCATCGAGGGCATCAGCGAGTACACCCTGGCCAACGGCCTGCGCGTGCTGCTGTTCCCCGATGCCACCAAGCCCACCGTCACGGTGAACCTGGTCTACCAGGTGGGCTCGGTGCACGAGAACTACGGCGAAACCGGCATGGCGCACCTGCTGGAGCACCTGCTGTTCAAGGGCACGCCCACGCAGTCCGACATCAGCGGCGAGATGAAGAAGCGCGGCATCGACTTCAACGCCACCACCGGGCTGGACCGCACCAACTACTTCGCTTCGTTCCCGGCCAACACCGACACCCTGGACTGGGTGCTGAAGATGGAAGCCGACCGCATGGTCCATTCCAACGTCGCGAAGAAGGACCTCGACAGCGAAATGACCGTAGTGCGCAACGAACTGGAAGCCGGTGAGAACAACCCCGGCGGCGTGCTGTTCCAGCGCATCCGTTCCACCGCGTTCCTGTGGCACAACTACGGCAACACCACGATCGGCGCGCGCAGCGACGTGGAAGGCGTGCCGATCGACAAGCTGCAGACGTTCTACCGCCAGTGGTACCAGCCGGACAACGCCACCCTGATCGTCGCCGGCCGTGTCGAACCCGCCGACGTGCTGGCGCGCATCGCGCGCCACTTCGGCCCGCTGAAGAAGCCGACGCGCGCGTTGCCGCGCTTCTACACGGCCGAGCCGGCGCAGGACGGCGAGCGCGAGGTCACCGTGCGCCGCGTCGGCAACCTGCGCCTGGTCGCCGCCGCCTACCATGTGCCCGCTGTCGCGCATGCCGACAACGCGCCGCTGGCCGTGCTGGCGAACGTGCTGGGCCACACGCCGGGCGGCCGCCTGCACAAGGCGCTGGTCGAAGGCAAGCTGGCGGCCGGCAGCGGTGCCAACAGTGAATCCATGCGCGACCCCGGCCTGCTGACCGCCGTCGCCGTCATTCCCGCCGATGGCGATGCGAAGAAGACCGAAGCCGAACTGCTGAAGCAGGTCGAACAGATCGCCGCACAGCCGATCACGCAGCAGGAAGTGGACGAAGCCAAGCAGCGCATCGGCAACGCCTACGACCTGTACTTCACCGACGTCAATGCGGTCGGCATGGGCCTGTCGGAATTCCAGTCCGCCGGCGACTGGCGACTGCTGTTCACCAGCCGCGATGCCATCGAGAAGGTCACCGCCGCCGACGTCAACCGCGTCGCCACCGCCTACCTGAAGTCCAGCAACCGCACCCTGGGTCGCTTCATCCCCAGCGACACGCCCGAGCGTGTGGAGATTCCCGCCGCGCCCGCCGTCGCCACGCTGGTGGACGGCTACACCGGCCGCGCCGCGGTCAGCGCGGGCGAGCAGTTCGATCCCTCGCCGCAGAACATCGAAGCGCGCACGCAGACCTTCACCCTGGGCAAGGCGCTGCGCGTGTCGCTGCTGCCGAAGAAGACGCGCGGCGGCACGGTGATCGTCGACGCCAACTTCCGCTTCGCCGATGAGGCCGCATTGAAAGGACGCGAGGGCGCCGCCGGCATGGCCGGTGCGATGCTGATGCGCGGCAGCACGACGATGACGCGCACGCAGATCGACCAGCGCCTGGAGCAGCTGAAGACGCAGGGCAGCATCAGTGGCAGCCTGCAGGGGGCGGCGATCGGCCTGCAGACGCGGCGCGAGCACCTGGCCGATGCGCTGGCGCTGGCGGCCGATGTGTTGCGCCACCCGGCGTTCCCGCAGGACGAGTTCGAACAACTGCGCGTGCAGGCGCTGACCGGCATGGAAGCCTCGCGCCAGGAGCCGGGCGCGATCGCCGGCCGGGCGCTGGCGCAGTACTTCGACCCGTGGCCGGCCGGCCATCCGCTGCGCAACCGCACGCTGGACGAGTCCATCGCGCTGATGAAGGCGTTGAAGCTGGACGACGTGCGCGCCTTCCACCGCGATCTCTACGGCACGTCCGAAGGCGAGATCGCCATCGTCGGCGACTTCGATCCCGTCGCCGTGCGCGCGCAGCTGGAGCAGCTGTTCGCCGGCTGGCAGGCCGGCACGCCGTACGCCTCCATCGACACGCGCTACACGGACGTCGCGGCTAAGCAGCAGCGCTTCGAAACGCCGGACAAGCCCAACGCCGTGCTGCTGGCGCGGCAGAACCTGTCGCTGCGCGTGACCGATACGGACTACCCCGCGATGATCGTCGCCAACCGCATCTTCGGCGGCGGCGCGCTGAAGTCGCGCCTGGGCGACCGCATCCGCCAGCAGGAAGGCCTCAGCTACGGCGTCTCCAGCGGCATCCGCGCCGACGACAGTCGCAGCGGCCACGACGATGCCGGCAGTTTCACCGTGCAGGCCATCGCCGCGCCGGAGAACATGGCCAAGGTCGAAGCGCTGGTGCGCGAGGAGCTGGACAAGCTGCTGAAGGACGGCATCACCGCCGAGGAGCTGAAGGACGCCGTGGCCGGCACGCTGACCGAACGCCAGCAGGCCCGCGCCGAGGACGGCACCATCGCCGGCATGCTGACCGACCAGCTGTACTTCGGCCGCAACATGCAATTCACCGCCGACCTGGACGCGAAGTACGCGGCACTGACGCGCGAGCAGGTCAACGCGGCGATCCGCAAGCACCTGAAGGCGGACGCGCTGAGCGTGTTCGTGGCCGGTGACTTCGCGAAGAAGGCGGGTGCGCCTGCAGTGGCGGCACCCGGAGCGACGCCATGAATGATGCGAAGCAGGAAGCAGCCCGCGCCCGCTGGCAGAAGATCCGCGAACAGGCACCGCTGCGTTTCATCGTGGTCCGCGGCATGCTTGGCTGGGGCCTCATCACGGCGGTGCTGTGGTGCGGATTGATGATGGTGTTCACCGAGCGCGAGTTCCTGCCGCTGCTGACCGCGGCGCTGATCGGTTTTCCCGTCGGCGGCCTGATCTGGGGTGGGGCGATGTGGTTCATGGCGGAAAAGTACCGCGAGCGATCGGAGCGCTGACGAAACGAACGCCCGATGGTTCACTGCATCGACGACGGCCCCGCGAGGGGCCGTTGTTGTTCGTGCCGCATGCGCGGATGTTCCCCTCGCGCTGCCGGAAACCCTTACCACCGTGGGAGCGACGTCAGTCGCGATGAAGCATTACCGATAACCCATCGCGACTGACGTCGCTCCCACAAGGACCTCCTGCCGCACCTGATCATCACGATGCGTCGAGCGTTATCCCCTTGCCCCGTGCAACAGGGAGAAGGGACGGCATGACAGCCCCATCGCTTTCATATCGAGTACTGCGCGCTGGGCTCCGGGCCCGGTCCCGGACCGCCGGTCTCACGGCAAACGCAGCGTCACCACCAGCGGGAAATGGTCGGAGGGATAGCGGCCGTTCCACCGCGTCGTCACCGACGCGACCGCTTCCAGTTGCACATCACGCACGAAGATCCAGTCGATGCGCTTGTCGGCGTTGCCGGTGAACCCGTGGAACGTGGCCTCGCTACCGTCCACGCGCGGCGCGGTGGTCCATGCATCCTGCAGCGTGCGCGCCAGCACTGCATGCACCTCGCTGTCGGGCGTGGTGTTGAAGTCGCCCGTCAGTACCACCGGAATGCCGGGCGGCAATGTGGCCAGATACGCGGCGATGGCGTTTGCACCCTTCACGCGCGCGGCCTCGTCCTGTTCGCGATACGGCAGGTGGGTGTTGAGCAGGTAGAAGCGCTTGCCGTCGCTGCGACGCTCAAACAGTGCCCACGTCACCATGCGTGGATACAGATGGTGCCAGGTGATGCTGCCGGGCACGTCGGGCGTGTCGGACAGCCAGAAGTCGCCCGATTCGATCACCGCCAGGCGATCGCTCCGGTAGAACACGCCCATGTGCTCACCGCCGCCATCGGCATCGCGCCCGCGACCGAACCAGTCGTACTGCGGCAGCTCGCGCGCGAGGTAATCCGCCTGCGACTTCACCAGCTCCTGCAGGCCGATCACGTCGGGCGCCTGCTCGCGCAGCATCTCCACCGCCAGCGGCTTGCGCGTCTCCCAGTAGTCGGGACCATCGCTTTCCACCGGCAGGCGGATGTTGAAGCTCATGAGGCGCAACGGCGTGTCGGCCGCTATGGCCGGCATGCCGGCAGCGGCCAGGATCGTTCCGATCAGGAGGGAGCGCAGCAGGGACATGGCGGTCTTCCGGTTCGACTCGCGCCAGTATAGGAACTGCGGTAACGTCGCGCTCCATCGGGGAGAGCAGGAGTTCGAGCATGCAGGGAATGAAGTGCATCGCCATCCGCGCCATGTGGCTGCTGTCTGCCTTCGCATGCGCCCCATTGGCCGTGGCGCAGGACGACACACCGCCTCGGATGGACGACGCGCAGATCGCGCAGGCCATCCTCGATGCGGAGGCGACAGGTCGCGCGATCTACCTGCATGACCAGGCGGCCGCGGTCGCCTCCGACGCCGTGATGGAGAACAAGGCATTCCGGCAGGACGGCAAGCAGGGGCGTCTGGGCGGCTGGATCACGGAGCAGCGGGATGCGGGCATCGTGGTGACCTTCCTGAGCAGCGACGCGGAGCCGCGTGCGCGCTATCGCGTGACGGTAGGCGAGGGGCGCGTCATCGGCGACGTCGAGGCGTTGGCCGAATCCGCTGCGCTGACACCTCATGAGCTCGGTGCCGCGCGTGCGCGCAACACGGCCGCCAAGGCGGAGTTCGCTCCCTGTTCGCGCAGCTACAACACCGTGGTGTTGCCCGACCTGCGGGAAGGCGGCGGCTGGATCGCCTACCTGCTGCCGGGAACGACGAAGCAGGGCATCGTGCCGGTCGGCGGCAGCTACCGGCTCGATCTGGATACCACCGGAGAAAGGATCCTGAAGCAGCGAGGCTTCACGCGCAGCTGCATCGTGCTGGAAAGTCCGCGCGACAGCGTCGGCATGATGATCACCCACCTGCTGGACCCCATGCCGACGGAAGTGCATGTGTTCTGGAGCCTGTGGGCCGGCAAGCCGATGTATGTCGGAACCTCTGCCGGCCTGTGGAAGATCGAGGATGGCCGGGTGACGATGACGTCGCGCCGCGAGGAGAAGCGTCAGTGACGGTATCGTCCCTGCTGCCGGTCGTCATTGCCAGCGTGCTTCTGTCTGCCACGACCGCCGCAGCATCACCGGTGCCGCTGATGATCGTGCCCGACCGCGCCACGTCGTGCGCCCTTGAACGCCTGAAACCTTTCGTCAGCCCCTACGGCATCCGGCAGGCATGGCCCGTGATGGATCGAATGCCGAAGGAACTGGACAGGCTGGGACTGGGAACGCCCATGTCGGACATGGGTGACCTGGCCGATGGATATCACCAATTCATCCATACCGACCTGGAAACGCGAACCGTCTACATACTCGAACAGGGCGGGTTCGCCGGCACGACAAAGGTGTACGGGCCGCTGCCGCTCCCGCATTGCGGGGATCCCGACAAGCAGCCCATGCGTGTCCTGGACACGGAGCGGCGCGGCCAGGACTGAGGAATCACGCCGAGCGGCGCTGCCCGCCGTGCTTCCCTTCCGCGATCTCCTCCACCAGCTTGGCGCAGAACGCCGGCAGGTCCTTCGGCGTGCGACTGGTGACCAGGCCCTTGTCGACGATGACCTCGTCGTCCTTCCAATTTGCGCCCGCGTTCTCGAGATCCTTGCGGATGTTCGGCACCGAAGTGACCGTGCGGCCTTTCAGCACATCCGCGTTGGCGAGCACCCACGGACCATGGCAGATCGCGCCGACCGGTTTGCCTGCCTCGAAGAAGCCGCGCGTAAAGGCGAGCGCCTTGTCGTCGACACGCAGCGCGTCCGGATTGAACAGGCCACCCGGGATGACCAGCGCGTCGTAGTCCTGCGCGCTGACGTCGGACAGCACCTGATCGACCGCGACCTGCTCGCCCTTGTCGAAGTGTTTGAAGCCCTGGATGCGACCGCCGTCCAGCGAGACCACATCGACTTGGGCGTTGTGCTCCTTCAGCGCACGCATCGGCTCGGTCAGTTCGGACTGTTCGAACCCGTCGGTGGCGAGGATGGCGACACGTTTTCCGGCCAGATGGCTCATGGGGGAACTCCGTACGAATGAGCGCCCACCGTAGCGTGCGCCGTGCGCACGACATGCGAAGGAATCGTTTCGCCAGCGTCAATGCGCTGGCGGGACTCACTCCTGCTTTACCTGCGCGGCCAAGCCGCCAGCAGCGCCCACAACCCGCCGATGCCCGCGATCCATGCTGCGGCGGGAACATCGAACAGGCTCGGCCCGCCGGCTTCCAGCGCGTACAGCACGGCCGCGACGATCAGCAGGCCGACGCCGAGGATCGCGGCGACGACGCGCCGCTGCATGCCTTTCATCGTCAGCGCGAGATCGGCCAGGTCCTTCGAACGCAGTGCGAGTTCGTGCCGGCCCTCGACCTGCTGGCTGAGCCAGGCGTGTACCAGGCGCGGCATGTCCGGCGCATGGGTCATGATCTCCGGCAGGCGCTTGCGGAACTCCTGCGCGGCGCGCTGCGGGCTGTAGCGTTCCAGCAGGATGCGCTCCAGCACCGGTCGCGCGACGGCCCAGATATCGATCTGCGGGTCCAGCTGGCGACCCACGCCTTCGATGTTCAGCAGCGTCTTCTGCAGCAGGATCAGCTGCGGCTGCAGGGTCAGCTCGTAGCGCTGCGCGGTACGGAACAGCTTGGCCAGCACTTCGGCCAGCGAGATCTCGCTGAGCGGGCGGGTGAAGTACGGCTCGCAAACCGCGCGCGCGGCGGCTTCCAGCTCGTCGATGCGGATGTGCGACGGCATCCAGCCGGCCTGCACATGCAGTTCGGCGATGCGGCGGTAATCGCGGTTGAAGATCGCCATGAAGTTCTCGGCGAGCCAGTACTGGTCGTCGCGCGAGAGCTGGCCCATGATGCCGAAGTCCAGCGCGATGAAGCGTGGATCGGTCTTGCGTTCCGGATCGACCCAGATGTTGCCGGCGTGCGCGTCCGCGTGGAAGAAATTGTCGCGGAACACCTGCTGGTAGAACACGCGCACGCCCTTGGCGGCCAGCGCCTTGCGGTCGATGCCGGCGGCGTCGAGCGCGGCGATGTCGTCGGACGGGATGCCGCGCACGCGCTCCATCGTCATCGCGCGCTCGGCGGTGTGCGACCAGATCACCTCGGGCACGTACAGGTCCGGCGATTCCGACCAGTTGCGCCGCAGCAGGCTGGCGTTGCCGGCCTCGCGCTGCAGGTCGAGCTCGGCGGCCAGGGTGTTCTCGATCTCGGCCACGATCTCGCGCGGGCGGATCTTGTCGGCGCTGGGATGCGCGCGCTCGACGATGGCCGCGACGCTCTCCAGCAGCGCGATGTCGCCGGCGATCTGCTTGCGGATGTCGGGGCGCAGCACCTTGACCACCACCTCGCGCCCGCCGGGCAACGTGGCTGCGTGCACCTGCGCGATCGACGCGGACGCCAGCGGCGTGGTGTCGAACTGCTCGAACGCCTCGTGGATCGGCCGGCCGAGTTCCTCCTCCACCAGCGCGCGCGCGCGGTCGCCGTCGAACGGGGCGACGCGGTCCTGCAGCAGGGTCAGTTCTTCGGCGATGTCGGGCGGGATGAGGTCGCGCCGGGTGGACAGGATCTGCCCGAACTTGACGAAGATCGGGCCGAGCTCCTGCAACGCCAGTCGCAGGCGTGCGCCGCGCGGCTGTGCGGCGATCTCGGCCGAGGCGCGTGGAACGAATGGTCGGCCGAGCCGCAGCCAGCGCTCGACCGGCGTGCCGTCGAGCAGGTCGTCGAGGCGATAGCGCAACAACACGCGACCGATGCGGCTGGCCCGCAACACCGACTTCATGCGCGATGCTCCATGCGCGCGGCGAGGCGGCCGACGCGCACGGCCATACGCTCGACGTCGTCGCGGATCGCGTCGACATAGTCGTGGAAGGCGTTGAGCTCTTCCCGACCGACGACGTCGCGCGACTCTTCGGTAACGTAGTCGGCCGCGCTCTCCGCCAGATTGCCGGCGGCAGTGCGGGCCTGCTGCAGGCCACCGCGTACGGCGTTCGCGACCTGCACGCCGATCACGTCGCCGAAGACGCGGGTGAACGGCAGCGACCAGTCGGGGTCGAAACGGGTAGCCAGCGTCTGCAGGCGGCGCGCGAGGTCGGCATCGCCGGAGACCTTGACCTTGCCGACGGGCGTGGCGTGGTCGCGGCGGAAGAACGGCAGCTGCCCGAGCAACCCCCCGAGCGTGCTGCGCACGGCGAGGTCGGCTTCGAGCACTTCGGACGCAGGTCCCACCTGCAGGCGGCCGCCACCCACCATGATGTCCATCGCCAACGGCGGCGCATCGACCTTCAGCTGGATGCGGCGGCCTTCGAGCGGCACCAGGGCCGCGGCGGTATCGGGATCAAGCGCGAGCGCCTGGTTGAGTGCGGCTTCCAGTGCGCGGCCGGCGAGCGGCTTGAGGGCTTCGAACGGAGACAGGTCCATGTCGCCATTCTAGCGGCAAAGCTTCTGCGCCCCGCCCGCCCGTCTGCCTGCGTCATGCAGGCTCGGGGCGGGCTCGACGGCGTCCTGCCGTCCCGGCGGAGAGAGACGGTGACGTCAGACGCGCTTGCCGCGCAGCAGCGAGATGATCGCCAGGATGACGAAGACGACGAACAGCACCCACGCGATGTTGGTGGCGGCACCGGCGATGCCGCTGAAACCCAGCACGGCGGCGATGAGCGCGATGACGAAGAAAATGACGGCGTAGCGCAGCATGGAAACTCCTTTTGGCATCTGGCCAGTGGTACAGCCGGAAGTGGCGTGGGCCATGCTGGAACGCGGGGAGTCATCGCCGCGTGAGCGCCGCGCAGCGCGATACGGATGCGCTTAAGCGTCGTGATCCGTGCGTGAAGGCGGTTCGCGGGTTGTACGAGGGGCTTTCAGCCCGCGCCCCGGTCGATCTCGTTTACCCGCGGCGTTGAGCGCGCCGCAGCGCGACCGGGAGAGTGAATTGCCCGATGCCGGCGACAGTCGCGATGAGAGACGGCGCTTGAAGCCCCTCCTACACCGGGTGATCGCGCAACCACGCACGCAGCCGTTCGAAACCCTCGCCCATCGACACACGCGGCGCATAGCCGAAATCGCGCAGCGCCGGCGCCATGTCGTACCAGTGGGCGGTGCTGAGCTGCTCGGCCAGGAAGCGCGTCATCGGGGGCTCGCCCTTCAGCGGCAGCACGGTCCACAGCGTCTCGCACACCGCGCCGATGCGGTAGGCGGCGTTGAACGACAGCTGCTTGTCGACGCGTGGCGCGCCCGCCGTCTCCAGCAGCGCGTTGAGCAGCTTGCGCATCGGCCACGGCTCGCCGTTGGAGATGAAGTAGGCCTTGCCCGCGCACGCGGCGCCCGGTACGAGATGATCGAAGGCATCGAAGTGCGCCTGCGCGGCGTTGTCGATGTAGGTGGTGTCGACATGGTTCTCGCCACTGCCGACGACGCGCAGGCGGCCGGCGCGCGCGCGCGCTACCAGCCGCGGCAGGATCTGATGATCGCCCGGGCCCCAGATCAGCCGCGGTCGCAGCGCCACCGTCGCCAGCGTGGCGTCGTTGGCAGTCAGCACCGCCTTTTCCGCGATCAACTTGGTGGTGGCGTACGGCGCCTTGAAGCCTTCGCCATACGGTACGTCGGCCGCGCTGCCACCTTCGACCGGATGCGTCGCGCGATGCGTCACGCTGGGCGTGGAGGTGTAGACGAGACGACCGATGCCATGCGCGCGGCACGCGTCCAGCACGTTCTGTGTACCGACCACATTGGCATCGTGGTAGCTCTTGTAGCTGCCCCACGCGCCGGCCTTGGCCGCGTTGTGGAAGACCGCGTCCACGCCGGCCGCGGCATGCATCACCGCATGCCCGTCTGCCAGGTCGCCCTGCACCTGGCCCACGCCGAGCTCACGCAGCACGGGATAGTTCCCGCGGTTGAAGCTGATCACATCGTGCCCGCGTTCGAGCAGCCCGCGGCACAGCGCCTGACCCAGGAAACCACCGCCGCCGGTGACAAGAATCTTCATGTTGCGGGTTCCTCAGGAAAGCAATGACGGAGTGGGCATGCGCAGCGTCAGCAGGCCGCGCGCGAAGAAGCGATGCTGGCACTCGATCCGCGCCATCTCCTCGCCGGGGAGGGCGTGCACGGCACGGCCGAGCAGGTCGCGGATCAGCGCGCATTCGGCGGCGTCCAGCACCGTGGTGGCGTAATCGTTGAAGCACACGCCGGTGCCGAGGTCGAGACTGCGCACCAGCGGGCTGGTCGCCACCGCGAGCGCGTCGAAAGCGGGCACCGCCCGGGTCGCTTCATCGAGAGACGCCAGCGCCTGCGCAAGATCGTCGCCGAAGTTCGCCATCGACCAGGTAGCCGCGATCATGTCGCGACCGCGAGCGCAGGCGCGGCGCGTTTCTTCGGGCGCGGCCAGGTCCTGCGCGATCCGCTCCGCCACCGCACGATAGGCACGCAGGTCAGGCCCCTGTCCGGGCACCGGCGCCATGCCGGCGGTTTCCAGCACCCGGATGCCGTGCTCCGGCGGCAGCAGATGACGGTTGTTGCCGGCGCCATTCGTGTAGACCGGGCAGCCTTGGTACGCAGACTCCAGCGGGTAGAAGCCGAAGGGTTCGGGGAAGCGGTTGTAGGCCAGGGCGAAGCGGCAGGCGCGCATGACCTGCACGACCGCACGCTGCGTGAGATGCGGCAGCGGCACGAAGAAATCCGCGCACCGGAAACCGGTGCCGGCGAGCATGCCGTCGAGGGCGGCGCATCGCTCCTGGCTGAGCGATGCCTCGGAGATCAGCAGCATCACGCGCGCCGTCCCGGTCTCTCTCGCTCGGACATTCAACCAGTAGAGGATGGCGATGGTGGCGACCAGGTCCTGCTTGTCGTGCTGCAGGGCATGGCCCAGCACCGCCTTGTCCGCCAGTGTCAGCACGCCGGGCGGCAGGTCGTTCCCCTGCGCGAACCCGGGATGGCCGTCGGGCGCTTCCACACACGGCACCGGCAGGCGCACGTCGCGCGTGGCGCTGAAACCGCCGGGATTCAGCAGGCGGCGCCGCGTCCAGTCGGGCGTGGCGAACAGGGCGCGCAGCACCTCCGCCTGATAGGGCGAATTACCCAGATGCAGGTCGACGGCGTGATTGGTCAGCCAATTGCCCGTGCCGTACACCAGGCCGTGGTACAGCACCACGTTGCGCGCGGCGTGCGTCCGGTCCGGCGGCAGCACCAGCGTGCCGGCGCCGTCGTACAGCGCGATGTCGGCGCGCGGTCGCCCGGCGTGGCGTGCGTATTCCGCCGCCAGGGCGAACGGCAGCATGGCTTCTTCGGTCCCCCCGCCGGCCAGCGGTGGCTGGAAGCCGTCCACTTGCATTCCGCGTGCTTCCAGCAGCGGCCGGACGGCATCGTTGACGTAGCCCACCGATCCCAGGAACGGCGGCCCGCCGGTGCGCGACAGGAACAGGCTGACCGTGTCCGTCATCGGTGCGACCCTTCGGCAAGCTGCGCGGTGGCCCACACGGCCAGCTTCTCGCGGCCGATCTTGGCGTTGTGGCGGATATCGACCGGGAAGCCCGGATGCGGCAGGTAGGCGGTGATGCGCGCGGTGTGCGGGTGACGCGCGGCGATGGCACGCAGTTCGGCTTCGATGCGCGCCGGATCGGCGCTGACGCCGGGCTGCAATTCGTAGCAGAGCACAGGCCGCTGGCTTCCCGCTTCGCCGATGCCGACCAGCGCGGTGCGACGCACCTGCGGATGGGTGTTGAAGACCGGCTCCACCTGTTCGGTGTAGAGCGGGCCGTCGGCGGTCTCGACCCGCTGCGTCTTGCGGCCGCAGAACCACAGCCGGCCTTCGCCGTCGAACCAGCCGACATCGCCCATGCGGTGCACGATGCGCTCGCTGCCGTCGGCCTGCGCTTCGCGGATCTTGGCGATGCGGGTGGCGGCGTCGCGGCGGAAATAGGTATCGGTGGCGGTGGGACCGGCGACGGTGATCTCGCCGACCTCGCCGTCGGGCAGCACCTCGACGCCGTCCCAGTCGGCAATGGCGTCATCGCTGATGCGGATGATGCGGACCTCGTTCGGCGGCACCGCGCGTCCGACGCAGGTACCGGCGCCGGCCTCGGTCGCGGCGCGCGTGGCTTCCAGTTCGCGCCCTTCGATGACGGCGACCGGCAGGCATTCGGTGGCGCCGTATGGCGTCCAGAACTGGCCGGTGTCGGGCAGCAGCGTGCGGATCTTCGCGACGACCTCCGGCGGCACCGGCGCACCGGCGGAGGTGACGCGATGCACCGTGGGCAGCGGCTGGCCGTGGTCGGCCAGCACCTTCATCAAGGCAGGCGAGCCGAACAACTGGGTCACGCCGAAGCGCGCGATGGCCGCGTGCAGCTTCAGCGGATCGGCACTGGCCGGTCGCGTGGGATCCATGTCGGGGATCACCGACGTCAGCCCGAGTGCGGGATCGAACAGCGCGAACGGCGGGAACGTCGGCAGGTCGACGCCGCCGGGCTGCATGCCGAAGGCGTTGCGCAGCAGTTCGATCTGCGCGACGAAGTGGCGATGGCGATACACCACGCCCTTCGGCACGCCGGTGGAGCCACTGGTGAACAGGATGCCGGCGATGTCGTCGGGCGACGTGTCCGCCAGTTGCGGCCCCGCACCGGCACCGCGCGCCTCGATCTTCGCCAGCGTGGTGCCGCCCCAGGCCCAGCGCGTGCCGACGGTGACGATCCTGGTCGCGGACTTCGCCCAGCCCAGCACGCAGCGCGCGAGCTGCGCCAACGGAATGCCGATGAAGGCGTCGGGTTCGGCTTCGTCCAGGCACTGCTTCAGCGCGCGGCGGTCAATGCCGGGATCGACCAGCACCGGCACGGCACCGGCCTTGAACAGCGCGAACATCAGCAGGAAGAACTCCGGCGTGGGCCGCACCATCACCACGGTGCGCGTGCCACGCCCGATGCCGTACGCGCCCAGGCCGGCGGCGATGGCGTCGCTGCGCGCGTCCAGCTGCGCGTAGGTGAGCTCGCGGGTGTAACGGAGGGCGCGGTCGGGACAGCGCATGGCCACGCGGTCGGGCTGCTCGCGGGCCAGTCGCGGAAGACTGGCGGCGATGTTGCACGGATCGGTCATGCGGCCATTGTCGCCGCTGGACGGTACTTGCGTCAGCCGCCAGCGTTGGCAGAATGCGCGTCCCGCCCGCGCCCAGGCGCCAGCCCACGCCGATGCACCCCTGCCTGACCTGCGGCGCCTGCTGCGCCCACTTCCGCGTCAGCTTCCACTGGAGCGAGGCGGACCCCGACCAGGGCGGCTTGGTGCCGATCGAACTGACCGCACCGATGCGCGTGCACGAACGCGTGATGCGCGGTACCTCGCAGAAGAGCCCGTGGTGCGTGGCGCTGGATGCCGACATCGGCCGCTACAGCCGCTGCACCATCCACGACCGGCGCCCGTCAGTGTGCGCACTGGTGCCGGCCTCGCTGGAATTCGGCGAACGCAGCGCGCAGTGCGACAAGGCGCGGCTGGCGCATGGCCTGCCGCTGCTGGTGGACGCGGACTGGGTGGGCGTGGTGGAGGCAGAGAAGAACCCGTTGCCGGAGTTCTGACCCTTCTCCCCTTGCGGGAGAAGGTGGCGCGGAGCGCCGGATGAGGGGAGGCGAGCGCAGCGAATGCTTGGCAGCCCGCAGTCAGAGCAACGGCAAGAGCGCCCCTCATCCGCCTTCGGCACCTTTATCTCTTGCCGATCTGCCAGATTAGGTGCCGAGAGCCGGCGTGGTTGAGCGTCACACCTTGGGTGCTACGACCGCGGGAGAGCAAGCTCGCCACGCCGGAATCTCCCTGCACACGCCCGAACAGTTGCTCGAGTAGGCGCTCGTAACGATAAGGCTGGGCCGCAAGGGAGGACTCTCGACCCTGGCAGCTTACCGGAGATGGGCAATGGGATACGGCATAGGTCTTGATGTGTGCAAGGCATGGATCGACGCGCATGTGCACGGCATGGAGCGTCGGGCTCGATTTCCCAACACCGACACCGGGCTTGAGGCCCTGCGTCACTGGTTGGCCGAGGTGCCGGTACGCCAATGTGTGCTGGAAGCCACGGGAGGCTACGAGCAGCAGGCGCTGGACGCTCGCATCGCTCAGCAGGTAGCCGAGCAGCCCGGCCTGGCCGTGCTGGGCCAGATCAAGGGCGTTGGGCCTGTGCTGCGCTCAGCCTTGGCCACGCAATTGCCCGAGCTGGGCCACCTCAGTGGCAAGGCCATCGCCAAGCTGGTGGGCGTGGCACCGCTGGCCTGCGACAGTGGCAACCTGCGCGGCGCACGCCGCATCTGGGGTGGCCGGGCAGGCCTTAGGGCCACGCTGTACATGGGCACGCTGACCGCCGTGCGCTACGAACCGACGCTGCGGTCCTTCTACCAATCGCTGCGCGATCGCGGCAAACCGGCCAAGGTCGCCTTGGTGGCCTCCATGCGAAAACTGCTGGTCATCCTTAACGCCCGCATGCGGGACCATCTGAACGCGTCCTGCTGCGCCTGAATCAAGACAGTTGCTCTCCCCGCTGTCGCAGGGAGAAGGGATCAGGTCAGCGGATGGCGATCCAGGAAATCGCGGATCAACGGCACCAGGATCTCGTGCTTGTCTTCCAGCACGTAGTGACCCGCGTCCTCGTACGCATGCACTTCCGCCTTCGGCAGCGCAGCGCGGAAGCCGTCGAGGAAATGCTTGTCGAACACGAAGTCCTTCAAGCCCCAACCCAGGAACACCGGGCGATCCGCGAACGACGGCAACGCCTTGCCGGCCGCGTCGAGCAGCGGCCACGCCTTGTCCTGCGGACCGAGCGGGATGTCCTGCATGAAGCGGATGGTGGAGATGCGGTTCGCCCAGGTGTCGTACGGCGATACGTAGGCGCGGCGCACGTCGGCCGGCATGCGCCGCTCCACGCCGATCCACGAGGCGCCGGCGGAGAACGCGTTGAAGCCGCGGATGATCCACTCGCCCACTTTCCAGTCGCGCCCCAGGCCGATCTGCCACGGCATCGCCTTCGAGGCGGGCATCGGGAACGCGGCGGTGTTCGTCACGACCAGCCGCTTCACCTGCGCCGCGTGCGACAACGCCCAGCCGAAGCCGATCATGCCGCCCCAGTCGTGCACGGCCAGCGTCACCGGACCGGTGATGCCGAGGTGCTTGAGCAGCGCGGCGACGTCATCCACGCGCGACTGCAGGGTGTACTCGTAGCGGCTGTCGTCCGGCTTGTCGGACAGGCCCATGCCGATGTGGTCGGGCACGATGCATCGGTACTTGTCCGACAGGCCGGCCACCAGCGTGCGCCAGTAATAGCTCCACGACGGATTGCCGTGCAGCATCACCACCACCTCGCCATCGCGCGGGCCTTCGTCGAGGTAGTTCATTGACAGGCCCGGACGGACCTCGAAACATTTCGGATGGGGGGGATAGCCGGGAAGGTTCACGCAGGTTCCTTTCATTTCAATAGCGGCAGCTGGCCGCCCTGTTCGTCGCGCAGCACCTCTGCGCGACGGATCATCTGTTGCACTTCGGGCGCCGCGTGGACATGCAGCAGCTCCACGTCGGGGTGCGCGTTCGCGAATACGCGGAAGATTTCGTCGGCGAAGGCCTGGCCGATACCCGCGACCTCGGCGAAATCCAGCACCACGTGGCGGAAATTCTCCACGCGCTGCAGGAGCCGCTTGGCCTGCGAACGCGACACCAGGTTCTCGTCACCCACCCTGGCCAACCGCACCGGCACCACGGTACGGGCGAACGCGTAGTCGTCCGGACCGCTGGAATACTCGTCGAACACCGCTTCCACGGTGCGCGTGGCGTCCGTCGCGATCCGCATGACGACCCGGGTCCCCGCCACCTCGTGCGCATCGTCCAGCAGGTCGAGGACGTACTTGGCGTCATGGTCGAACACCAGGCTTCCGGATTCGATCCGGTACACGTCGAACATCCTCGAGGTGAAGAAGATGCCCTCGCCGCTGTGCCGCTGGGGATCGGTGGTCAACTTGCCTTTCGACAGCTCCAGCAGGGCCAACCGCTCATCCGGCAGATCGAGCGCGCGGGTGATCTTGCGGAAGATGCCGATGCCGTCGTCCACCACGGAGAACCGCAGGCCCCCGCTGCTGCAGTCCATCCAGACCGACACCTCTCGCGCTTCCGAATGATCCACGGCGTTGTTCACCATTTCGGTGATGCCGTGATGCGCGATGTCCAGCACGTTGCGGGGCAGGTGGGCCAACAGGGGCAGCAGGTCCGCGTACCAGACCCGGTCTTCGGCCAAGCCCGCGCGCGAATAGCCGCGTGCGAACCGCCGGTTTTTCCCTAACGCATAGGTCGGGCGGGTGCTGCCCTGCTTGATCAGGTAGCCACCGACCACCAAGCCCCGCACCTGCATGCTTATCCGCGATGGGCTCAGCCCCAACTGGGCCGCCACCATCGCGACGAGATCCCGTGGGTGCTCGCTCACCGCCCTCAGCAGGGCGGCATCGATTTCAGGAGAGCGGTCCGGCCTGGCCATATTCGGATTCTAGAATTAAACCGCCGTATTCGCGAATTAACGCGTCTGGATTCGTGAATTGACCGCGAGAGCCACTTAACGTGGCATCGCACTCGGTCACCCGTGGCGAAGATACGGTCGCCTGACACGACAAGGGCCGGCGAACCGGCCCCTGGAAGGCAAATGCCGGGTGGGGTTACCACTCCACCTCGGCCATCGTGCAGTTCAGGCCCGAACCGATGCCGAGCAGGGCGATGCGGTCGCCCTTCTTCAGCTTGCCCAGTTCCTTGAGCTTGCTCAGCACGATCGGCACGCTGGCCGGGCCGATGTTGCCGTGCTCGGTGAAGATGGTCATGACCTTCTTCGGGTCGATGCCGAAGGACTTCACGAACGCCTGCGTGTGCGGGCGGCTGACCTGGTGGATGACGAACTGGTCCAGCTCGTCCACCGCCCAGCCCAGCGCGACCTTGGCGGCGGCGAAGGTCTTGGTGGCCAGCTTCATGCCCTCGATCAGCAGCATGCGGGTGTCGGTGACCATGCGGTCCAGGTTGCCGCGGCAGAGCTTGTTCCACTCGGTGGCCGAACGGGTCACGCCGCCCTTGTAGCGCGGGGCTTCCGGGGCCAGCGCGCGGCGCGTCAGCACCATCGCCACGGCGCCGCAGCCCAGGGTCAGCGCGGCCAGTTCGTCGCGGAACTGCTGCTCGGTGACGTCGGGCGCGTTGAGCCGCTCGATGGTCTTCTCATAGACCAGGTTGGCGGTTTCGCCATCGACGACCAGCGCGTAGTCGATTTCGTCGCGCTCCAGCATGCGGGCAGCGATGTCCATGCCGTTGATGAAGGCGAGGCAGGCGTTGGCGACGTCGAAGGTCTGGCAGTGGTCGCCCACGCCGAGGTTGCCGCAGACGATGCTGGCCGTGGACGGCTCCAGGTAGTCGCGGCTGACCGAGGTGTTGACCACCAGGCCGACCTTGTCGGCGCCGATGCCGGCGTCTTCCAGTGCCTTCCTGGCGGCCAGCGTGGCGGCGTCGGAGGCCTGCACGTCGGCGTCCCACAGGCGGCGGGCATGCACGCCGGCCACGTCGTTCAGCACGTCGGTCTTGATGCCCAGGCGGTCGAGCGTGGGCTGCAGACGGGCGTTGATTTCGGCGGACGTCAGCGTGTGCGGCGCATCGATATGCGCCAGTCCCGCGATGGAGACATTCTTGAAGAGCATCGAGGTTAGCGCCAAGGCTCAGGCGAGGGGGCCGACAAGGGTAACGGCTTCCCGCCTTCACCGCATCTTTACGGGCGTCGCTGGACCCACGCACCCGATCTCAAGTGTGACTCACTTCACACTTTATCGGCCACAGCGGTAGGCCGCGAACCGCTGCTCGCCGTTGGCGGGATCGCCCAGCGGCTGCAGGGTGTCGGCCTGCAGGCCCGGCGCTTCGTTGCGGGCCAGGGTTTCCAGCTCGTCCCGGACCCGCAGGTTGTTGCGTTCGTAGAACGCCACGCTGTCCTTGACCGACACGGAGACCTCGCCGCGCTTCTCGCACCCGGACGGCACGGCGCCCGCGCCGACCACGCGAACGTTCTTGGCATTGGGGGCGAGATGCACCCAGGTGCAGGCGGACAGCAGGACGGTGGAGGCGGCAGCCAGTACGACGAGACGCATCGAAGTCACCTAGTAATGTGAGTCGTGGCCATTCTGGCCGATGCCGGATGAATCGATCCGGGCCATGCGCCGCCCCGGAGAAGGGGCGGCGACACGGACATACTTACTTCTTCGGCTTGCCGTCGGCATCCAGCTCGACCGCTTCGCCCAGCTGCAGCGCGCGGACGGACTCGCCCACCTTGGACAGATCGCCCACCACCACCCAGGTAAGCGCGGACGGCGACAGCGTGGCGGCGGCCTTGGCCACGTCGGCGGCGCCGATGGCTTCGTTGCGCGCCTTGTACTGCACGATGTAATCGTCCGGCCGGCCATAGCGCTGGTTGGAGGCGATCTGGCCGAGCACGGCGGACGCGGTTTCGTAGGCGCCCGGCAGTTCCAGCGTGTTGGCGGCGCGGACCTTGATGATCTCCTCCGGCGTGGCCGGGGCCTGGCCGGTGGCGAACTGGCTGATTTCCTTCTGCAGTTCCTTCATCGAGTCGGCGGTGCGGTCGCTCTGCACCGCGGCGCTGGCCCACCACGGGCGCTGGCCAAGGCTGTTGCGCGCGCCACTGTAGGAGCCGTAGGCCCAGTGCTTGTCCTCGCGCAGATTGGAGTTCAGGCGCCAGGTGAACTGGCCGCCGAGCACGCCGTTGGCGAAGTCGAAGTCGATGGTGCCGGCGTCGCCGGTCGGCGGAACGAGTTGCGCGGCGTAGACGTTCGACTGGATGGCGCCGGGCTGGTCGATCAGGAACACGCGCGGCTTGGCGGCGTTGGCGACCTTGGGCACGGCGGCCAGCTTGGGCGCGTTCGGCGCGGCCTTCCAGTCGCCCAGGCGGGCTTCCAACAGCGGCACGATCTCGGCCAGCGTGGTGTCGCCGACGATGATGATGCGTGCCTGGTCCGGCTGCAGCCAGTCGCGGTGAAAGGCGACCAGGTCATCGCGGGTCAGCGAGGCGATCGACGCTTCCGTGCCCGAGCCGGTGAACGGAATGGCATACGGATGGCCCTCGCCGTACAGCAGCGGCGGCAAGGTGCGCAACGCGGCGGTCTGCGGACGCGCCTTTTCCTGCTTGATGCCCGCGATCCAGGTCGCGCGCACGCGCTCGATTTCCGCCGGGGCAAAGGTCGGTCGGCGCAGCACGTCGGCCAGCAGGTCCAGCGAGGGCGCCAGCTTGTCGGTCAGCGCCGACAGGCCGACCGAGGCCGAATCCAGCCCGGCGCCGGTCGTCAGTTCCGCCCCCAGCGCTTCCTTGCGGGCAGCGAAGTCGAGCGCGCCGTACTCACCGGCGCCCTCGTCCATCATCTGCAACGCGAAGCTGGCGGTGCCGAGCTTCTTGCCGACGTCCGCAGCATAGCCACCGGGGAACTCGACGTTGAACTGCACCACCGGCGTTTCATGGCGCTCGGCCAGCGTCACCTGCATGCCGTTGGACAGCGTGGCGCGATGCACAGCCGGGAACTTCAGGTCGGGGAAGGTGGTGGTCTTCGGCACGCCGGCCTTGCGGTCGACGGTGCTGGCGACGGTCTTGAACTTCGGGTCTACCTTCGGCGTGGCGGCCGGCGTGGTGGCGGGCGCCGCGAACACGGTCTCCGGCAACGCCGACGCCGGCGTTTCGCTGGGCTGGACCAGGATGGTGTGCGAGCCGCCACTCAGCCACTTCTTCGCCGCCGCCTGCACGTCGGCCGGCGTGGCGCTGGCGTAGATGTCCAGATCTTCCTTGTAGCAGTCGGGCGTGGTCTGGTAGACGGCGCACGAGGCCAGCACGTCGGACTTGCCGCCGAAACCGCCGATGCGCTCGATGCCGCGGACGAAGCCGGCGACGCCGGCGGTGCGGGCGCGCTCCAGTTCCTCCGCCGTCGGGCCCTGCGTGATCAGGCGCTTCATTTCTTCATCCAGCGCGGCCTCGACCTTGGCCGGGTCGACGCCTTCCTTGACGGTGGACATCAGGAAGAAGGTACCGCTGATCTCGCTGCTCCACTGGTAGGCGGTCGCCTGGTCGGCAATCTTGTCGCCGTGCACCAAGCGGGTGTCGAAGCGCGAGGCCGCGCTGCCGCCGAGCACCTGCGCGAACAGGTCGAGCAGGACGGCGTCCTTCGTTCCCATCTCGGCGACCGGCCAGGCGCGGTAGACCCGCACCTGCGGCACGCGGTCGGGGATGGTCTCGCGGGTGTCCTTGGCATGCGTCGGGATGTTGGTCTTCATGTCCGCCAGCGTGGCGCTGGCCGGAATGTCGCCGAAGTAGCGGGTGACCTTCTCCTTGGCGGTGGCGACGTCGATGTCGCCGGCCAGCACCAGCACCGCATTGTTCGGGCCATACCAGCTGCGGAACCAGGTCTTCACGTCATCGAGCGTGGCGGCATCGAGATCCGCCATTGAGCCGATGGTCTGCCAGCTGTACGGATGCCCGGCCGGATACAGGGCCTCGAACATGCGCGCGCTGATGCGGCGGCCGTAGGGCTGGTTCTCGCCCTGGCGCTTCTCGTTCTGCACCACGCCGCGCTGCTCGTCGAGCGCCTTCTGGTCGATCGCGCCGAGCAGGTGGCCCATGCGGTCGGATTCCATCCACAGCGCCATGTCGAGCGCGGTGGTCGGCACGTTCTGGAAGTAATTGGTGCGGTCCTGGTTGGTGGTGCCGTTCTGGTCGGTGGCGCCCACCAGTTCGAACGGAGTGAAGAACTCGCCGTCGTGGTTCTCGCTGCCCTGGAACATCAGGTGTTCGAACAGGTGCGCGAAACCGGTACGGCCCGGGGTCTCGTTCTTGCTGCCCACGTGGTACCAGATGTTGACCGCCACGATCGGCGCCTTGCGGTCGGTATGCACGATGACGCGCAGGCCATTGGGCAGGGTGAACTCCTCGTAGGGGATCACGATGTCCGCACCGGCGGCCGGCTTCGCGTACGTCGGGGCCGGTGCGTACGCCAGGCCCCCGAGGGCGGCGGACAGGGCAACGGCGAGCAGGGCGGCGCGGGGCCGACGGGAAAGGGACATGGACACTCCTTCGATACTGAATGGGCCTGCAGAACCCCCGATGCTAGCCCTCGCTGGCAGTCATTACACTAGGCCACAAGCCATGACCTACGGCACGGGTACCACCGCGCCAATGCTCTCGAACCCCTTGGTGGAGGCGACATGGACCGCAAGCACTGCCTGGTGACCGGGGCCAATCGCGGCCTGGGACTGGAACTGGTTTCGCAACTGCTGGCCCGCCAGCGGCACGTGGTGGCGACCTGCCGCCACCCCGGCAAGGCGACGGCGTTGAACCGGCTGGCCGGCGAGCATCCGGGGCGCCTGCATGTGCTGCCGCTGGACGTGGCCGATGCCCGCAGCCGCGAGGCGCTGCTGCGCGACCTGCCCCTGGTCACCGACGGGCAACCCCTGCACCTGCTCATCAACAACGCCGGCGTGCTCCGTGGCGGCGAACGCTTCGGCCAGGTGGCTGCCGAGGATCTGGACACCAGCTTCCATACCCACGCCGCCGGACCATTCCTGCTGACGCAGGCCCTGGCGCCGCAACTGGCCGAGGGCGCGATGGTGGCGAACATCTCGTCCGAGATCGGTTCGATCGCGTTGCGGCAGGAGTTCCGCACGCCCAGCTACGCGATCGGCAAGGCCGCACAGAACATGGTCACGTCGTTGCTCTCGCAGGCGTTGGCACCGCGCGGCATCAAGGTCGTCGCCCTGCATCCAGGCTGGGTGCGCACCGACATGGGCGGCGACAACGCGGCGCTCTCCGTGGCGGAATCGGTCGCAGGCCTGCTGCAGGTGATCGACCACCTCACGTCCGAAGACAGCGGGCGTTTCCTCGACTGGCAGGGCGATCCGCTGTCCTGGTGAACCTGAACGCTGGCTGCGGCCACCCGCAGGCAACGCAACGCTTCCGAGTTGAACAGCATCCAAACCCTTGCGCACCGGAATGACCGGGGGCAGGGCGAAGCGGCGTGTTCGCAGTCACAACGGACACCGCCGCCCGTCTTGGTTCACGCAGGACGGACACCGGACGGACAGTCGCTCCGGACAGCGGACAGGCAGGAAGCACCAAGAACTATTGATGGATCAATGATTTACGTTTGGCACGGTTTCTGCGTTACCTACAACAAGAACGCGCAGCACCCCGCTAACCTGACTGAAGCCTGAATCAAATCACCAGAACTAAAAGTTTTGCTTGCTCGCTCTGTCTAGGTGTACTACATTACTACCACACCACCCAACAACATCACTACAGAGGCATGACAATGAACGCCAAGACTCTCCTCCCCCTGACCGCCGCCGCCGTGTTCGCCCTGTGCGCCGGTGCCATGGTCGTCTCCGCGACCCACGCCGACAACAACAACCTCAACGCTGCTGCCCCGGCTGCCCGCATCGTCGACCTGCCGACCGTCACGGTGACGCCGGACGCCGCCGACCTGGCCCACTACCACACCTACAAGGACGCCAAGATCGTCGACCTGGCCACGATCACCGTGACGCCGACCGCCGAAGACCTGGCCCAGTTCGTCGCCCAGCAGGCGGTCCGCATCGTCGACATGCCGGTGGTCACCGTGCGCCCGTCGGCCGAGGACATGCAGCAGATCGCGGTGCAGGCAGGCGTGCTGGCCGGCCAGCTGGCTTCGCGCTGATAAGCAGGCGATACACGCTTCACCTGCGACATCGCGCAAGCCGGCTGTGGCCGGAGCAACACCGCAACACCCGCCCGTGAGGCCATGCAGCGCCGCGTAGAATGCGCGCCATGACCGACACCCTGGACATCGACGTCCTGCTGTACCAGCCGGAAATTCCCCCGAATACCGGCAATGCCATCCGCCTCTGCGCGAACACCGGCGCGCGGCTGCACCTGATCGAACCGCTCGGGTTCGCATTGGAAGACAAGCAGCTCAAGCGCGCCGGCCTGGATTACCACGAGTACGCCACGCTGCAGGTCCACGCCTCGCTCGATGCGGCCCTGCAGCGCATCCGTCCCGCACGCCTGTTCGCGCTGAGCACGCGCGGCATCGTGCGCCACGACGAGCCCGTCTACCAGCCTGGCGATGCCTTCCTGTTCGGTCCCGAAACGCGCGGCCTGCCGCAGGATGTGCTGGACGGTTTGCCGGAAGCGCAGCGCCTGCGCCTGCCGATGCGCCCGAACAACCGCAGCCTCAACCTGTCCAATACGGTCGCCGTGGTGGTGTTCGAAGCGTGGCGGCAGGCGGGATTCGTCGGCGGCGCGTGACCCGCCCCTTCGTTGTGGGAGCGACGTAAGTCGCGAGCGCGGGCCGGAAAATGTCCAGACACCTGACGTGCGTCGATCATCTCGGAGACGGCGTCCCTATTCCGTGGTGCGTCCGTCTCGATTGGGCCGGCACTGACTAGCGGCGCCTGCGATCGCGACTTACGTCGCTCCCACAACCATCGAAACGAAGTTCAACCGAAACGCGCGAGTCCGTAAGGCGCCAGCGGAATGTCCGTCGTGTCGCCCGCCATCATCTGGTCGACCAGCCTGCCGGTGACCGGGCCCTGCGTCAGGCCAAGATGGCCGTGGCCGGTGGCGACGAAAATATCTTCGCCCGGCACCCGGTCAATGATCGGCAGCGAGTCCGGTGTGCATGGACGATTGCCTGCCCACTCCGAGACCGGCTCGCCGCTGATGCCGGGAAACAGTCTGCGCGCTTCCGGATCGAGGCGATGGATCAGCGCGTAATGCGGATCGCGGCCGAGCGCGGTCAGCTCCTTGATGCTGGTCATGCGGATGCCGGCCTGCATCGGCGACACCACCATGTAGCGCTCTGCCCACAGCGTGGGGCGCTGCACGACCGCCTGCGCCTGCGGGTACATCAAGTGGTAGCCGCGCGCGGGGATCACCGGGATCTTCAGGCCGAACGGCTGCAGCAATGCGTTGCTCCATGCGCCCGCGGCCACGACCACGCGTCCCGCATGCACGGGACCCTGATCGGTATCGATGCGATAGCCGTCGCCCTGGCGCACGATGGCGGACGCACTGGAGATCAAGGATGCCGCGCCGCGCGTGCGCAGGTCGTCGAACAGACGACGGCAGAACTCCCCCGGATCACGCATCGCCAGCGAGTCGCGCTGGAACACCGCGCGCTGGAATCCCGCGCCGATGCCGGGTTCGAGATCGCGCAACTGGGCGGCATCGAGCACGCCGAACGCGACGCCGCGCTCACGCATCAGCCCGCGCTCCCATTCGCCCTTCGCGAACGTCGCGTCCTCGCTGTAGACATGCAGGTAGCCGGTGTGCCCGATCAGCTCGCTCGCACCTATGCGCTCGCCCAGATCCAGCCACGCACTGCGCGAGGCGGTGTTGATCGCACTCAGTGCATCGATGATCGGCAACACATGCTGCAAGCGGCCCTGGTTGAGGAACTGCAGTAGCCAGCGCGCATAGGACGGGCTGACGGCCCAGTCCAGCTTCAGCGGCGCCAACGGGTTGGCGAGCATGCGCAGCGCCTTGGTGACGATGCCCGGCGTGGACTGCGGCATCACGTTGCCGACCGAGATCGAGCCGGCATTGCCGAACGAGGTCTCGCCCGCCGGTCCCTTGGCGTCGATCAGCAGGCAGGACAGCCCGCGATCCATCAGGTGGTGCGCCGTCGACAGACCGACGATGCCGCTGCCGATCACCGCGACATCGGCTGTGCGCGGCGAGGAAGAAGAAGGGGAAGGACTCATCGGATCGGAACGTCGTAGGCGGTGCGTGGGGTGGGTTCGGGACGGAAGGTGAAGTGCCACCACTCCATCGCATAGTTCTGGAATCCATGGCGGGCCATGGCCTGCACCAGCTGCTCGCGGTGGCGGCGCTGTTCGTCGGTGATCGACGGATGCGCAGTGTTGGCGCGCGGATCGAAGAAATCGAACGGCGTGCCCATGTCGAGTTCCGTGCAGGCATCGCCATCGCAGCGGACCAGGGTCAGGTCGAGCGTCGCGCCGCGGCTGTGCCCGGAGGTTTCGGCGATGTAGCCATCCAGCAGGCTCGCCTTCTCCAGGTTGGGGTAGTACGCGGACTTTGTGCGCTGGTCGGCCGGATCGCGTGCCCAGCGGACGAAGTGCTGCACCGCGCGCACCGGGCGGTAGCAGTCGAACACCTTCAGCGACAGCCCTTCGCGCTGCACGTCCTGTTGCACCCGTGCGAGCGCCTGCGCGACCGGCGCCAGCAACATGCATTTCGGTGCCTCATAACCGGTGACGGGCGCGCCGACGAAGTTGTTCGCACCGGCGTAGCGGATGTCCTGTTTCAGTCCGGGCGCGACGCTGGCCGCGTCGACCAGATCCACGTCGGCTGCCTCCTGCGCAGGAGAGACCTGTACGGCCGGCGAAGAAGCGCAGGCGCTGAGCCATGGCAGCGCGCACACAAGCAGCAGCCAGGCACCGCGCATGTCAGCGGCACGCCTCCGTGCGGTGGAAATCGAGATCGGCATAGTCGTAGCTGAAGTCCGCGTCCGGATCGACATGCGACAGTGTAAGTCCGGCACCGCCGTTCGCCTTCGCCGCTGCAAAGTGCAACCAGGGCTCCGCGTCCACACTGTCGTCGTCCCAGTCCACCAGCCAGCGTTCGTCCACGCGCATCACCGTGCCCGCCAGCATCGGCGAGCGCGCCGCGACGAAGCGCACGCGATCGCCTTGTGGACACAGCGACACGTCGCCGAACCAGGGATCGCGGTAGTGCCCGGTCCAGGCAGCTAGCGCTCGGGGGCTGGCGATCGTGCGATGGCGCGTGTCCGCCTTCGGCTTGGCGGCCCGCTCGCCGGCACGCTCCCGATCCAGCAGCTCGGCGTAGTACGCCACCGTTGGGGTCGATTGCGGTGCGGTGAACTGCTTGGTCAGCACCTGCCCCAATACCGTGCGTGCCGCCTCGCCTTCGCCGTTGATCAGGATGACGATGCCGGTACGCTGGTCGGGCAACAGGATGACCGACGAATACATCCCGGCCAGCGTGCCGGTATGGGCCACCTTCCACGCGCCATCGACATCCGACAGGCGCCAGCCGTAGCCGTAGGCCGAGAAGTGACTGTTGTCCCAGGCGCGCATGCGCGCGCTCACCGGCATCGGCATGTGCGCCGTCCACACGGCCTTGCGCTGCGCGGGCGACAGCCACGCGGGCGTTGCGTCCGGCGACAGCCACATGCGCATCCACGTCAGCATGTCGTCGAGGCTGCAGCGGATGCCGCCGGCCGCCATGGAGGTGACGTTGGGAACCACCTCATCATCCTCACGGATCGCACGATTCCCCTGTGGCGTGCGTATGTGCGGCTGCGCCACATTGCCCACGGCCGCGCGATTCCATTCTCCAACCTGGCAGCGCGACAGGCCGAGCGGCCCGAACAGTTCGCGCTTGACCAGTTCCTCGTAGGACGCGCCACCGGCCGCGGCCGCGACTTCGCCTGCCACGACATACAGCAGGTTGTCGTAGGCGTACGCAGCGCGGAAGCTGTGCGTCGGCTTGAGGTGTTGCAGCCCGGCGATGATGTCGCTGCGGGTGAACCGGTTCGGTTCCGGCCACAGCATCAGATCGCCCGCACCCAGCCCCAGGCCACTGTTGTGGATCAGCAGGTCGCGCACCTGCATCTGCTGGGTGACCCACGCGTCGTGCATGCGGAACTGCGGCAGGTATTTGGTGACCGGGTCGTCCCACTTCAGCTTGCCGGCATCGACCAGGCGTGCGAGCACGCCGGCCGTCATCGCCTTGCTGTTAGACGCGATCTTGAACAGCGTGCCGTTGTCGATCTTCTCGCCGCTGCCGGCCTGCAGCTCGCCCAGCGTGCGGGTATACGCGATCTCGCCGTCGCGGATGATGCCGACCGCGATGCCGGGTAGCTGATAGCGGTCGAATGTCTGCTGGACAGCGGAGTCGATCTCGATGCTCGCAGGCTCGGCCTGCGCGGTATGTGCCAGAAGAATGGCGAGAACCAACAGCAATCTCATCGACTGGCCCAATGCACCGCGCTTTCAACATTGACGAAAAGAAGGGCGTCGCCGCAGTTGCTTCACGGCAACGCCCCGTTTGCTATCTCACACACCCGTATGTCAGAAGAACTTGTATTCCAATACCAGGTTGAATGCACGTCCTCGCGGATCAGCGACACGTGGCTCCCAGCCAGAGCCGCCGCCATAATCAAGATAAGCCACGGTGAAGGGCGGATCGGTATTGAGCAGGTTCCGGATGCCGAAGGTCGCCTTCAGCCCTTCCATACCCGTCCAACTCACACTGTAGTTGTACGTGATGTACTCATCGACGTCGGGATCGTAGTTGGGCAGGTCGGCAGGGTCCAATGCTCCGCGACTGATGGCTCGCGGCACCCAGTCCTTATAGCCATCCCTGTACACCTGAGTCAGCGTGTGTGCCCAGTCTCCCTTCGCCCAGCCAACACTCAACGTGTGCTTCCATTCAATCGGCAAGATGCCCCACTGGGTGTAGCTCCCGACCTGATCTGCGCTCCATGGCGAGGTCTCGAGCGTCTTGGTCTTGTATTGATCGAGATAGTTGCCATTGAAGTGGATGTTCCAGTTGCCGCCCGCCAGCTCACCGCGCAGGTTGGCATCCACTTCAATGCCGCGCGTCAGCGTTCCACCCGTATTGACGTAGCGCTGGTCGATCTGCACGACGTTTCCGCTGGCGTCGCGAATCCAGTTTTCCCTGAAGATGTCGTAGTTGTCTTTGAGCTCGCGCAAGGTTGTGGAGCGCACCGTGGCCAGTCGTTCGATCTCCCACCAGTCGACGCTGACATTGAAATTGCTGGTAGGCGCAAACACGACGCCGATACTCCGCTGCTCGGACTCCTCAGGCTTCAGGTTCGGGTTGCCGCCAGTGAGAATCGTGGGATAGATGTTCTCGCAGCCCGCTTCGCTGGCATCCGGATCGCCTCCAGGGCATGTTGCGGGGTCGGCGATGTCCACGCCTGCGCCGATGCTGGGCGACTCTGTCGTTCCTCGGAACAGCTTCGCGAAATCGGGCACCTTGAAGCCCGTGCTGTATGACCCGCGGAATGCGAGCCAATCCACTGGCTGCCATTTGAATGAGTACTTGGGATTGAACGTCCCGCCGAAACCGTCATAGTCATCGTAACGACCCGATATCGTGGCATTCAACGAATCCAGCACCGGCACGAGGAACTCGGCATATACCGCTTTTACGTTGCGAGCCTTGCCGGTCATGTAGTTGTTCGCATCACCCGCTGCTTGGTAGATCCATGCGCTACCGCCCGTGGTCGGATACATGGTGGAATCCCACAGGGCGGGGCCGGTGAACTCGTACTCCTCGCGACGCCATTCCGCCCCGAAAGCCGCCTGCACATCGTCTTTGGCCCAAAGGCCGAAGCCGAGACTACCGGTGAAGGTCGCGTCGAATGTGGTCGTGGTGGTTTCGCCGCTATAAAGCTGCGTGCCATCGGCTGAAATGGACTCAAGCGCTGCCAGCGCTTCGGGGGTCTGGCTCTGGCCCGGCAACAGGAACGGATTGATCAACCCCGTTCGCAGCATCTCCTTCAATGGCGCCGTGAAGACGAAGCCATTGGTCAGCACCGACTCGGCCTTGCTGCTCGACCTTGAAAGACCCGTCGTGTAGTTCCAGTTACCGATGCTGCCATCCAGACCCAACATCAACCGCATGGCTTTGGTGGTCGTGGTGTATTGGCGCGGCCCGCACTCGTAGCACCTCCAGCGGTACGCAATGGGATTCCCATAGATCAGATTGGCTTGAGGCCCAAAGTGGCCCAAGAGCGCGCCATAGACCATGTCGTAGGTCGCGCGGGTGAGATCGTTGAGGGGATACGGATCCAGCGTACCTGCTGCAGTTGCGGGATTGGTGGTAGACGGAATGGCGGTCGTAAACTGCAGCGCTTCGAACCGGCGCTTGGACTCCACCTCCGACCCCATGGCTTCGATGTAGAACTGATGCCGGTCAGATATGTTGAACGTGAAGCGGCCAATCAGTTGATTGGTCTCGGATGCCTGCTGGAGCGTGCGTGCGCGGCCATAATCCCAGGCGCAGGCGTAACGAAACGTCGGGTAATCCCAGATCTCGTTGGCGTAAGGCCCCATCAGGTCGCCGGCATTCTCGCAACCGATTCCTCCAGGAAGGTCCGCGATATTCACCCAGTTCTGTGGGCCGCCTCCAAGCGGGTCCGTCAAATTTCCGTTGATCAGCGTACCTGCACCGCTACCGATGGTGGCGAAGGGGCCACCGCGGGAGTCGGGAGACAGGCCCCGGTCCGGCCGGAAGCTATTGGTGAAATCCCGATCCTTACCCGTGAGAATCTCATTCTTCTTGTGGTTCCAGGCCAACCACACATTCCAGCGGTCACTATCGAGGTCACCGACGCCGCCCAGCAACCCCACGCGATAGATGTTGCCGCCACCTTCATCCGTCACGTCGGCACCCAGGGTGGCCGATAGTCCCTGATAGTCCGATCTCGTAATGAAGTTGATGACGCCCCCGATAGCATCGGTGCCATACATGGCCGAGGCACCGTCACGCAGCACTTCAACCCGGTCGATGGCTTGGAAGGGAATCGAGTTCAGGTCCACCACCTGGCCACCCAGACCATGTGCGGCTACACGCCGGCCATTTAGCAGTACCAGCGTGGCGTCAGCGCCCTGTCCACGCAGATTGGCGCCTGACAGGCCATTGTTGCCACGGCCATCTGCTTGGCCCGGCGGCGAGATCGAATTGTTGGCCGCGAGGCTATCCGAGCCACTGGTCGCGATGTTGAGCTGCTGCAACAGCTGTTCCGCCGAAGAGATGCCCTGCGCTTCGATCTCCGCCCTCTGGATGATGGTGATCGGAAGCGCTGCCTCTACATCGGTGCGCTTGATACGCGAGCCCGTGACATTCACCGTATCTAGCGTGTGGGCAGCGCTGCTTGTGGAAGCCTCATCCTGCGCGAACACGACGCCGGGAACGGCCAAGCCCAACAGGATGGCGGTAGCGAGGTGGGTGGGCCTGAGCGAAGGGCGTCGAGCGGGCATGCGGATCTCCTCTGGATGTCTTTGTGCGCGGTGTGCGCGACCGATGTGATGGGCTGCGATACGCTCGACGCGCGGTTCCGGGGCCGACGCCGTTGCCCGTGCGGGCTGCGTCGCTGTCGTTCCTCGATCCCCGGCCCGGATGGCTCCCCATTCGCGCCTTGCCGCGCATCCCATCCCGGGTGCGCACCACAGATTGCATTTGAAACCGACTACGCCGGCACCCCTGCCGGCAAAACCCCTGTGATGGCGGTGTAGCACGCAGCTTGACCGCAGTCAATAAATTATTCTTGCGTCGCAAAAAAACCGACTTGAATATTCCTGCCCATTACGGCGATGCCACGGGCGGCGCAGTCAGCGCATGCAGGATGCGCAGGTCTTCGGCATCCAGTTCCGTGCCTTCCATGCCGCGAAAGCGATGGTGGAAGGCCCGCACCGTATCGGGGCGATTGTCGGTGGCGTAACCGATCGCCTGCAGCGCCAGCCACGGATCGAAGCCAGGCGGCGGATCACCAACACCCTCCGCCGGCCTTACACCGAAGCCCGCGTCCGCCAGACGCTTCCACGGGAACAGCGGGCCCGGGTCGATCTTGCGCGTCGGCGCCAGGTCCGAGTGGCCGATGACCTGCGTCGGAGGGATGCGCAGACGTTGGGTCAGGTCGCGCAGCAGCACGATCAGGCTGTCGATCTGCACGTCGGGAAACGGACTCTTGCCGTCGTTGTCGATCTCGATACCGATCGAGGCGTTGTTGACGTCGGTGATCGCGCCCCAGCGCCCCGCGCCGGCGTGCCAGGCGCGCTGCGTATCGCTGACCAGCTGGTAGATCTTGCCGTCCTTGCCCAGCAGGTAGTGCGAGCTGACACGTCCACCACTGTTGCGGCTACGCAGCGTGTCCAATGACTGCTCCACCGAATCCTGTTCGGTGTAGTGCAACACGATGACCACCGGCCGCCGCTCGTCGAAGTTCTTCGAGGGCACCCAGGTTGCGAGCGGATTGCGCGGAGCGGAGTGCGCGCACGCGCCGAGCAACACGACCATGGCGGCGAGGATCGCGGACCGGCATGCGGATGGGACGTGCTTCGTCATGATGGATACCTCGATGAGCCGCCAAGCATAGGAATAACACGGACGACGCGCTCGGCCACGAACGGCCGGAAGAAAGAAAGGCCTGCCGCGGACGGCAGGCCACCGGAGAAATGCCGCTTCGATCGCATGCGCTGCGCGATCAGAAGTTCCAGGTCACGACGAGCTGGGTGTAGCGCGGGGATTGCCAGACAGTGCCTTGCCCAAAGTGCGGCATCGGCGTTCCCGGAGTACTTTCGTAGCGGGAATGAACATTTACGACCGTTTGCCTATTCAGCAGGTTGTATACCGACAGTCGCGCCTTCAGATCGATCCCCTCGACGGGCAGCGTCCAAGTAACGTTGGCGCCCAGGTCATAGACCCATGGCATGCGCCCGAAAGCGCCACGTTCGGAATACACCAGTTGGCGCGTTGCCCAGGTGGAGCAGTTGGCGACGCACAACCAACCCGAGCCGCCACCACTGAACTCGCCCGGCCCGCCCGCTGCGCGATTGTCATTCGGCCATACCACACCATAGGCGGTGATCGGCCCGCCAGAGCGCGCGGAAAACGTGCTGCCGAATGACCATTGCTCATTGAGCTTATAGCTTCCTCGCAGCTTGATCTGATGGCGGGAATCGTTGAACAGCACGCCATAGCGTTCGTTGACGGCCGGATGATCGTAGTACTGCACCAGATTGGTGTCGGCGTAGCCGGTGTCCGAATTCACCGGCCCTTCGATATTGCCCTCGGACTTGGACCAGAGGTAGCTGGCATTGAAGGCCCACTTGTCATCCCAGGCACGGTCCAACTGGAACTCGACGGCCTTGTAGGTACGCTTGGGCTTCTTGTAACCCATGATCGCTCCGCTGCCGGAGGCGATATAGCCGTCCCTGGACGAATCGAATGTCACCCAGTCATTCGTCGTCGGGCACCACAATGTCGTGGTTTCGCCCGGGTTGATGATCGGCCAGTCGCCGGAGTACCACGGGCATCCCTCGACATGATTGATGCGCGCGTCCTCCACCGCACGCGTCATGCGCCGGTACGTCGCGTTCACGCCATAGGACCACGCGGGGCTGAGCGCCTGCTGGAAACCGAGGATGAACTCGTCTTGGAAAACCATCTTCAGGTCTTTCGCGACTGCGGTTCGGAAGTCCTCGGGTGCGGGCACGTTGTTCGATGTATTCACAGGACCGATCTGCTGGCCCAGTATGGGAAGCAGATAGGTTCCCGCCAGCGGATGTTCCATCTGCTGCCAACCATCGAGTACGTAGTAGGTGTGCTCATCGGTACTGCCCGCAAAGTAGTCGGCGAGTTTGTTGGTCAGCGGGAGGTAGTAGCGCCCGGCGTTGCCGAACAGCTTGGTCGAGCCGTCGCCTCTCATGTCCCAGCTGAAACCTATCCGCGGCGCAATCATGTCCGAGAAGTCCGCCTTGGCGAACGTGACGCCGGAGGCGTACTTGTTATGGAACTTGTCCGCACGTAAACCCAGGCTCAACAGCAGGCTTGGCGTGACGCTCCAGTTGTCTTCGACATAGATGGCTTGCGCTTCGGTAGTGACCGGCGTGCCGGTGATGTAGCGTCGCGCGTCGACGATCGCAGTGGTCCCTATCGGCACCACGGTTCCGTTTAGCGAACTTCCGCCATTCTGCGCCTGCACTTGATAGCTGATGCCGTCATTCGGATAACGGACTGCGCTGTTGGAATCCATGATCTCTTGGTCCAGGCCGAAGCGCAGCAAGTGGTCGCCGAGCGACCATTCGAAGTCGAGACGCGCGGCTTCGCGCCTGTCGTCGCGCTGGCCGATGCTGGTATCTGTGGGATGGCAGCCCTCCGGCGTCGTCTCTTGTCCGAAGCGCGTCGTATAGCTGCCCGACCGCGTGACGATACTGCAGTCAGAATCCTGATTGCTGCTGTTGGCCGCACTGCGCTTGTTGACGCCGTACATCGCCTTCGCCGTGAAGTTGTCGGTGAAGTGGCCGGTGTAGGTCAGCGACCAGTTGTCACCCCCCGAACCCGACACGCTGTCGCCCTTCAAGCGGTCTTTCGAGCCGGTGGCCCAGGTGTACTTATAGATGTCGGTCGTAGACTCGCTCTTGTCGGAGAACGCCAGGAGCTCCAGCAGATGATCATCGTTGATGCGCCAATCCAGCTTCGCTCCCCAAAAATCGTTGTCACTCTTCGTGAGAAACGCATCGTTGGTGTCGAAATCCTGCGGATTGCTGTCGCGCTTCTCGTACATGGCGAAGAAGAACAGCTTGTCCTGCACGATTGCGCCGGATGCCCACACATTCGCCTTGTAGAAAGAACTCTTGTCGCGGCTGGTGCGATTGCGCTCGTCCAAAGTTCCATCGCGATGGAAATGGTCTTCCTTCGAAGATTCCCAGGCGGAAGGCTCCAAAGTGACTTCAGCGCCAGCATGGAATTCATTGCTGCCGGATCGCGTCACAGCGTTGATGACACCGCCTGTGCTGCGGCCGAACTCAGCGGAGTAGCCGCCGGTCTTGACCTGGAACTCCTGGTAGAACCCGAAAGGAACTGATGAGAATCCCTGCCGACGATAGGGATCCGTGACATTGAGGCCATTGATGTAGACGGCGTTCTCGGCGACGGAGGAGCCGCCAAACGAGAGGCCGCCAAACGTGGCGCCAGAATTC
Organism: Pseudoxanthomonas japonensis; assembly: GCF_043632995.1. Taxonomy (NCBI): domain Bacteria; kingdom Pseudomonadati; phylum Pseudomonadota; class Gammaproteobacteria; order Lysobacterales; family Lysobacteraceae; genus Pseudoxanthomonas; species Pseudoxanthomonas japonensis. The sequence goes on along the minus strand of NZ_CP171632.1, from coordinate 193,838 downwards.
ACCACGCCGGGCGCCAGCAGGGCTACGGCACTGAGACTTTGGTCGACAGGCAGTTTTGCCAGCTCCTCACGATTGATGTTCGTCGCCGACTCCGTCGAGCGCACGTCCACGCGGTTGACGACGCGCGAGCCCACCACCTGCACCGCATTGAGGTTCACAACGCCGCCGTCGGCGCCCAGGTTGACCGTGGTCGTGCCGCCCAGCGACACATTGACCCCGACGGCGTCGCCGACGTTGGCGCCATCGCGCTTGACCTGCAACTGGTAGTCGCCGATGGGCAACTGTGTCAGGCGATAGCTGCCGTTGCCTTCCACGGTCACCGTGCGCGTCGCGCCCGTCGCCGTATTGGTGATCGTGATCTGGTCGCCCGCGCTGGCGCGACCCGCGACCGCGCCGGTCGCGCTCTGCGCCATCGCCAGCGGCGCCATCGTGGCGATGCATGCGCCCAGGGCGATACCCAGCGCCGCTTTCTTCAGAACCTTGCCTTTCATCCCCGCTCTCTCCTGCTAAAGATGTTGGTTGAATCGTGTTGTGGTCGTATCGCGCTCACCCGCGCCCATCCCGCGGCAGCATGGTCCATTCGAACGTGTAGTCCCATTGGTCGAAGTAGAGGTTGCCGCCCTTCCATTCCACTTCGCCGCGCTGCAGGTCCACGGTTTCGGACCGCACGTGCTGCTTGGCGGGGATGAACTCGCGCGAGTAGTCGTCGTTGAACGCCACGCGATAGGCATCCAGTCCGCCAAGATAGAACCAGCGCAGCGCCGGGTCGTCCGAGTCCAACTGGCCGGTGGTCACATCCATCGGCACCCAGCCGTACGGCGCCAGGTACAGCGCGCCCCAGTCGTGCATGGTGTCGTGGCCTTCGACGTCTTCCGAATAGGCCCAGCCCGACTGCCAGCGCGCGGGGATGCCGTTCATCCGCAGCAGCGTGATCAGCAGCAGCGTCTGCTGTCCGCAATCGGCATGGCCGGCGCGGAACGCGTGGTCGCTGATGTTGCTGATCGTGGAGTACTCGCGCGCACCGGCCCACGGAATGCGGTCCACCGCGGCGAACAGCTTCTGGGCGACGCGGTAGGGATTCTTTTCTCCGCCCACCACCTGCTCGCTGAAACGGCGGAGGTCGTCGTTGAAGACGACATGCGGCGCGCGCTCGGCGAGGAACGGAGCGAGTTCGGGCGTGGCGATCGCCAGCACCACGCGCTCGGGATCGATTGCCACGCGGCGTGCGTGCACGGTGACTTCGTACGTTACCGAGAAGGTCGTCGGCACTCCGGCGACCGCCGGTTGCTCGAGATACGCGGTGCGCTGCAACGCGCGTTCCGGCGCTACCTGCGGACGCGCTGGCTGGCTGGTCACCAGCGCGATGGCCTCCTGCTGGCCCGCGATGGCGCGCGGATACGGCAGCCAGGCGCGCACGGTTTCCCCCGCCGGCACGGCGTCGGGCTTCACGCTGAGGGTATGGGTGATGCGCACGCGGCGCGGCAGCACGCTGGTTGCGCCGGTGGCTTTGGCGACCTGCACCACGTCGCGATGATGGCGGTGCAGCGCCTCGTAGGGGCCCTGTGCGAAGGGCCGCACCGGCGGCGCACGGCGCGCGGCGGCCTCCGGACTCAGCCGGAACAGGTTCGACACCGACCGGTTGAAGTAGCGCGGCTCACCATCGATATCCAGTCGCTCGATCAGCCCGGCACTGTCCCAGCGCTGGAACTCGTCCTCGCCCAGATCCGGCACGTGCGTGCGGATGCGTTCGCGCACGGCGGTGGCGTCGAGGGTGAAGTCGAGGCGCATGCGTCGCATGCGCTCGCGCTGGAACAGCAGTGCGTCGCGGCCCGCCGTGTCCGCGTCGCGGCTTGCGAGTGCCTGTGCAATGGCGATTTCCGCGTCGCGGAACCGTCCCTGGTCGATATCCGCGACGATGACGGCCAGCGGATCGCCCGCCGTGGCCAGGCCCGGCAGCGGGAGTACCATCGGCCACCCGCACAGCGACAGCCACGCAGCCACCCGGCGCCGGGTGCGCCTGCCGCGTTCTGTGGTCATGTGCTGGCTCCCGCTCGCATCCACGTCGTACATCCCCACGCCGACTGGTCACGGCTGTGTAACATGAACGGAAGGGTCAATAATTTATTCTTGATTTTTATAGCGGAAGAAATAAATATTCTTGTGGAAACGGTCCCCGGCATGGCGTCATGGTGGCCGGAGGGATGGGTCTGACGGAGGGGAGTGGATGAATGCATCGATGCCGTACCGGCCCTTGGGCCGGCCAGCCAGGGCTGGGTTCGCTGGACCGGACGGGCCCCTGAAAGCCCTCGCCCTGCTCGGCCTGTTGGCCGCGTGCCTGCCCGCCCTGGCGCGCGACCCGCTGCCCGTTCCCGCCCATGCCGTCATCGGCGTGCAGGACCGGCACCTCCAGGCGGACGACTGGATCCGCCGCCTCGCCCAGCCGGACCGGCTGCTGCTGGACGGCGCCGGTGTGGCAGCACAGAACGACCGCATGCGGAAGGACGACCGGCATGTCCATGTACTGCACGACCTGCCCGCCGCCCTCACCCGCGCGCAGGTCCGCGGCTGGCTGGATCCGCTGTCCGCTCCGCCGACCCGCACCCTCTACGACGATCAGGGCGGGGAAGTCACGAAGCCGCAGCTGGCGGCCATCGCCGCCAATGCCGCCGTCGACGCGGTCGCCGCGAACACCGCCGCACGCTACGGCCTGGTCGTGCACCGCGCCGACCTGCGCACCTTCCCGACCCGCCAGCGCGTCTTCAGCAGCCGGGGGGACACCGACATCGACCGCTTCCAGGAGAGCGCGCTGTTCCCGGGCACGCCGGTGGTGATCGCGCACACCAGCGCCGACGGCGACTGGTACTTCGTGGTGAGCCCGCGGTACGCCGCGTGGATCGAGAAGCGGTTCGTCGGCGAAGGCCCCCGCGAGACGGTGTTCGGCTACGGCACGGGCGCGTCCGCCCTGGTGGTGACCGGCGCCACCGCGCGCACGGTCTACAACCCGGAGGAGCCCGGCCTGTCCGCGCTGCAGCTGGACATGGGTGTCCGTGTCCCGGTGCTGGCCGACTGGCCCGCGAACAAGCCGGTGAACGGGCAGCATCCGTATACCTCGCACGTCATCCAGTTGCCGGTACGTCGTGACGACGGAACGCTCGCGCTGCTGCCGGCACTGCTGCCGCGGACCGCCGACGTCGCACCGGACTACCTGCCTTACACCTCCGCCAACCTGCTCCGCCAGAGCTTCAAGTTCCTCGGCGAGCGCTACGGCTGGGGCCACAGCTACGACAGCCGCGATTGCAGCGGCTTCGTGTCGGAGGTCTACCAGAGCATGGGCATCGTGCTGCCGCGCAATACCAGCGCGCAGGCCGTCAGCCCGGCGCTGGAGCGCATCGGCTTCGACGCCGGCGACAGCCACGAAAAACGCCTGGCCGTGTTGCGTACGCTGCAGGTCGGCGACCTGGTCTACATCCCAGGCCACGTCATGATGGTGATCGGCCACGACAACGGCACCACCTACACCATCCACGACACCACCGGCATCACCTACCGCGGGGCCGACGGCAACGTCGTCCGCACCACCCTCAACTCGGTCGCCGTCACGCCGCTGGAACCCTTGCTGTTCAACAGCGACCAGCCCACCGTCGACCGCATCACCGCCATCCAGCGCGTCCGTCCCCAAGGGGCTCCATGAAGATCACCGACATCACCTTCGGCATGCTGCGCGTGCCGCTGAAGACACCGTTCAAGACCGCGCTGCGCACCGTCGACACGGTGGAAGACATCGTGGTGATCGTGAAGACCGATACCGGCCACGTCGGTTACGGCGAAGCGCCGGCCACGGCGGTGATCACCGGCGACACGCACGGCTCGATCATCGAGGCCATCGGCAAGTTCATCCGGCCGCGGCTGATCGGCCAGGACGTCGCCAACCTCAACCACATCACCGATCTCATCCAGACGACACTCGAGCGCAACACCAGCGCCAAAGCGGCGGTCGAGATCGCGGTGTACGACCTGTGGGCGCAGCTATACGACGCACCGCTGTACAAGATGCTCGGCGGCGGCGACCCCGTCATCACCACCGACATCACCATCAGCGTGGACTACATCGACAAGATGGTCGCGGATTCGATCAGCGCGGTGGAGCGCGGCTTCGAATCGTTGAAGATCAAGGTCGGCAAGGACATCGGCCTGGACATCGAGCGCGTCAAGGCGATCTATTCCGCCGTCGAAGGCCGTGCACTGCTGCGTCTGGACGCCAACCAGGGCTGGACCGCCAAGCAGGCGGTGTTCGCCATGCAGCACCTTGAAGACGCCGGCGTGGTGCTGGAATTGCTCGAGCAGCCGGTCAAGGCGCGCGACCTGGACGGCCTGAAGTACGTCACCGACCGCGTGCATACGCCGGTGATGGCGGACGAGAGTGTGTTCGGCCCCACCGAAGTCATCGACCTGATCAAGATGCGCGCGGCCGACATCATCAACATCAAGCTGATGAAGACCGGCGGTATTTCCAACGCCATCCGCATCGCCGATATCGCCTCGCTGTACGGCGTCGAGTGCATGATTGGCTGCATGATCGAGACCAGCATCAGCGTGGCGGCCGCCGTGCACGTGGCCGCGGCGAAGGCCAACGTCATCACCAAGGTGGACCTGGATGGCCCGTCGCTGGGCCAGTTCAACCCGGTCGAAGGCGGGGTGATCTTCAACGAGTCGGAAATCACCATTACCGAGGCGCCCGGCCTGGGTATCCGCGAGATCCGCGGCCTGGAGATGCTGCCGGGCTGAGCCCGGTGGCGATGGCCCGTTGTCAGCACCGTCCTCCGCCATCACACTCGCGCCATGACAACGTCCCTGGTGAAGATCCGCTCCGAACGCGACCAGATGTCGGCCATCGAGCGCCGCATCGCCGACTTCATCCTCGACAACGCGCACCTGTTGCGCGACTACTCCTCGCAGCAGCTGGCCAGCGCGCTGGGCATCAGCCAGTCGAGCGTGGTGAAGTTCGCGCAGAAGTTCGGCTTCAAGGGCTACCCGGACCTCAAGTACACCATCGGCGAAGCCATCGCCCGCAACGGCAACGGCCAGGCGTTGCCGCCGGACGCCGCGCAGGACGATGCCGTGGATGCCTATGGGCAGCTGCAGGACAGCCTTCGCCGCAGCAAGATGGCGGCCGAGGAGGAAACCCGCAGCCTCAACCCGCGCACGAACATCGAGCCGATCGTGGAACTGATCGACCACGCCGGCAAGGTGTTCGTCTGTGGGCTGGGCGACGATGGCCTGTTCGCGCGCGAGTTCGCCATGCGGCTGTCGCTGCTGGGCCTGCTGACGGTGCACCACGCCGACCCCATCCTGATGATGGCCAACCTGTCGGCGGCGCGCCCGGGCGATGTGCTGCTGATGTTCTCCGAGTTCGGCAAGCTGCCCGAGTTGTCGCAGGTCAGCCGCCAGTTCCAGGCCTGCGAGGGCAAGGTCATTTCGATCACGCGCCACACTGCCAACCCGCTGCGCGCGCATGCGGACGCGGCGCTGGTGATCTCGGCGCACGATCCGGCGCCGCATGTGGAGCAACTGCTGTACCGCTCGTCGTTGCAGTCGCTGCTGGATTTCGTCTTCGTGCTGCTGTGCCAGTCCAATCCGGACCGCAACCGCCAGCTCGCCATCAATCTCGAACGCATCCATCACCTGCTGGAGTCGTGATGTCCCTACCGTCGTTGCCGTACCTCTCCCGGTCACTCGCCTTGGCCGCTGTCCTGCTCACCGGCACCGCCCATGCGATGGCAGCCGACGCGTCGGCACCTGCCTCATCGTCCTGGCGCGATGCGCGCCAACTGGTGCTGGTGGTAACCGATGGCTGGGATGCGACGACCGGCACGCTGCAACGCTTCGAGGTTCGCGACGGACGCTGGCAGGCGGTCGCCGCAGCGGCCCCGATCGCCGTCGGACGGAACGGCGCGGCGTGGGGCCTGGGCCTGCATCCCGCGCAGGCGCAGGGACCGCAGAAGCAGGAAGGGGACGGCCGCGCGCCGGCGGGGGTGTTCACGCTGGGCGAGGCGTTCGGCTATGCAGCCAAGGCCGACACCGCCATGCCCTATCGCGCCATGCAGGCCACCAGCTACTGCATCGATGTTCCGGATTCGCCGCTGTACAACCGCATCATCGATACGCGCACGGAAGGCGAGGCTGCTGCGAAAGGTTCGACCGAGCCTATGCGACTGGACCTGCACAACCAGGGTGACATCCGTTACCGCGAAGGTCTGGTGATCGGCCACAACCCGAAGGCCACACCACGCGCCGGCAGCTGCATCTTCGCGCACCTGTGGCGCACGCCGGGCGAACCTACCGCCGGGTGCACGGCGATGGCATCCGAGACGATGGACAGCGTCCTGGCCTGGCTGCGTCCCGATGCGCGCCCGGTCTTCGTGCTGCTGCCCCGCGCCGAGTACGCCCGCCTCGTCCATGACTGGCAGTTGCCGGAGGCGGCGCGATGAGGTGGCCGGGCGCCACCGCGCGCGTTCTCCTCGGGCTTGGGGCCGGCGCGATCGTCGGCTTGTCGCTGGCGCACTGGTCGCCGACCAGCGCCGCCACGGCGGTGGCCATCGCGCAACCGCTCGGCAAGCTGTGGCTCAGCGGCTTGCAGATGACGGTGGTCCCGCTGGTGCTGTCGCTGGTGATCCTCGGTGTCGCCACCGCCAGCGATGCCGCCGCGTCCGGCCGTGTCGCGCGGCGGGCGATGGTGGTGTTCATCTCCCTGCTGTCGCTGTTCGCCGCCTACGCCGCCATCGTCGCACCGCTGGTGCTCGCGATGGTGCCGCCCAGCGAAGCCCTGACCGCCACGCTGCACGGCACGCTGCCGCCCGCCGGAGCGACCGGCGCGCCGGCGCTCGCCGACTGGATCGGTTCCATCGTGCCCAGCAACGCCATCATGGCCGCAGCACAAGGCGCGATGCTGCCGGTGGTCGTGTTCGCGCTTTTCTTCGGGTTCGCCCTCACCCGCGTGCAGGAGGACCGCCGCGCGCAGGTCATCGGCTTCTGCCACGGCATTGCGGACACCATGATCGTGATCGTGCGCTGGATGTTGCTGGCCGCGCCGATCGGCGTGTTCGCGCTGGTGCTCGCCGTCTGCGCGCAGGCCGGCATCGGCGTGATCGGCGCGTTGGCAGGCTACATCGCGCTCCAATGCGGCATGTATCTGGGCGCGACCCTGATCTGTTACGCGCTGGTGGCCGTATTCGCGCGCCAATCGCCGCTCGCCTTCGCCAAGGCGATCCTGCCTGCCCAGGTCGTGGCCGCCAGCACACAGTCTTCACTGGCGTCGCTACCGGCGATGGTGGAGAGCGCCCGCTTCCGTCTGGGCCATCCGCGTGCCGTCGCCGCCCTGGTGCTGCCGATGGCCGTCACGCTGTTCCGCATCACCAGCCCGATCCAGTACATCGTCGCGGCATGCTTCGTCGCCTGGGCCTACGGCATCGAGGTCAACGCCGTGACGCTCGCCGCTGGCGCTGCGCTCGCCGTGGTGATCAGTCTCGGCTCCATCGGCCTGCCGGGGCAGGTGAGCTTCATGGCGACGGTCATGCCGGTGACGCAATCGATGGGCCTGCCGATCGAACCACTGGGTCTTCTGCTTGCGGTGGACACCATCCCCGACGTATTCGCCACCACCGGCAACGTCACCGGCGACCTGACCGCCACCAGCATCGTCGCGCGCCAGTCGCCCGACGCCAGGGATGGCGATGATGGCTGAGCGCGCAGCGACTCGACGACTGCTCCCAGGCAGCGTGCTGCACCCGTTCAACGGCCTTGAACGCACCGACCCAGCCAGCGCCATCAGATCCAGAGAGGGGAGCGTTGTACCCCATCACTGCATCAGACGGTGGGCGTGACACGACTACCCGTCTGGATGCAGCGGTCCTTCAGAAGGGAGTGAATCGCGGCCCTGCGCGACGCGCGATGGATGCCGGATGGCGTGAGAGCTGGTAGTCACTGACAAGCCGTCGCAGTGGATCGGCCACGTCGGCATGCGCGTGCAATGACGCGATCACCTCGTCCCACAGCCCGCTTTGCGCCCAGCGCGTGAACCTGACATAGACGCTGTGCCAAGGTCCCCATGCCTTCGGAAGGCGTCCCCAGGGCTGTCGCGTCATGGCGATCCACAGCACCGCCTCAAGGAATGCGCGTGTCCTGACGCCATTGCACGCGCGCGCGCGGACGAGGGGTGGCAACGTCGCCACGACAGCGCTCCAGCGCGCCTCGTCCAACTGCAGTGTGGCGACCGAATCGTCCATCCCGACATCCCCGGCGATCGTCCCCCGGCTCCCATCCCACTCTTCCCTCATCGCTTGCCTCCTGGCGCTCCGAAAAAAGAACTGCGCGTTTCACTGCGCTGCGAAATCCTTCCGCTCGTCTTCTCTTTTCGCGCTGAACCCTTGGAAGCGGACATGCCGCAACACGCCCACAGGCGTCATCGCACGCAAGTCGCAAAGTTCCCGCACCAGCCGTCAAATTTATGTACTGGTCAGTTTGATATTCAGGAGGTGTTGTGAGCTGACGCGGATACTGCGTCCACCGTCACTCGTCGAAGCGACGGACACACAACAAAAAGAGAGAAACACGCCCCATGAAGAAGTCCTTGCTTGCCCTCACCCTGCTGGCTGCCGCTCCCTTCGCTGCTTCCGCTGCGGAAGGCGTTTCCTACAACTATGTCGAAGGTGGCTACACCGCGACGAACATCGATGGCCCCGATGCCGATGGCTGGGCGCTGAAGGGATCGGTCGCGCTTCACCCGAACTTCCATGTCTTCGCCGACTACAGCACGCAGGAAATCGACAACGTCAACGTCGATTTCGACCAGTGGCGCGTCGGCCTGGGTTACAACCATGAGCTGTCGCAGCGCGTCGACCTGTTGACCCGTGTGGCCTACGAGAAGGCGCGCACCGACGGTTTCAACATCGGCAGCACCCGCATCCCCAGCATCAGCGCCGACGGCTACAGCGTCGAAGTGGGCGTCAACAGCGCGCTGACCAACCGTCTCAACGGCTACGCGCTGGCCGGCTACGAGGATGGTGGCAGCGACTACGACGGTGATTTCTACGGCCGCCTCGGCGCGCAGGTGAAGTTCACCCCGAACTGGAGCGCCTCGGCCGACGTGAAGTTTGCCGACGGCGACACCCAGTGGTTCGTCGGCCCGCGTTTCAGCTGGTAATCCACAACCGCGTTCCCGCGACGCGTCCCCCTCTCTCCCCGCGTCGCACCCCAAAGCCCGGCCTCCACGGCCGGGCTTTTCTTTGTGCAGGATCAGGTCCCCGAAAAAAGCCCGGCGTCGCCGGGCTTGTCTCATCGCACGCCGAAGCGGCTTACTTGAACAGCGTCTCCGGATACTCCGGCTTCTGTTCGCGCGCGAGCAACTGCTGAAGTCCATCGCGCGGAGTCAGGTCGCCGTGCAGCACGGCACGCACCGCGCTGGAGATCGGCAGGTCGATGCCGTGGCGATCCGCCTGGCGCATGACTTCGTCGGCGGTCTGCACCGACTCCACCACTTGGCCGATCTCGCGCACGGCGTCCTGCAGCGACTGGCCGCGACCGAGCGCGAGGCCCAGGCGACGGTTGCGCGACAGGTCGCCCGTGCAGGTCAGGACCAGGTCGCCGAGGCCGGCCAGGCCCATCAGCGTTTCCGGCTTGGCGCCGATGGCGGCGGACAGGCGCAGCATCTCGTTGAGGCCGCGCGTGATCAGGCCGGCGCGGGCGTTGAGGCCGAGCTGCATGCCATCGGATACGCCGGTCGCCACGGCGAGCACATTCTTCATCGCACCGCCGAGTTCGGCACCTACCATGTCGTCGCCAGTGTAGGCGCGGAAGGCCGGGCCGTGCATCACGTCGGCCACCGCCTGCGCGAAGTCCGCATCGGCGCCGTGCACGGTGACCGCGGTGGGGAGGCCCAGCGCGACTTCCTTGGCGAACGAGGGACCGGTGACAACGGCGATCGGCAAGTCGGGACCGAGGACCTCTTCGGCGACTTCATGCAGGAAGCGGCCAGACCCCGTCTCGAATCCCTTGGTCGCCCACGCCACGCCCGCCTTGGCCGGACGCAGCGGCGCCAGCTTGCGGAGGGTCTCGGTGAACGCGTGCGACGGTACGACCACCAGCACCTGGTCCGCATCGACGAGCGACGTGGCCAGGTCGGTGGTGGCACGCAAGGTGTCCGGCAACGGGATGCCGGGCAGGTAGCGGGTGTTCTCGTGCTGGCCGTCGATGGCGGCCGCGACCACCGGGTCGCGACCCCACAGCGTCACTTGGTGCCCGTGCCGCGCCATCAGCGCAGCCAGGGCGGTACCCCACGATCCTGCGCCGAGCACCGCGATCTTCAGCACGTCGGCGGATTTCAGGTCAGACATCCGTCACCCCTGTGTGCGGCATCGCCGCGCTGACGGGACCGTGCACGGGCGATCAGGCGTTGCCGGCCGGTTCCGAGTTGGCCAGGCTGGCGTCGCCGCCCTGCGCGGCGCGCTGGCGCAGCGATTCGGCGTACAGCGCCTCGAAGTTGATCGGCTGCAGGAAGAACGGCGGGAAGCCGCCGGCCTGCACCAGATCGCTGACGAGCTGGCGCACGTACGGGAACAGGATGTTCGGGCACTGGGTGCCGAGCAGCACGTCGACGGCCTGCGGCTCGAGGCCGATCAGGCCGAAGATGCCGGCCTGCTGCACTTCCGCCACATAGGCGGTCTTGTCGCCGGCCTTGCAGGTCAGGGTCACGCCGAGCACGACTTCGAAGGCGTTCTCGCCCAGGCGCTGGACGCGCTGGTTGAGGTTGAGCTGCAGCTCCGGCTGCACGTTCTCGGCGAACACGGCCGGTGCGCCGGGGGCTTCGAAGGAAACGTCCTTGACGTAGATCTTCTCGACAGTGAAAGCGGGGCCAGCGGCTTCGGCGGTGGGCGCGACCGCGCCGTTGGTGATCTCGTCGGACATTTCTTTGACTCCGGAATCTGGATTGCAGCGGTGAATGGAAACTATCTCATGGCGACACGCGCGGCCCGCTTCAAGGGCGGGTCCGCGGCCACCGGGGAATCAGCGGCCCTTGACCAGCGGCAGATCGGCCTGCTGCCAGGCGGCGATGCCACCCTCGAGCGAGTAGACCTTCTCGAAACCGGCCTTCTTCAGCCGCTTGGCGGCGCCACCGGACGCCTGTCCGGTGCGGCAGACCAGCACCACGGGCTGGGACTTGGCCCCGGCCAGCAGCTTGTTCTCGGGGTCGAAGTTGCTCGGCAGCACGTTGCGGCTGCCTGCGATGTGACCCTTCTCGAAGTCGTTGCTCGCCGACAGGTCCACCACCAGGGCGTTTTCGCTGTTGACCAGTTGGGTCAGCTCGGCCGGACGCAGGGTCTTGTAACCGCGGAACAGGCGCGAAATCTCGGTATAGACGATGGCGACCGTCAGGCCTACGAGGGCCAGCGACAGCATCTGGTTGAACGGAGAACGGGTGGCGAAAGCCAGGATTTCTTCGAAATTCACGGGGTTGGCGATCTTCGAGCGGGCGGCGATTGTCGCACATGAGGCCGCCCGGGCGCCTGACGGCTATTCCCCGTTCCAGAGGTCCGGCAGGCCCACGACCAGCCACCAGCGCTTGGCCTCGGGGTCCCAGCGCCAGCGCTCGCGGTAGCGCATCGTGCGCTCGGCCATGGTGTGCTTGTTGATGACGCGCAGCTCGATGGCCCGCTCGACCGTCCCGTCCGGACCGCCGCTGGACGACAGGTCGCGGTAGCCGGAGATCTGCACCTGCTGGTAGCGCTCGAACTCCAGTTCGGTCATCGGATGCTCCGCCTTGTACGCGGGATCGACGAGCTGCCAGGCGGTTTCGAAATCGCCCCAGCGGATCGCCGCGGCATAGGCATCCTGCATGGGCTGCAGCTTGCCGCGCTGCATGCGGCTCTGCGCAGCGGCCGTGGCGAGCATGAGCAGCAGGCCCGTCGCCAACAGCAATTTCCCGATCATCCGCATGGCATCCCCCCGGTCATGGCCCGCATGCTACCGCTTCGCGATGGCGACGAAGCGCCCGCTCAGCGTGGTGGCCATGCCGCCTTCAGGCAGTCGCACGCAGGCATCCACCTGGATCCGCGCCCGGCCCCGTTGCACGAGCGTATCGATGAAGGTGTCCGGCGACTGGCCGTCGGCGAAGCTCGCGTCGGCGATCAGGTCGCCGTACAGGGGCGCGAGATAGCGGATCTGGCTGTCGGCGACGTAGACCTCCGCCTTGAGGCCCGCCAACCGCAGCTTCAGCGTCACCAGGCCCCAGCCGGCCACGGTCATCAGCGAGGTCAGGCTGCCACCGAAGGCATTGCCCTTGTCGTTGACGTTGGCCGACAGCGGCGCGGTCAGCCGCAGGGCATCGCCATGGAGACCCTCCACGTCCACGCGCATCGCCGCCACCGGCGGCATGCCGCGGCAGTAGTCACGCAGTTCCTGCAGGGCTTCTTCCGGGCTCATCACTCATAATCCGCGCATGGGACATCCAACGCCGCCGGCATGGTACGTCATCTCGCTGCGGCCCCAGGGTGGCCACGATGCGCTGCGACGTGCCGCCCGCCGCCAGGGCGCGGGACTGCTGGCGCTGTCGCCGTGGCGCATCGCCCGATGCGACGACGACGCCACGCGCGAATCCCTGCGCGCCGCGCTCGCCTGCCCCGTCGTCGTGTTCACCAGTCCGGCCGCCGTCGCCGCCGCACACGCACTGCACCCGCTCCGCTCCGGCCCCGGACAGGCATGGCTGGCGGTGGGCAGCGGCACCGCGGCGGCCCTGCGCCGCGCCGGCATCGGCCGCGTTGCGTTCCCGGACCGGATGGACAGCGAGGGCCTGCTGGCGCTGCCCGGGCTGACGGAGCTCCGCGGCACCCCGCTCGGCTTCGTCACCGCACCGGACGGGCGCAACCTGCTGGTCCCCACGCTGGAGGCGCGCGGCGCCGAGGTGCGACGTGCCGACGTGTACCGGCGGGAGTCCGTACCGTTGGGCGCACGTGCACTGGCGGCATTCGACCGCCTGAGTGCGCCCGCCTGCCTGCTGCTCAGCAGCGGTGCCGCCCTGCAGCAGGTGCTGGCGCAGCTGCCCGATAGCCTCACCGGACGCTTCACGGCGCTACCTGCCGTGGCCGCCAGCGAACGACTGGCGGACGCCGCGCGGGACGCCGGCTTCGCTCGCGTCGTCCTCGCCGACGGGCCGCGCCCCGGGCAGCTGGTGAAGGCGGCGTGCACCTTCCGTCATGGCAGCATCCGGTAGCATCTGCGGCACCCGTCACGTTTTCCCTGCCGCCAAGGACGCCTGTGATCGACGACCTGCCCTCCGATACGCCCCGCTCCGGCGCCCGTACACGGCTGATCGTGGCGGTGCTGGTGCTGCTCGCCCTCGCCCTGGGTGCCTGGCGTGGCTGGGCATGGTGGCAGGCCCAGCGTGCGCAGGAACAGACCGCACAGTCGGCGGCGGAACAGCGCCTCGACGCGCTGGAATCGCGCACCGACGCGCTGCGTCGCGACCAGCGCGCGCAGGCGCAGCGGCTGCTCGATGCCGCCGCCACCAACCGCGTGCTGCGCGACGAAGTCCTCGGCCTCGGCCAGCGTGGCGCGTTGCTCGAGGAAAGCGTCGCCAAGCTCACCGATCCCACCCGCCATGGCGCGCAGGCGCTGCGGCTGGACGAAGTGGAACTGCTGCTCTCGCAGGCCGCGCAACGCCTGGACATCGCGCATGACCTCGCGGGCGCACGCCGCGCGTACGCGTTGGCCGCCGGCGCACTCGACGGCATTGACGACCATCGCCTGCTCAACCTGAAACAGGCATTGGCGCAGGAGCGCAGCGCGCTGGATGCGCTCGGCGACGGCCCGCGGGCGGACGGGCTGAAGCGGCTGGACGCCATCGCGGCCGCACTGCCCCGCCTGCCGCGTGACCGGACGACGACCGCAGCCACGCCCTCGCGACCCGCCTGGCAACGCTGGTTGTCGCCGCTGGTCGATGTCCGTCCGACCCGCGATACCACCCTGATCGCACCGGAAGAACGCGCCGCGGCCGATGCGGCGCTGCAGGTCGAGGTCAGCCTGGCGCGTGCCGCGCTGGAACGCAGCGACGATGCCGCCTGGCACGCCGCCTTGCAGCGCATCGACGCATGGCTGCCCAGGGTGTGGCCCGATTCACCGGAGCGACGCGGAGTTCACGCGCAATTGCGCACCTTGCAGACGACGTCGGCGCCGCCGCAGCCCACCGAACTGGGCAGCACGCTCCAGCAACTTCGCATGTTGCGCAACGCGGGCCTGCGCCTGCAGCCGACGCCACCCGTGGCAACACCGGAGGTCTCGCCATGAAGCCGTTCCGCACCGTCGTGGTGTTGCTGTTGCTGCTGCTCGCCGGCGTGCTGGCCGCACAATGGATGGCGGGTACCGACCGCGACCTGGGCGAGGTCTTCATCCGTTTCGGCGGCTACGACGTGCACACCAACGTACCGCGTGCACTGCTTTCGCTGTTGCTGATCGGTGCCGTGGCCTGGTTGTTGTGGCGCCTGCTGACGCTGCCGTTCCGCGCGTGGGGCCGGCATCGCCGCAAGCAGGCGCGCGCGCGCCTCATCGACGGCCTGGAAGCCCTGCACGCGGGCCACTGGCAGAAGGCGGAGAAACTGCTGGAGCGCGCCGCCGCCGACGACGAAGTCGGCACCATCGCGTGCACCGCTGCCGTGCGCGCGGCACGGGCGCGCGGCGACGAGTCCGCCATCCAGCACCACCTCGCCGCGTTGCGCGCGCGTTCCGCACAGGCGCATGCGATCACCGCCGCGCAGATCGCGCTCGATGCCGGCCGCCCGCAGGAGGCGCTGGTCTTGCTGGATGCCACCGAGGTACAGCCACTGCCGCCACGTGGCCTGTCGCTGCGTGCCGAGGCCCTCGCCGGCGCTGCACGGGCAGGCGAGGCGTACGGTCTGCTGGGTGCGCTCAAGCAGCAACAGGCATTGGCGCCTCCCGTCTTCGATGCGCTGGAACTCCGCCTGGCCGCGCAGTCGTTGCATGAAGCCGCCGACCCCAACGTGCTGGCGGAGCGCTGGGAAACGTTGACCAAACCCCTGCGCCTGCAGCCGCCGGTCGTGGCCGCCTATGCCGAGCGCGCCGCCGCGCTGCGCTGGGAAGACGCGGCCACGCGCAGCATCGAACAGGCGCTGGAAGCGCGTTGGGACGAGGGCCTGGTGGCGCTGTACGGCCGCCTGCCCGTGGGCAAGCTGGACTCGCGCCGCGCCAGCGCGCAGCACTGGCTGCACTCGCATCCGGCGAGTCCAGCGTTGCTGGTGACGCTGGGACGGCTCGCGCGCCAGCAGGGCCAGTGGACGGCGGCGCAGGAGTTTCTGCATCGCGCCATCGCACAGGGTGCAGGCGCCGAAGCCTGGGAAGAACTGGCGACCGGCTTCAATGAAGCCGGCGACACTTCATCGGCGCAGCAGTGCCATGCCAATGCAGTGAAGGTCGCACGCGGCGACGTGCCGGCGAAGCTGCCGGTGCGCGACATGCGGCAGGAAATCCATGACGCCGCCGTCGTCGAGGAACGCGACGCGCACGGCCTGCCGCGCCTCAAGGATTGACGTCAGCCGGCGGTCGGCTTTTTGCGCCAGCGCCGCCATCCGATCGCGCCAGCCAGCAGGACCAGCCACGCCGGCCACAGCGCGGCCAGACCGACGATCGTCTGCAGGCAGACGCGCCAGCCCACCGCCAGCGCATCGCCCAGCTGGCTGAGGAAGCCAGGACCGTTGGCGCGGAACACGGCATCCACATCGACGCGCTCGCGGCTTCGTACCTGCACGTCCTGGCGCAGCGACAGCGTGATGGTGCTGAAGGCCACGCGATCCTCGAATTCCTTCTGCGCGATCAGCGCCTCGTCACGGCTGCTGCGGGCTTCGCCGCGCGCCTGGATGGCATCGGCCTTGTCGCCCAGCTTGCCCCCCGCCTGCACGGCGTCGCCGAGTTCCTGCTGCTGGTCCTGCGCGCGTTGCCGCGCCAGCTGCTGCCGCAGCAGGTCGAACTGCGCGTCGCGCGCGCTGAAGTTGCGGCGGTCCAGGAATTCCATCTGCGAGGCGATGGCGCGCAGGAAGCCCTGCGTGCGCTCGCTCGGCACGCGCACCGTCAGTTCGCCCTGCAGCCGGTATTCGGCCAGTTCCCGCCGCATGCCGTTGCCGATCGGCCGGCTCTCCACGCGCTGCACCTGCGCCTGGATGTCGTTGTCGACGACGAACCCCCCCTGCTTCGCCACCTCGTCCTCGATCGCCAAGGCAGTGCGGTACACATCCTTGACCTGGAACTCGGCGGCGGCGGTGCGGATGAAGCGGCGCTGCGGGTCGGTCTGGGCCAGCACGTCGGAGGCCAACTGCGACGCCGCAACGCCGGGCGCCTGCGGCGCAGGCGCTTCGAGATTCTTCTGCGGGGCGGCCGCCGCAGCAGCATCGGCCGCCATTTCCTCCATCGCCGGCGCAGAGGCTGCCGCCATATCGGCATCGGCGGGCGCCACTTCGTGCTTGCTGCACGAGAGCGCCAGCAGTGAGAGCATCAAGACGGGGGCAACGCGATACATCCTTGGCATGCGCATGGAGACTCCGAACGGGACGTGATGGCCGACAGGCCGGCCAGACGTCCAACGCCTGCGGCGGCCCATCGGGGTTGGCCGGCATCATTCCATGGCCGCGGCAGGCCGCGATAGGCAGTGGCAGCCGGCCGCCTGCGTGTGACAATCCCGTCGCCTGCCTTCGGTGACCGACGATGACCCGACTCCTGCGCGCCTCGCTGCTCCTCGTCCTGCTGGCCGGCACCGCCGTACACGCCAAGACGCCGGTGGCGAGGGGAACCGGAGGCGCCGCTGCGACGATCAGCGAGCAGGCGACGCAATCCGCGATGACGATCCTGGACCAGGGCGGCAATGCCGTGGATGCCACGGTGGCGGCCGCGGCCACGCTCGGCGTGACCGACCCTTTCAGCTGCGGTATCGGCGGCGGCGGCTTCATGGTGGTCTATCTGGCGAAGGAGCAGCGCGTGATCACGATCGATCATCGCGAGATGGCGCCGGCCGCCACCACGCCGACCCTCTTCATCGAAGACGGCAAGGAGATGGAATTCGACACGGCCGTCGCCAGCGGGCTTTCCGTCGGCGTGCCCGGCACGGTGCGCGGCTGGGACGAAGCGCTGCGGCGCTACGGCACGATGTCGCTGGGACAGGTGCTGGCGCCGGCGATCAAGGTCGCGGACGAAGGTTTTACGGTCGATGCCAACTTCTCGCACCTGGTGGAACGGAACGAACGCAAGTTCACCCGCTTCCCGGCGACAGCGTCGCTGTATCTGCGGAACGGCAAGGCGATCCCCGCCGGCACCCGGCTGCGCAATCCCGATCTCGCACGCACGTATCGCCTGCTGGCACGCGACGGAGCGGATGCGTTCTACGAAGGGCCGCTCGCGCGCGCCATCATCGACACGGTCAACCAGCCACCGACCGCGGCCGGTGTGTCGGTGCGCGGCAGCCGCATGACGCTGGCGGACCTGGCCAACTACGAGGCGCGCCTGCGCCTGCCGGTGCATTCGACTTACCGTGGTTATGACCTGTATGGCATGCCGTTGCCTAGCAGCGGTGGCGTTGCCGTGTTCGAAGCCTTGAACCTCCTGGAGGGCTACGACCTGGCGTCGCTGCCGCGCGCGCAGGTCGAACATCTCTATCTTGAAGCCAGCCGGCTCGCGTTCGCCGACCGCGACGCCTACCTGGCAGACCCCGAGTTCGTCGATGCGCCGGTCGCGGGCCTCCTGAGCAAGGACTACGCCGCACAGCGCCGTTCGCTGATCGACACGTCGCGCGCCGCATCAGGCCCCGTGACCGCGGGCGATCCCTATCCGTTCCAGCAGGATCCCAGCCAGCCACTGCGGCCGTCGCCGCGCGCGCTGCAGGCGGAAAGCGCGCACACCACGCACCTCACCGTGTCCGACAAGCATGGCAACGTGGTCGCCTACACCTTCACCATCGAGGACTGGGGTGGCAGCGGCATGGTGGTGCCGGGTTACGGCTTCCTGCTCAACAACGAGCTGACCGACTTCGATTTCACTCCGCCGCACCCGAATATTCCCGAACCCGGCAAGCGCCCGCGCAGCAGCATGGCGCCGACGATCGCACTGAAGGATGGCAAGCCTGCATTCTCGATCGGCAGTCCGGGTGGCTCCACCATCATCACCACCGTACTGCAGACCATCGTCAACTACATCGATCTCGGCATGCCGATGGACCAGGCCATCGATGCGCCGCGGCTGTCGCAGCGCAATGGCGAAGTGACCGATATCGAACCCGGATTCGCCGACAGCGCACAGGCGAAAGCCCTGGCGCATCTCGGGCAGCGTTGGTCGGATCAAGCGGAAGAGATCGGTGCCGCGAACGCGCTGGTGTTCAATGCGGATGGCACGGTGACCGCGGTGAGCGAGGGCCACCGGCATGGTGTGGGGAGTGCGCAGGTGCAGGACCAAAGCGAGCGTTGACGCGAGGCTATCTCCACGAAAACGACCAGCGGCACGCCAGTGCGTTGGCCGCGCGAACACTCAGCTCTGGAAAAGTAGCGCGCAGTCTTGCCTCGTAGTGTGCTTGCTCGGCGGCTAGATCGCTGCTTATCCACGCCGCTGGGGGGTGATCAAGTGAAGAGAGATACTTTTCGATGGTAGTTGCCAGTGCCTCTCCACGAGGGCCGTAGGTTGCAATCAGGCGTGTCTCGCCAGAGCCGATGGGGTTGTATCCGCCGCTCGGCCCGGCTCCCAAGTACGTGCAAATGACGTCATTGAGATCAGCTTCCATTACCGTCTACCGCTCGATGATCGCCACCACGCCCATGCCGCCGGCGGTGCAGATGGACACCAGCGCGCGACCGCCGCCGCGCTGCTTCAGTTCCTTAGCCACGGTGGCGACGATGCGCGCACCGGTGGCGGCGAACGGATGGCCGGTCGCCAGCGAGGAGCCGTTGGGATTCATCTTTGCCGGATCGATCCTGCCGAGCGGCGCATCCAGGCCCAGGCGATTGCGGCAGTAGTCTTCGCTCTCCCACGCGCGCAGCGTGCACAGCACCTGCGCGGCGAAGGCTTCGTGGATCTCGTAGATGTCGAAATCCTGCAGCGTCAGGCCATGGCGCTTGAGCATTTCCGGCACAGCCACGGTCGGCGCCATCAGCAGGCCTTCGCCATGCACGAAATCGACGGCGGAGACCTGCGCATCCTTCAGGTAGGCCAGCGGCTCGTGGCCGTGCGCCTTCGCCCATTCGTCGCTGGCCAGCAGCACCGCGGCGGCGCCGTCGGTCAGCGGGGTGGAATTGGCGGCAGTCAGCGTGCCGCGGCCGGAGGTCTTGTCGAAGGCCGGCTTCAGCGTCGCCAGCTTCTCCAGCGAGGTGTCCGGGCGCAGGATGTTGTCGCGTTCCAGCCCACGGAACGGGGCGATCAGGTCGTCGAAGAAACCGCGCTCGTAGGCGGCGGCCAGCTTCTTGTGCGACGCCACCGCCAGCTCGTCCTGCGAGTCGCGCGAGATGCTCCACTCCTTCGCCATGTCCTCGCAGTGCTCGCCCATGCTCTTGCCAGTGCGCGGCTCGGCCACACCGGGGAACTCGGGCTTCAGTTCGCCGAACCTGAAGCCACTGACCAGCGCCTTCAGCTTGTCCTGTGTGGTCTTGGCGCGGTTGGCGGCCAGCAGGCGCGCGCGCAGCTTCTTGCCGTAGACGATCGGCACTTCGGACGTCGTGTCGGAACCACCGCCGATGCCGGACTCGATCTGGCCCAGCGCGATCTTGTTGCCGATGTGGATGATGGTGTCGAGGCTGGTGCCGCAGGCGCGCTGCAGCGTGATGCCCGGCGTCAGCGGCGACAGGCCGGACGACAGCGCGGCTTCGCGACCCAGGTTCCAGTCGGACGAGTGCTTGATCACCGCGCCCATCGCCACTTCGCCCAGCTGCTGGCCGTGCAGGCCGAAGCGCTCGACCAGCGCGCCCAGCGTGCGCACCGACATGCCCAGGTTCCCCACATCCGCGTAGGCCGTGTTCTGGCGGCAGAACGGAATGCGGACGCCGCCGAGGATGGCGACGGGACGGGGAGCGGGCATGGGGACCTCGGTGCGGATGGCGATGGTGGGGTGGGTGAAGATGCGCCTGCGTACGGCAGGCATAATGGGGGAGTGTAATGCGCCCCTCCACCGCCTCCAACCGCTGACATGACTCGATCCCCAACCGGCCCCGTCGTCATGGGCGTGATGGCCCTGGAACTGGCCGCCGGCCACGCGCCCCAGCGCGCGGCGCTGTCCGCGACCGAAGCGAGCGCTCTGGCGGAGAAGCTGGGGCGCGACCTCGCCACGCATGCGCCGCAGGTCCGTGACCTGGATCTCGTCCTGGCCGCGGCGCATTTCGACCCGGCAGAAGCGCTCCGGCCCGGCTGGTCGCTGCATCAGCGGCTGCGCGAGCTGCACCAGCGCGCGCCGGGACGTGGCGAAGGCGCACGCCTGATCGCGTTCGGCGCCGACGACACCGGTGACATCCCGATGCCGTTGCAAGCGGACGACGGCCTGCGGGGCGGCCTGCTGCGGGTGGTGCCGTTCCTGCTCAGCGGCGATGACCACACGGTTGAAGCGGTCGGCGAACGGCTGGAGAGCGTGCTGCTGGAAACCGGCATGGCCCAGGCCGATACCGCATTGCTGGCGCAGACCGCGTTCGGCGCGCAGATCGAACACGCGCGCTACATGACCCTGCACGATCTCGCGGCGATGACGGCGATGCAGTACGACCACGGCGGCCTCGGCCCGTTGTGGCCGGTCATCGAGACGGCGCTGATGGCGCCGGCCGAGGAATACTGGCTGGATGCACCGCCGGAGCCGCTGCTGCGCTACGCCGGCGGCGAGGTGCACATCGCCCTGTTCGAACCGGCCGCCTGGCGCGCGCGCTACGCCTCGCAGGACGCGACCGACGAGCGCCTGGAGCGCGCCTACCAGCATTTCCAGGCCCGCCAGCAGCAGATCGCCGCCGTGCTGGAAGCGCATGGTGTTCCGGTGACGTTCGCGCATTGCCCTTCGGCGGCCGATCCCCGCACCGAACTGGCGCGGTAAGCCGGCCGCCCTGCCCGGGCGCGGCAGGTGGAACCCCCACCGTGCCGCGCCCATGCGACCGCCTTTACAGATCGATGCCGAAGCCGCCGCCCACCGTGGACTCGCCGCTGCTGAAGCTCGCGCCCAGCGAGAACGAAGCACGGGCACCGACCCGCTTGCCGTAACCGATCGACACCGCGCCCTCGCCTCCCTGCGCCCCCACGCCGACCGCCAGGCGCCCCTTCTCCGAAGTGCCGTTGGCTGCGTTGACCGCCATGTGCGTCATCGCCGCGCCCATGGCGCCGATCCGGTCGATGCGACGGTCGGTCTTGGCCAGGCGCACGTCCATTTCGGTCCGCAGCGCACTGAAGTCGTCGTTCCAGCCGCCCAGCGCGATCTCGGTGATGCGACGGTCGGTGTAGGCATTGGCTTCGGTGAGCGTATCGGTGGCCGTCTCCCGCATCTGGCGCACGTTGACCGCATCGGTGGCTTCGGTGCCGTCGGCCACGTTGGTCACCTGGCGTTCGTTGCCCGCGCTGCCGACCGACACCGTGTAGTCGCGGTCGGCCACGGCGCCGTGGCCGATCGCAGTGCTGCCCGTCCCCAGCGCCCGCGACTGGTAACCGAAGGCGGAACTCTGGTCGCCGCTGGCGGTATTGCCGAACCCGACCGCGCTGCTCTGCTCGCCGCTGGCGGTGTTGTTGGAGCCCATCGCACTCGCATTCCCGCCCGATGCCGTGTTGTAGCGCCCCATCACGATGCTGCCGCCACCGCTGGCCGTGTTGTCGTCGCCGAACGCCATGCTCGACACGCCGGTCGCCTCGTTGTTGATGCCGAAGGCGTGCGCGAACGTGCCGCTCGCCACGTTGACCGCCCCGTACGCGCCGCTCCAGTCGCCGCTGGCCGTGTTGAGGATGCCGACGGCGGTGCTCTGGTTGCCACTCGCGGTGTTGCCGACGCCCAGCGCCATCGCGTCGGTGCCGGTGGCGCCATCGTTGTTGTAGTTGAGCGCGCTGCTGTCGTCGGAGTTGATGCTGACGAAGTGGCCGTCGCCGCCGCCGGGACCCGCAGGACCGGTCGGTCCCGTCGGACCGGCAGGACCTTGCGGACCCGCCAGCGAGGCCAGCCATTGCGACTCCGTCCCGACGAAGCCGTTGTTCACTGCCACCTGGTAGGCACTGGCACCCGCCGGCCCTTGCGCGCCGCCACCACCGCTGCCCAGCGCGGTCAGCCGACTGTCCACGGCGCTGAACGCCGCGCCGACAGTGCTGTAGCTCGTGCCCTGGATGACGAAGCTGGGTGCCGTGAACACGCCACCATTGAAGCCGGCGCCACCCCCGAACCAGTCCGCCAGCGAGCGCAGCTGGCTCACGTTCACCGCATCGTAGTCCTCGGTACCGTTGGCCAAGTGGATGATCTGGCGTTGCGCGGTGCTCGACCCCACGGCGACCGCGTAGTCACGGTCCGCGACCGCCTGATAGCCGATGGCTGTGCTACCGATATTGAGCGCCTGCGCGCGGTAGCCAAAGGCACTGCTGGAAACGCCGCTGGCCACGCTGCTGTAGCCGAATGCACTGCTTCGGGCTTCGGCGGCGTAATTGCCCCAACCCATCGCACTGCTGCCCGCCGCCATGGCGAAATTGCCGCTGCCGACGGCGCTGCCGTCCGCCCCCGTGGCCGAGTTGTAGAAACCGACGGCGCTGCTCCCGGCGCCACTCGCGCTGCTGCCGATGCCCACGGCACTGGCGCCGGCCCCGGTCGCGCCATCGTTGTTGTAGTTGCCAGCCGTCGCATCGGTCGAATTGACGCTGAAGAAGCGCACAGGCGTGCCGCCACCACTGACGCCCGCGATGGCCGCGTTCAACTGGCCCAGGTTCACCGCGTCAGTCAACTGTGTGCCGGCGGCGAGGTGGATGATCTGGCGTTGCGCGGTGCTCGAACCCACGGCCACGGCGTAGTCGCGGTCGGCGACGGCCTGATAGCCGATCGCGGTGCTGCCGATGTTCAGCGCCTGCGACTGGTAGCCGAAGGCGCTGCTGTAATTGCCCGTGGTGCGAACCCCCGTACCCACGGCCAGCGATGCCTCGCCGCTGGCAATCGCACCGTTGGAATAGGCATCCAGGGCGCCATCGCCGTCGATGTCCACGTTCGGTTCCGGGATGCCTTCCCCCTGGAAGAACGTGGAGATCGCCAGGCTGCCACTGCCCCAGGCGGTGGCGTAGTTGCCCAGTGCCGCACTTTGCTGGCCCTCTGCGCGGTTGTGTGCGCCCAGCGCGCTGCTGCCGAAACGGTTGGCGGTGTTGGCGTAGCCGAGCGCGTTGCTGTTGCCGCCATTGGTGAGGTTGAGGTTGCCCAGCGCGCTGCTGCCATATCCGTTGGTGGTGTTGGAATGACCCATCGCATTGCTCAAGGCGCCGCCTGCGGTGTTGGCATAGCCGAATGCGCCGCTCTCCTGTCCGCCGGCCGTGTTGCCACTGCCGAAGGCGCTGCTGGCCCGCCCCGACGCATTGTTCTGATAGCCGAAGGCGTTGCTCCCCTGACCCGTGGCGGTATTGTCCATCCCGTACGCACTGCTCGCCGTACCTCCCGCCACGTTGCTGAGGCCGAAGGCACTGTCCAACTCGCCGGCTTCATTGCCCGTGCCGAAGGCATTCCCGTCCCTTCCGACCACGACGTTGTCGCTACCGAAGGCATTGCCTTCGCCAAAGAAATCATGAAGGTCCACGACGTTGCGGTTGCCGAAGGCATTGCCGACGCTGGCGCTGTTGCTGGAGCCAAAAGCATTGCCGTCCGTGGCGGTGTTGTTCCTGCCGAAGGCCTGAGCCGACCCCTCGCCGTTCAAGGCCCGGTTGCCGTAGCCGATGGCGTTGCTTTGGCCATCGACCGTGCTGTTGTCGAAGCCGAAGGTGCTGCTGCGCTCGCCTCCTGTCAGGTTACCTACACCCACCGCAGTGGCGTAATCCGCCGATGCCACCACGCCCGCGCCCAGCGCGACCGACGATGTCCCCGTGGCGTGCGACGTCTCGTCCATCGCATAGAGGCCATCACCGTTCTTGTCGTACCAGCCGGACAGCACGATGCTGGCCGCGCCCGATGCGATGCCGGCGTAACCGAACGCAATGCTTCGCATCCCGCTCGCCTGGTTGAAAAGACCGAACGCACCGGCCCATTGGCCGCTGGCAAGATTTCCGTTGCCGAACGCCGTGCCCTCGAAGCCGGTCGCCACGTTGTAGTTGCCGAATGCCATCGAAAACTGTCCGCTGGCATTGTTGCGTTCGCCGTACGCGCTGGCGCCGACAGAACAGGTGGAATTGTCTGTCCCGTGTTCGCTGCCCTGGTTGGTCGTCGCCCCGGTCGGCGTGCCGGCGGTATTGATGCACGGGCTGTCGGCCGCAAGCGCAGGCATCGACAGCGCGCCCAGCAGGGCCAGGCTCAGAAGGGAAACAGCTGGCGCGGGCCGGCGGCCATTGGCTTGCATGTTCATGACTCCCCACTTCGGATATGGCGTCGGCGGAATGCCGGCCTTGAGGGGAGATGCGGAATGCGGGGACGAATCCGTTCATGCCGCGCTGGCCGTCGAGTCACATCGCGCCTGTGCGACACTCCACCCCGGCTCAACGGATGCCGGGCGAACCACGTGGAACCGCTATCCCCACCCGAGGTAACCCGCCTGCTGGCGCGCGCACGCGACGGCGATGCGCAGGCGATGGATGCGGCGTACTCGGCGGTCTACGCCGAACTCAAGCGCGCCGCGCGCCTGCAGCTGCGGCGCATGCGCGACGTCTTCGAAACCACCGCCCTCGTGCACGAGGCGTACCTGAAGCTGGGTGGCGCGCAACTGGCCGCGCAGGACCGCAATCACCTGCTGGCACTGTCGGCCCGTGCGATGCGGCAGGTGCTGGTGGACGATGCGCGCGCACGCAAGGCGGACAAGCGCGGTGGCGGGCAGGATGCGCTTACCCTGGGCGCGGCCGACATGGCCGGCGACGCCGCCGCGGTCGAGGTGCTGAAGCTGGACGAGCTGCTCGAAGCGCTGCACCGGCTCGACGAGCGTGCCGCGCAGATCGTCGAACTGCGCTATTTCGGCGGCTACACCGAGCCGGAGGTGGCGCGCATGCTGGACATCAGCGAGAGCACGCTGCGCCGCGACTGGCGGCGGGCGCGCGCCTTCCTGCTGAAGGAAACCACATGACCGACACCGCGGCGGAACGACAGCGGCGTGCGCTGGTGGTGTTCGACGCCGTCATCGACCTGGACGACGATGCGCGCGAGCCCCAGCTGCAGGTGCTCTGCGGCGACGATGCGCAGCTGCTGGACGACGTCCGCGCGATGCTGGCCGCAGATGCAAGCGAGGCCCAGCCGTTCCTCGGCAACGCGGCGGCCTGGGGCGAGGCCCTGCGCGAATCCGGCGAGGCATCGCACGACGAGGGCATGCCCGGTCGCCGGCTGGGCGCATGGCGCGTGGTCTCCGTGATCGGCCACGGCGGCATGGGTACGGTCTATGCGGTGCAGCGCAGCGATGGCGCCTACGCGCAGCAGGCGGCCCTGAAACTGATCCGCGCGGCGGCCGACTCGCCGGCGGCGCGCGAGCGCTTCCTGCGCGAACGCCAGCTGCTGGCGCAGCTGCAGCATCCCAACATCGCCACGCTGCTGGACGGCGGTTTCAGCGACGACGGCGATCCCTACTTCGTGATGGAGTTCGTGGAAGGCGTGCCCATCGACCAGTGGTGCGATGCGCACACGCTCGATCTGCGCCAACGGGTGAGGCTGTTCGGGCAGGTGCTGGACGCGGTGGCCCACGCGCATCGCCACCTGGTCATCCATCGCGACCTGAAGCCGTCCAACCTGCTGGTCGACGCCGACGGCCGCGTGAAGCTGCTCGACTTCGGCATCGCCAAGCAGCTCGAAGGCAGCGACGCCACCGCCACCAGCGACCGTGCGCTGACCTTCGAATATGCATCGCCCGAACAGTTGCATGCCGCGCCGGTCACCACCGCCACGGACGTCTGGCAGCTGGGGATCGTGCTGCACCGGCTGCTGAGCGGTTCGCACCCGTTCGGCCTGACACGCGACACGCCGCTGGCGGCGCAACTGCAACGGCTGGAACGCGAACCCGAACCACTGACGCGCGCCGCCTCGCACGCCAACGCGGAGCAGGCCACGCAGCGTGGTGAAACCGACGGTGCGGCGCTGGCCAGAGCGTTGCGCGGCGGCCTGGCCGTCATCGTCGAAACCTGTCTGCGGCGCGAACCCGAGGCCCGCTACGCGAGTGTGGACGCCCTGGCCAGCGACCTGCAGCGCTGGCTGGACCATCGTCCGGTGCAAGCGGCGCACTTGGGCAAGGGTGCGCGTGCGGCATTGTGGCTGCGGCGCAATCGTTTGCTCGCCGCGGCGGTTGGCGCAGTCGCGTTGGCGCTCGTCGCCGGTACCGGCGTGGCGCTGTGGCAGGCGAACGAGGCGCGAACGCATGCACGCGTTGCCGAGCAGCAACGCGGCGAAGCGCAATTGCAGGCCCGCCGGGCACGCCAGGCCCTGCTCCTGATGCAGGACGCGCTGTTCGGCGTGGCGCCGCAGGGCCAGTTGGAGGCGCAGTTCAGTCTCAATGATCTGCTGGTCCGCGCACGTGAGACGCTTGAGCAGGATCCGGCGCTGGATACGCATGCGCGCAAGGCGATGCAACGCACCTTGGCCAATCTCCATGCCGCCGGCCAGGACTGGGCCACCGCCGAAACGCTGTATCGACAAGGACTGCAAGACCCTGCGCCACCCTACGACCGTGACGACGCAACGGAGCTGGCCGCGCATTTCGGCAATTACGCGCAGGTGCTGGGGGTGACGGGCAAGCCGAAGGATGCGATCGTGGCCGCCAGGCACGCCGCCGACCTGCGCATGCAGTACCTGCCCGACAACGTGTTCGAACAGGCGGTCTCGCTGCGCAACCTCGGCGACGCCTATCTGGGCAACGGCGAGAACGACAATGCGCGCAGGAACTACGAACAGGCAATCGCTGCGTTCAAGCGCGTCGACATCACCGACCCGATCCAGGCAATCGATGTGCTGGTGGCTTCGATCGGCTTGGCCCGCGTGCTGAACGCGCAGGAACAGTACACAGCGGCGTTACAAACGGTTGAGGACGCCACAGCCTTCGCCGACAAGCAGGGACTGGCGTCGAGCTGGGATGGACGAGCGGTACTGTTGAGCCTGAAGGCCACAGCGCAGAAGCACCTGGGCGATGCCGAAGGCGCGCTGGCCAGCTTCCGCCAGGCGACCGACATCGCCGGCCGCATCTACGGCGCGGACAATCCTGCACTGGTCAATGGTCACATCGGCATCGGCGGCGCACTGAACGACCTCGGTCGCGCACACGAGGCACTCGAGGCCTACGCGCATGCAGAACGCATCATCGCCGGCAAGGCGGTGCAGCCCGGCACGGAGGCGAAGATCCTGGCCGGGCAGGGCATGGCCTGGGGCACGTTGGGCGATGCCGGCAAGCGCGCCGACCACTATCGCCGCGCATTGGCCACACTCGACAAGGTCGATACTCCACCGCTGATGGAGCTCAAGCGCAGGATCAGCGCCGAGGCATCGGCCACGCCAGAAGCGCGCTGACCGCAGACCTCGGCAGCCATCACCCGAAGGCCTGCCGCAGCGCACGCCGCCAGCCCGAGCTACAGCATCTCCGCCAGCGCCTGCGGTTCCACGCCGAGGAACCGACGGGCGAAGCCGGCGGCCATCGTCTTCGCCTGCTTCACCTGCGCGTCGTTGCCGGACTGCTTGCCATCGACGTAGAACACCAGCGGCAATCCAGCACCGGCCAGCAGCGTGTTGTACAAGGCGGTCTTGTCCGCGTTCGACGCGCGCGCGATGTCCGAACCCGCCAGCGTCGCGTTGAGCGAAGCGAACAGGCGTTCCTCGGCCGCGGCATCCGGTTCGGCGTCGGTACTGACGATGTGGGTGGCGACGATGAAGAACGTCATTGCACCCGCCAGCGTGTTGTCCCAGCCCTTGCCCTTGTACTTCTGCGCGAACAGTTCCTTGCCCGCACCGGCCAGTTGCAGGATCTGGCCGCGCTCCTCCGGCGTGCTGCCCAGGCTGTCGGCGAGGCTCTTCACCGAGGCATCGCCGGTCACCGGACTGAAGCGGGTGGCGGTCGGCGAAGGCGGCGCCGCCACGGACGACGAGGCGTACTCCGCGCAGCCTGCGGGCACCTTGTCGCCCTTGCGCTTCCAGTCCTCGCACATGGTCCGCATGGCCATGTCGCCGTTGATGCGGTCCATCATGATGCGGTTGTTGTCCATGAACACCTGGTAGGACGAGCGCTGCGCATGGGCTGCGGGCGCGACCGCGAACAGGAGCAGGCAGAGCGATGCGATGACAGGCGTGGACATGGGTGTTCCTCGTGGAATAGGTGGTGGGGAGGTGGATCGAGGCGACGACGGATGCGTGATCCAGGGGCTCACTGGAGCTTGAAGGCGCCGGTCAGGGTCACCCCGTAGATCGCGCCGTCGCGGCCGATGCGCCAGGCGGGGCCTTGCGACCCGGTGCGCCGCGGGTCGGGTTCGATGCCCCAGCCGCCCTCGAAGTCGAGGTTGTGGCCCGGCACGGTCGTGGTCCACAGCAGCGTGCCGGTTCGACCGTCCAGCGCTTGCAGGCTGTAGTCCTTGTTTCGGCCGTCTGCGGATGCCCGCCGTTCCGATGCGTAGAGCACGCCACCGGCCGATGCGAGTACGTGGATCTGCGCGGACACGCTGCGACGCCATGCCGCCGCGCCGTCGGACAACCGATAGCCCCACAACGCGCGGGTGCCGCCTTGCACGACTTCGACGACGAGCACGTCGCCCACGGCGACGCGGTTCTCGATCAAGGTGCCCGCGATTGGCTGGGTCGTCCATGCGATTGCACCGCTGCGTGGATCGAAGGCGCGCAGGGCATCGCCCGTCGGCTTCGTGCCATGCGCTGCAGCACCCAGCAGGCCCTGCACGCGGATGATCGCCTTGCCACCCGCCACCATCGGAACGCCATCGTCCGATCGCCACGCGCCACCGCCGCCGCTACTGCGCTCGACTGCGGGCTGGTCGGTGTGCCGCCACAACGTCTCTCCGGTACGCACATCGATGGCGTGCAACTGTCGCGTGGCGGGATCGGGCTGGTCCTTGCTGCGCGCGGAGAGCAGCAGGACATCGTCCGTCCGTGCGGCGGGACTGAAGGTGGGCTGGTAGTGCGCATCATCGTTGCGCATCGCCAGGCGAAACCCGCGGTTGCGCCAGAGCACCTGGTCGAGCGAAGGATTGAAACCGATCAGGTTGCTGACGCCCTCCCTGTTCGATTGATTGACGCCGGTAAGGCTGCCGCCGAGGCCGCGCAACGTCACGTTCGCGGCCGGCGTCAGCGAGCGCACGATGCGCCCCGCCTTGACGTCGACCACGTAGTAGTCGGTGGGTTCGCCGTTGTCGCGCGGATAGACCATCAGCACTTCGCCCGACGGCAATTCGAAGAAGGCCACGTTGCCGGTCGTTCCGCGCCGGTTGCCGACCGTGCAGATATCCGCAATCCGCCAGACGGTTTTCCCGGTACGCAGGTCCAGCGCCGACAAACCCGCATTGCCGTCGTTGTTGCAGCTGCCGGTCAGCATCAGCTCGCCGACCAGCAGCGGCGACCACGCACCCCACCAGCCGGGGCGCGTCTGCCACACGATCTTCGGTGCTTCCAGGATCGCCGGGGCCGGGAATTCGCGGCTGTTGCAGGTGGTACCGAAGGTGCGTCCCATCGCGCCAGGATCGGCACAGACAGGTATGGACGGCGCAGTGCGCAGGCGCGCGATGGCGGCGGCGCGGGCGGCCGGGGAGTCGTCAGCCTGTCCTGCGACTACGGGCCAGACCGGCGACACGGCAAGGACAGCAAGCAGGGAAATGGCGCGAACTGCGCGAGCGGTCATGGCTGTCATGGCGAACCCTCACAGCCGTCGACGGGGGTGAGTGTGAAATGCTCGTCGCCGGTGGTCTGCCGGGTGTGGTCACCGGCAGTCGTGCTGCCACCACCTTGGGTGGTCAGCCTCCCTGGCTTGTCCTCACCGTCGGGAAACACGATGGTGTACGTGCCCCGGCCCTTCCATTGCAGCCCGGGAATGTTCGGTGTGCGCACCAACGCGTAACTGCCCTCCATCCCGCCGGTGAATTCCGCACCGAACAGCTTGCCGTTCAACACGAAGGGAGCATCAAGGCCACACACCACCTGATTCACCGGATCGCCGCCGCCGGTCACCCGGTAGCCACTCTTCTTCGTATCGAACGACAGCGTGGCCTTGCCCACGCCACGCTTGCTGCGCGCCTCGAAGTCGATGCTGGCGCGCTCGCCCTTCTTCGCGGGATTCCGGTAGTCGAACGTCGCATCGGCCTTGACCTTGCCCTGCGGGTCGAGCGCGCTGGCGCCCTTCAGCGTGGCCTTGACCGTGCCGCCGGTCGGCATGCCGTCCTTCTTCGCCCGCGGCTCGGCGAACACCGTGTAGCGCGTGTCCGGCTTGGCGCCCTTGCGCTTGTCCGGCGTGCTGCGCAGCTTCAGGTCCACGCAACGGCCCGATTCCCATGGCGCCTTGCCGCCGCTGAACGAGCCTTGCAGCATCATCTGCGCGAAGGCGCGCATGAGGTTCTGCGTGCCCGCCACCATCTTCTCGGTATGGGCGGCTTCGGCCGGGCGGAATATGCTGTAGCCGCTGTAGTCCAGACTGCCGCCAGCCGGCTTGCCGTCCGGCGTGAAGCCGGTGTCCTGGTAGTACGACAGCGGCCCGTTCGCACCGTCGCCCTTCATGTCGATCTGGAAGAACTCGGAGGCGTTCGTCTGATCACCGCTGCCGATGGGCAACAGGTGGGCATCGTCGTCCAGCCAGCGCTCCTGCCGGTAACGCAGTGTCACTGCACCACGCTTGCCCCCCGCTCCCATCGTCGATGTCATCTCGAGGGTGACCGTCAGCTTGCCCGTGGCATCCGGGCAGGCGTCGATACGGACCTCCGTCTTGACCTTGCCGGTGACGCCGTTCTCGTTGATCGTCTGCTCCAGCGTCGTGCGCATGCCGTCCTGGGCGATGTCCATCTGCGCCGGGCCCCCATCGCCGTCGAACTTGATCGGGCCGTTCTGTGCGGCTTGGGCAACCTGCGCGTTCGACAGGCCACCGCTCACCAGGCTGCCCGTCAGCGCACCGCCGACCAGGCCGTAACCGGCCCCCATCATGCCGGCGTCGATCCCCGTACCGTCGAACGCTGCGGGCACCATCTTCGGCACCTGCGTCTGCGCCACCAGCGCCGACCGCTCTACCGCCAGGCCGAAGGCCTTCAAGGCGGCGATGGTCGGCGCTTCGCCTCCCAGCGCCTGCTCGACCCCGTTGGCCTGCATCAGCTTGTAGTGCAGCCAGTACTCCAGATGCGAAGCCTCGCGCGCGGACGGCAGCGGGCCTTCGGCCTGGAGCCTGGCCACGGCAGCCTGCATCGCGTCCGGCGTTGCCGCGGCAGGTGCCGCGGGCGGGGTGTCCTGCTGCCCGGGCGAACAGGCAGAGAGCAGCAGGGCCAGCGAGAAAGCGACGAACAGGCGGTTGGGGGTCATGGCGGTGTTCCGGTGGGCGGTCTCCGGTTAGCGGAAAACCGTCGCCGATCCAGTCACCACTCTGACGCCACCCGATGACACCCGCGCCGGTACGGTGCCGTGTTACCAGACGCGGGGTTGTCGGGACGTGCGCAGGACCCGCCTCGACATTCGGCGCGGATCCTCCGTGCATCGCCCGGCTGCAACGTCGCTGTCAGCCGGCCTGCGGTCGTAGCGTGCGCATGGCGCACGCTACGCGCTGGAGGTTACTGCGTGACCTTGATGATGCCGCACGCCACGCGTGCACCGGCGTTGCCGGCCGGCTGGCTGGCGTAGTCGTCCGGTGCGGCGTGCACGATCAGGGCACGGCCGGCGACGTCGTTGACGGCACCACCGCCCAGCGTGACGCCTTCAATGTGTGCATCGACCTTCGCCACGCCATCCGCATTCGCGGTCAGGTTGTTCATGTCGCCGGCGTGGTGCGCGCCGCTGCCGGCCTTGCCGTGCGCGGCGTTGAACGGATTGAAGTGCGGACCGGCGCTGCTGGCGTCGGCGGCGCTGCAGTCGCCCTTCTCGTGGATGTGGAAGGCATGCGTGCCGTTGGCCGGCAGGCCACCGATTTCGCCCGTCAGGTGCAGGCCCTTGCCCATCGGCGTGAGGGTGACGCTGCCGCTGACCAGGCTGCCGGACGCCGAGGCCAGCACGGCGACGGCCTGTTTGGCGGTGCTGGTGGTGGGGACGACGGTGGTCGTCGTCGACGCGGGCGAGGACGGAGACGGCGTGGTGCCGCAGGCGGCGAGCGCGAGGGCGGAAGCGGCGGCCAGCAAGGCAATGCGCATGGGAAGCTCCGGTTGCAGGGTGTGGCCGGCTACCGTAACGACCGATACCTTCATGTTCAATGAAAACGGAGGCGACCCGTCACCCGCGCTTGCGGCCGGGCCCCAGCTTGCGCGTCACCGTGTTGCGTCCCACGCCGAGCTTCGCCGCCGCTTCGGCGCGGCGACCGTGGGTCAGTTCCAGCGCCACCTCGAGCAGCGTGCGGTCGAGCCGCTCGCGCGCCTCGGCGTGCAGCGACTCCGCGCCTTCCAGCAGGCGACGCCGCGCCCATTCGCCGAGCGCGTGGTCCCACTCGCCGCGTCCGCCGGCGATCGGCGCGTGCGACAGCGCGCCCTGCAGGTCGGTGGTGTTGATGACGTCGGCCGGCGCCAGTGCGGCGAGGCGCCAGCAGACGTTCTCGAGTTCGCGCACGTTGCCGGGCCAGTCGTGGGCCTGCAGCAGGTCCAGCGCGGGATTGCTGAAACGCTTCGGCGCGATATCCAGCTTGCGCGTGGCCATGGCGAGGAAGTTCTCGGCCAGCTGCGGCACGTCGGCGCGGCGTTCGCGCAACGGCGGCAGCTGCAGGCGGACCACGTTGAGGCGGTGCAGCAGGTCGGCGCGGAAACGGCCTTCGGCGACCAGCCCGTCCAAGTCTTGGTGGGTAGCGGCGATCACGCGCACGTCCACGCGGATCAGTTCACGCCCACCGACCCGGAAGAACTCGCCTTCCGCCAGTACGCGCAGCAGGCGCGTCTGCAGCGGCAGCGGCATGTCGCCGATCTCGTCGAGGAACAGCGTGCCGCCGTCGGCCTGTTCGAAACGGCCGGTGTGGCGCTTCTGCGCGCCGGTGAACGCGCCGGCCTCGTGGCCGAACAGTTCGCTTTCCAGCAGTTCCGAGGGAATCGCGGCGGTGTTCAGCGCCACGAACGGTTTGCGCGCGCGCGGCGACTCGTGGTGCAGCGCATGCGCGACCAGTTCCTTGCCGGTACCGGTTTCGCCGGTGATCAGCACCGACAACGGCGCCTGCGCCAACCGGCCGATGGCACGGAACAGCGCGCGCATGGCCGGCGTGTCGCCGATCAGTTGCGGGGTGGGCGCGGCGTCGCTGTCCTGCGTGGCGTCCGCCGTCTCTTCCGCATCCGGCAGCGTGCGCGCGGCCAGCGCGACCGCGTCGTCGAGGTCGAACGGTTTCGACAGGAATTCATGCGCGCCGCCGCGGAACGCACCCGCGGTGCTGGCGACGTCGGTGTAGGCCGACATCACGATGACGGGCAGCTGCGGGTGCGTGGCCTTCAGCTTGTCCAGCAGCACCAGGCCGTCATCGCCCGGCATGCGGACATCGGTGAACAGCAGATCGGGCGCGCCGCGCGCACCCAGCGCGCTCAGCGCGGCGGCGGCGCTGTCGAAGCCGTCCACCGCATAGCCGGCGTCGCGCAGCGCGGTGGCGAGCACGAAGCGCACCGAGCGGTCGTCGTCGACCACCCAGATGCGGCGTGCGTCGGCGGCCGGGGTGGCGGCCAGGCGATCAATGGACATGACGTTCCTCGTCGGTGTCGTGCGGCGATTGCGGCAGCAGCAGGGTGAAGACCGTGTGGCCGGGGCGCGAGCGGTAGGTCAGCGACCCCTGGTGCTCGCGCGCCACCTGTTGAGACAACGCCAGGCCCAGGCCGCTGCCTTCGGCGCGACCGCTGACCAGCGGCAGGAACAGGTGCTCGGCGAGCGCTTCGGGCACGCCTCGGCCGTCGTCGACGATCTCCACCCGCAGCGCCATCGCGTGCAGGTGGTCGTGGATGCGCGACCCGTGTTCGACGCGGGTGCGCAGGATGATGTTGGCCGCACCCGCCTGCAGGGCGTTGCGTACCAGGTTCCAGACCGCCTGGGTCAGGCGGTCGGCGTCGCCGGACAGTTCCGGCAGGCTGGGGTCGTAGTCGCGCTGCAGGCGCACCGACCAGCCGCCTTCGTTCTCGGCCAGGCGCAGCACGCGCTCCAGCACGGTGTGGATGTTCAACGGCGCGTGCGGCCGTTGCGGCGAGGGCGACAGCAGTTGTTCCAGCAGGGTGTTGAGGCGGTTGATCTCGGATTCGATCAGTTCGATCAGCTCGCGCTCGTCGTCGTTGTCGTTGCGGTGCGCGGCCCGGCGGGCCAGCAACTGGGCGGCGCCCTTCAGGCCCGCCAGCGGATTGCGCAGTTCGTGCGCCAGCCCCTTCAATGCCGCGCTCAACGCATTCGGCAGCACCTGGGTGGGATCGAGCGCGGGAAACTCGTCGACCGGGTGCGCTTCCAGCAGCCAGCCGCCGCCCTCCAGCCGCGACAGCCAGCCTTCGGCGAAGCACGGCGACTCGCCCGGCATGCCCAGCGCCAGCCGGTGCAGGCGCAGGACGTCGCGGTCGGTGTTGTCAAGGAAGCGCGCCATGGCGTCGCCTTCGATCTCCAGGGCCGCCAGCGGTTGCCCGATCAGGCGGCGGGTACTGACGCCCAGCCAGCGGGCGAAGGCGGGGTTCACGCCGCGGATCAGGCCGGCGGCATCCGCCCAGGCCACCGGCGTGCTCAGCGCGTCGGTGGTGGGTTCGAAACGCATGGGGGACGGGGCCGGAGACGACATTGCACCAGTTTAGTGCAACGCCGTCCCCGGCATGCCATCAGGCCTCGTAGGCCGATTCGCCGTGCGCGGCGATATCCAGGCCCTCGCGCTCGGCGTCCTCGGCCACGCGCAGGCCGAACACGACCTTGGCGATCAGGAACGCGACCACCGACACCACGCCGATCCAGACGATGGTCAGGCCCACTCCGGTCGCCTGCTTGATGACCTGCGCGACCATGTCGAAGTCCTCGGGACCCGGGCCACCCAGCTTCGGCGAGTTGAACACGCCGGTCAGGAGGGCGCCGACGATGCCGCCGACCGCATGCACGCCGAACACGTCGGCGGTGTCATCGACCTTCAGCAGGCGCTTCAGGCCGGTGACGCCCCACACGCAGACCACGCCGGCGATGAAGCCGATGGCGACGGCGCCGAACGGACCCACCAGGCCGGCGGCCGGGGTGATGCCGACCAGGCCAGCCACCGCACCCGAGGCGACACCCAGCGCGGACGACTTGCCCTTGAAGATCTTCTCGGTGAGCGCCCAGGCGATCACGGCGGCGGCGGTGGCGACCAGCGTGTTGATGAAGGCCAGTGCCGCGCCCGCGTTGGCTTCCAGGTTGGAGCCGGCGTTGAAGCCGAACCAGCCCACCCACAGCAACGAGGCGCCGACATACGTCAGGGTGACGTTGTGCGGCTTCAGCGCGGTCTGGCCGTAGCCCAGGCGCTTGCCGACGAAGTACGCGCCGATCAGGCCGGCCACACCCGCGTTGATGTGCACCACGGTGCCGCCGGCGAAGTCCAGCGCGCCCAGTTCGAACAGGTAGCCACCGGTGGCCCACACGATGTGCGCGATCGGCAGGTAGCCGAAGGTGAACCAGATCACCGAGAACAGGATGACCGCGGCGAACTTCATGCGCTCGGCGAACGCACCGACGATCAGCGCGCCGGTGATGCCGGCGAATGTCGACTGGAACGCGACGAACACGTACTCCGGCAGGCTGACGCCGTCGGTGAACGTGGCGGCCAGCGTTTCCGGCGTCACGCCCTTCAGGAACAGCTTGTCCAGGTTGCCGACCCACGCGCCTTCGCCCGATAACGCCAGGCTGTAGCCGTAGACGATCCACAGCACCACCAGCAGCGAGAACACGGTGATGACCTGCACCAGCACGGACAGCACGTTCTTCGACCGCACCATGCCGCCGTAGAACAGCGCCAGGCCGGGCACCACCATCATCAGCACCAGCAGCGTGGATGTCAGCATCCACGCCACGTCGCCCTTGTCGACCGTCGGTTCGGCGGCGGCTTCCGTGGGCGCCGCTTCCGGCGCGGGCGCTTCGGTGACCGTCTCGGTGACAGTCTCGGCGACCACCTCGGCCGCAGGCGCGGCGTCTGCGGTCGCTTCAGCCGCCGGCGGCGGCGCGGGGTCCTGCGCGATGGCGGTCGCCGCCACGCCCAGGGTCATCAGGCCGAACGACGCGGCCAGGAAAAGCACGTGCGCACGGGTCTTCCACCCGGACAACAGTCGAGTCTTCATGTGGGGCTCCGAGTGTTAGAGCGCGTCCGCGCCGACTTCGCCGGTGCGGATGCGGATGACCTGGTCGATGGTGGTGACGAAGATCTTGCCGTCGCCGATCTTGCCGGTGCCGGCCGCCTGCTGGATGGCCTCGATGACGGCCTCCAGTCGCTCGTCGGTCACGACGGTTTCGATCTTGATCTTGGGCAGGAAGTCGACGACGTACTCGGCGCCGCGGTACAGCTCGGTGTGGCCCTTCTGCCGGCCGAAGCCTTTCACTTCGGTCACGGTGATGCCGGACACGCCCGCTTGCGACAATGACTCTCGGACCTCGTCGAGCTTGAACGGCCGGATGATGGCGGTGATCAGTTTCATGCGCATACCCCGATGGTGGATGGAACCGGCCGACCGGAGCCGGCCGGCGGTTTCAGGTCACCGGTGCGCGCAACCCCCTGGCCGCGTGCACGTGATCGGTGCGGAGCGATGCATGAACCGCCTCCGTGCCTGCCGCGATCGACTGCGGCAGGAGCGGATGACGTGGGAGGGAGCTGCGGTTCATGGACCTCTCCTGTGTTTCCCCGGTTACAGCGTTGGTGCGATCTCCGTGAATCGAAGACGGGTGGTGCCCCGGTTCCCCAACCGGTCGAACGCATCGCAGGACGATGCGCTCGATAAGGTGCGGCGATGGCGACGGGTGGGAGGGGAGATCCGTCGCCATCGCCGCGAGAACTCAGTGCGCGCCCGCTGTGCCGTGGAGGACCGGCGTGCGGCCCTCCACGTGCATCGCGATGTGCGCGTACGCCGGCATCAGCTGGCGTAGTACAGCTGGTATTCCAGCGGGTGCGTGGCCGCGCGGAACTTGGTCACTTCCTGCATCTTCAGCGCGATGTAGGCATCGATGAAGTCGTCCGTCATCACGCCGCCGGCCTTGAGGAAGTCGCGGTCCTTGTCCAGCGCGTCCAGTGCCTGGTCCAGGCTGGAGCAGACCTGCGGGATGTTCTTCTCTTCTTCCGGCGGCAGGTCGTACAGGTCCTTGTCGCTCGGCGCGCCCGGATCGATCTGGTTCTTGATGCCGTCCAGGCCGGCCATCATCAGCGCGGTGAAGGTCAGGTAGCCGGACTGCAGCGGATCGGGGAAGCGCATCTCGATGCGGCGCGCCTTCGGATTGGCGACCCACGGAATGCGGCACGAAGCGGAACGGTTGCGCGCCGAGTAGGCCAGCATCACCGGCGCCTCGAAGCCCGGCACCAGGCGCTTGTAGCTGTTGGTGCCCGAGTTGGAGAAGGCGTTGATGGCGCGGGCGTGCTTGAAGATGCCGCCGATGTACCACAGCGCCAGCTGCGACAGGCCACCGTAGCCGTCGCCGGAGAAGAGGTTCTGGCCGCCCTTGGCCAGCGACTGGTGCACGTGCATGCCGCTGCCGTTGTCGCCGACGATCGGCTTGGGCATGAAGGTCACGGTCTTGCCGTTGCGGTGGGCGACGTTGCGCACCACGTACTTCATGCGCTGCAGCTCGTCGGCCTTCTTGACCAGCGTGTTGAACTTGGCGCCGATCTCGCACTGGCCGGCGGTGGCGACTTCGTGGTGGTGCACTTCGACCTCGATGCCGACCTGTTCCAGCGTCTTGCACATCTCGGCACGCAGGTCGTGCAGCGAGTCGGTCGGCGGCACCGGGAAGTAGCCGCCCTTGATGCCGGGACGGTAGCCGCTGTTGGCGCCGTCGTAGCTCTTGCCGCTGTTCCAGGCGCCTTCCTCGGAGTTGACCTTGAAGAAGGTGTTGCCCATCTCGTTGGCGAACTGCACCGAGTCGAAGATGAAGAACTCGGGTTCCGGGCCGAAGAACGCCAGGTCGGCGACGCCGCTGGCCTTCAGGTGGGCTTCGGCGCGCTTGGCGATGCCGCGCGGATCGCGCGTGTAGCCCTGCATGGTGGCGGGGTCGAGGATGTCGCAGACCAGCACCAGGGTCGGGTCTGCGTAGAACGGATCGAGGTAGGCGGTGCTGGGGTCGGGCAGCAGCACCATGTCGGACTCGTTGATGCCCTTCCAGCCCGAGATCGACGAGCCGTCGAACATCTTGCCGTCTTCGAACAGCGAGGCATCCACGATGCTGGCCGGGAACGTGACGTGCTGTTCGATACCGCGCATGTCGACGAAGCGCAGGTCGACGAACTCGACCTTGTTGTCCTTGATCAGCTTTTCAACGTTCTCCAGGGACATCTCGAAACCTCGGGTTGGATAAGAATGTCCGGATATAGAGCAATCGCCGTGCCAACCTCGAATCACCGGCAAGCCATTGATTTACATGGACTGGATTGACGCTGCCTTCACGGATGATCCCTTTTTTGGTGCACTTGTCGGCCGTCACAACCCAAAACAGTGCATGGCCGTTTCCCTTATTCTTTGCCACCCCTTCCCAGCGCTTGGCCACGATGACCGACCTGTTCGCCGCACTGCTGCTCGGCATCCTCGAAGGCCTGACCGAATTCCTGCCCGTCTCCAGTACCGGCCACCTGCTGATCGCGCAGCACTGGCTGGGCGAGCGCTCGGACTTCTTCAACATCGTCATCCAGGCCGGCGCGATCCTCGCGACGACCCTGGTGTTTCGGCGCCGGATCTGGGAACTGACGACCGGCTGCTGGCGTGACGCCGAGGCCCGCGACTATTCGATGAAGCTGGCCGCCGCCTTCCTGGTCACGGCGGCGGTCGGGCTCCCGGTCCGCCTGGCCGGCTGGGAACTGCCCGAGACCGTCACCCCGATCGCCTGGGCGCTGATCATTGGCGGCGTCTGGATGCTGGTGGCCGAACACTTCGCCGAGAAGCGGGGCGATGTCGCCACGATCACCTGGAAGGTGGCGATCCTGGTGGGCCTGGCGCAGGTGGTGGCCGGCGTATTCCCCGGCACTTCGCGCTCGGCCGCGGCGATCTTCATGGCGATGCTGGCGGGTACCAGCCGGCGCTCGTCGGCGGCGGAGTTCGTGTTCCTCGTCGGCATTCCCACCATGTTCGCGGCCAGCGGCTACGCCTTCCTGGAGCTGGTGAAGGATGACGCGCTGGGCAGCGAGAACTGGGGCGAGGTGGCGCTGGCCTTCGCCGCGGCCACGGCGACCGGCTTCGTGGTGGTGAAGTGGTTGCTGGGGTTCATCAAGTCGCACCGCTTCACCGGCTTCGCGATCTACCGCATCGTGCTGGGCGCGCTGCTGCTGTTGCTGATGCCGGTCGGCAGCTGAGGCGAGCGAAGGAGAGAAAGCATGCGGGGAATGAGAACTGCGGTTGTCGCCCTGCTTGCCATCTCCTTGACTGCTTGTGGATGCGGAGGCAATGAAGAGGCTACTGCTGCGGCACGTGCACTGTCGCAGGAGCGCCTCGCCAAGCTGCATGCCGACCTCGCCCGCCTGAGAACACCCGATGACCTGCCATCAGGGCAGTGGCATGCGATGAAGGACATTCCCGCCGAATTCTCCGATCTGCATCCACGCGAGTTGCTCTTCGACGGCCGCTCCGCCCATGTTCATCTGTCCGGCTGCGTCGACGACAAGGTCATGCTGGTCGCAACCGGTCTGGATGGTAACGGCCGGCGGCTTATCCGCCTGCTGCCAGCAGAGGTAGATCGCGGAGCGATCGTGCTCTGGACGGCCCCTCCCGGCGGCGAGCGCTGAAACAACCGCCAGCGACCGTCTTCACCCCATTCCAACCTATCACGCGTTTGCATACCGCCACCCTGATGGAGAACGCCATGAAACGACTGCTGCTGCTTGCCCTGCCGCTGGCCCTGGCAGGTTGCCCGAAACCCGTGGAACAGGCTCTGCCGGCGCCGTCCGCGACGACGGCCGCTGCGACACCGGCCCCTGCCACCGTCGATGCATCCCCACTGCTCTCCCAGTACCACTGGCAACTCATGGACGCGACCGACGCGCAGGGCAAGCGCATCGATGCCCTGTTCGCCCGCGCCGACAAGCCACTGCAACTCGACTTCAAGGAAGGACGACTGGGCGTGTCCAACGCCTGCAACCGCATGAGTGGCACCTACACGCTGTCGGACACCAGCCTCACGCTGGGGCGCCTGACCTCCACGATGATGGCCTGCACCGACAACGCACTGATGGCGCTGGACCAGGAGATCGGCAAGCGACTGGAAGGCACGCTGAAGATCGCCGCCACGCAGGACGGCGTCGCCCAGTTGGCACTCACCACCGCCACCGGCGACAAGCTGCTGTTTGCTGGCAACCCGACCGCCGACACCCGCTTTGGCGGCCACGGTGAACGTGTATTCCTTGAGGTAGCCGCCGAGACCAAACCCTGCAGCCACCCGCTGATCCCCGACAAGCAGTGCCTGCAGGTGCGTGAGGTGAAGTACGACGACAAGGGCCTGAAAGTCGGCACGCCCGGCGAGTTCGAGCACTTCTACGACAGCATCGAGGGCTACACGCACGAGCCCGGCGTACGCAACGTGCTGCGCGTCGACCGCTATACGGTGAAGAACCCGCCGGCGGATGGATCCTCGAACGCCTACGTGCTGGACATGGTCGTGGAGTCGGCCAACGAGAAGCAGTGACGCGTCTGCCACCGATGCGCGTCGTGCCGGCATGACGCGCATCGGCCTGGTGGACCAGCCGCTATAGTGGCGCGTCACCGACTTCGACGCGCGACTGATGAACCACCCCGCAAGGAACGCTTCCCTCCCGTGGATCGCCGTCGCCCTGCTGACCGCATCCGCGCTGCTGATGTGGTGGCCGGCGCTGAGGACGCCGTTCTGGGGCGACGACTACGTCTTCCTGCATGCCGCGCACGGGACCAACGCGGCCGGCGCGCCATGGTGGTCGGATTTCTGGCCGTCGTCGCCGCCGCGGTTCTGGCGCCCGCTCTCGCAGGAAGGCTATTGGCGCTGGATCGATGCGGTGCTGGGCGGCAGCGCGCATGCCGCGCACGTGGTCAGCCTGGTGCTGCACGCGTTGGCCACTCTCGGTGTCGCGCTGTTCGCCTTCCGCCTGGCGCGTGCGTGCCGCTGGGCGAACGCCGGTCGCATCGCGGCACTCGCCGCCGCTGCGTACGGCGCGCTGACCATGCACCTGTTGCCGGTGCATTGGGCAGCAGCGGCGAACAACGCGATGCTGACGCTGTTCACCACGCTGCTGCTGGCGGCCTGGGTCAGCGCGCGCGACAACGCTACCCACCGGTTGCGCCCCCTCCTGCTGGCCTCACTGCCCGTGTGGCTGGCGCTGGCGCTGCTG
Source organism: Pseudoxanthomonas japonensis (assembly GCF_043632995.1). Classification (NCBI taxonomy): domain Bacteria; kingdom Pseudomonadati; phylum Pseudomonadota; class Gammaproteobacteria; order Lysobacterales; family Lysobacteraceae; genus Pseudoxanthomonas; species Pseudoxanthomonas japonensis. The sequence goes on along the minus strand of NZ_CP171632.1, from coordinate 152,052 downwards.
AGCAAGGAATCGGCCGCGCTGACGCCCGCGTTGATGCTGGTGGTCGCCGCATTCGTCGTCGTGCGCCGGCTCGACCGCGGTGAACTCGTCGCCTGGCTGGCCTGTGTGGCCGTCGTCGCGATCTGGCTGTCGTTGCGCTCGCGTTTCACCGCCAACACCGACGCGTCCTACGAGCTGAGCCTCGGCGGCAACGTGCTGCGCAACGCCGCCTCGTTCGTCGCCTGGCTGTTGAACGTCCCGCGCGAAGCGATGCGCATGGCGGTCGCGGGCGAGCGCATGCAGGGCCTGGCCTGGATCGCCGCCACCGCGCTGCCGATGCTGGCCGCGTGGGCGATCGCCGGCTGGCGCGGCCGCACGTTGCTGACACCGATGCAGTGGTGGTGCGTCGCGGCCTTCGCGGGGCTCGCGTATGCACCGTACTTCCTGTTCGCCTGGAACAGCTACGAGTACTACGCCGCCATCGCCGTGATCCTGCCGATCGTCGTGCTGGCGCGCTGCGTCGCTGCCGACGGTACCGCGCTCGTGGTCGCCGCCCTGATCGCCGTATCGTCGTGGATCGCCGTGGAAGGCACGCGGCGACTGGATCATCCCGGCCTCATCGGCCGTGCGTACTGGGCGGAAGCGACCCTGCAGGCGCTGGAACGGCAACCCGTCGCGACGCCGCTGCACGTCAGCGTGGCGGACGAGCAGCGCTTCTACGCCATCGGCCAGATGGGCCTGGCGTGGCGGCTGGGCGTTCCCCCGGCACAGATCCACGTGGCGCGCGACTGTCCGACGTCGGGCACGTGCCTGGTCATCGATGCCGATGGTCGCTGGCGCTGGCGGCCACCCACCGACTGATGCGGATCACGCCGGCAGGGCGGCCGGTCGGCGCTTGAGCACGACGCGCGTCCTTGGCCAACGGTCGTGCCAGCCGCGCGGATCGTCGTCGTCGGCGAACAGGATCGAGAAGGCTTCGAACGGCACGATGCGGCTCAGGCTGCGCAGCAATGCCTGCCCGAAGGTGATCGGGCGACCGGCCTCGTCGACGACGCGCGTGCGGGTCAGCAGCTTGCCGATGGTGGTTCCCGTGGCCCCTTCCATCAGCGTGTAGTAGACGATGATCGCCGCGAAGCCGATCAGCTGGTCCTGCCACCAGGGCAGCTGTTCCACCCAATCCAGCACCTCGTCGCCGCCGACGATGCCCGCCGCGACCATGCCGAGGAAAATAATGCCGACCACGATGAGCCGGTCGATCATCCAGTGGACGAAGCGCCGGAGTTTCGTCGCCGGCGTGAGTGCCGCCGCCTCGACGGGGGCGTCGGCGACAGCACTGAGGGGACTCTCGTAAGGATTGCCCCCGTCCGGCGGGTTCATCCGCTGACCGTCGCGTTCAACGTATACGTTCCATGCACCAGCGCTTCGCCCAGCACGTGTCCCTGAATCGCGCGTTCGACATCGCCCGCGGTGAAGCGCTGCGGCAGATCGAGCATGGCGACGTCCAACGCGAACAGGCGGAAGAAGTACCGGTGCGTGCGCAGGTCGTTGAACGGCGGATACGGGCCGTCGTAGCCGTAGTAGTCGCCGCCCATCTGCGCGTCGCCGGCGAACCAGCCGGTGTAGTCGTTCAGACCCTGTCGCGCACCGGCCGGCCCCGCGGGTTGCCGCTTGCCCTTGGCGGTGACGCCGTCGCTGCAGCTGCCCGCGGCGATCTCGCGCACGTCGGCGGCGATGTCGGCCATCGCCCAGTGGATGAAATGCGCGCGCGGCTGTTCGACCGGGATCTGCAGGTCGTCGCGGCCGACGGTCTCGGGCACCGTCGGCGCATCCGGGTCGATGCACAGCAGGGCGAAGGACTTCGTGCCGTCCGGCACGCCCTCCCACGCGAGGTGCGGATTGCGGTTGGCGGCGAAGCCGTCCGGCTGGCCCATCGCGAACTCGGCCGGGATGGGGGCCATGTGCTTGAAACTGTCGCTCCACAAACGCATGCGTCGCTCCTGCAGGAAGAGGGGAAATCAGGTTTCCGGATAGCCCAGGCGTACCGCGACCGGCGTCAGCGCAGCGAACGGACCGGCCAGTGCCTGCGCGTAGTGGCGCCAGTGGCCTTCCGGGAAGCGGCGCGCACCGGATGACGGCGGCAGCGGCAGTTGCGCGCCCAGGGCCTGGCCCAGCGCCTGCGCCACGGCACCGGCGTCGTCCTTGATCGCGTCCATGCGGATCAGGCGGCTCGGGTACAGGTCCTGCTCGTGCAGGTCGGCGATCTGTGCGAACAGGCCGGCCAGCCAGGTCGCGCCGGCTTCCAGATCATCCAGCGCCAGCGGCGCGGGCGAACCGAAGGCCAGCCAGTCGATCAGCGCATCGCGCGGATCGCGCACGGCCACGATCAGCAGCGCCTCCGGCAGGTGCGGCCGCAGCGCATGCAGCAGCGCGTTGTCCCACGAGATCAGCCAGTCGACCACGCCGGTATCGACCGAGCGGTTCTTCAGCGTGGTGCGCCAGTCGGCGATCAGCGCTTCGCCGGTCAGTTCGCCCGACAGCAGGCGCGCCGGGGTGAAATAGCTCTGGAAGCCATCCTTCGGAGGCTCGGGGAGGAAGCGGTCGCCACGCAGGCGGTCGCTGACATAGCCCAACACGCCGGCGAGCGATTCGACCACGGTGCCCGGGGGGCCCCACAGCAGGATCGGACGCGGCTCGGACGAGGCGACGACCTCGCCCAGTTCGGGCCACGGACCGGTCGCGCCGGTCTGTGTCCACAGCGGCAGCCGCGAGGGCGCGAGCTCATGCGCGAGGGCACCCCAGCTGCCGACCGCCTCGGCGTAACGACCGGCGCGATCGCGCACGAACGCCTGCCAGCCGCGCAGGCTGCGCTGCTGATCGGGATTCTGGGCGTTGCTGGCCAACTCGCCGACGCGCGCGATCGCCGCCATCGGATCGCGGCGCAGCAGGCCTTCGACGATGCGCTGCTCACCGCTGGCGCGGCCGGGATCCAGTTCCACGATGCGACGCGCCACGGCTTCGGCGGCATCGTCTTCGCCGGCGGCGTCCAGCACCGACATCTGCGCTTCCATCGCGGGGATGTGCTGCGGCATCGCCGCCACCCAGCGATCGACGACGCTGCGCGCTTCGGCGCTGCCGACGGTTTCGAACAGCAGGCGCGCCAGCCACAGGTCATGTGCATCGGCCGTCGTGGCAAGCGCGGCATCCAGCGTGTTGCGCGCATCGTCCTGCGCGCCCAGGCGACGCCAGGCCTCGATGATCGCCAGCACCGTGTCGCGGTCGCGCGGCTGTCCGGCGAGGGCGATGCGCAACGCAGCGAGGGCTTCTTCGTTCTGTCCGGCGGCCAGTCGCAGGTGGCCGATGTAACGATGCAGCGCCGGCGCGTTGTTGATCGCCACCAGCGGCACCAGTTCGTCGGCGGCATCGGCGGGTCGGCCCTGCCGGCGGATCAGGTCGGCGATCAGGCTGCGCAGGTTGTCGGAGCCGGGCACCTTTTCGACGACGGTGCGGAACGCCTGTTCCGCGAAGGCCCAATGGCCCATCCCCATGTGGATGAAGCCGAGCGCGTAGCGAAGCTGCACATCGTCGGGCGCCTGCTGCAGCGCTGCGGAGACGATCCTGATCGCCTCGTCCGCGTTACCGCGGCGCAGGGCCACCATGCCGGTGATCGCCGCCAGCTGCGGATGGTCGGGTGCCACGCGCGCGGCCAGGCGGGCCAGCCGCTCGGCTTCGTCCAGGTCGCCGCGGCCCAGGGCCAACTGGCCCTGGATCACGTAGGCGGTGAACTGGTTGGGATCCAGCACCGTCGCCTGGCTCAGCGCCGCCTGGGCGTCCTCGTTGCGGCGACTGCCCACCAGCACGCCGGCGCGCGCCAGGTGCAGGTCGGCATTCTCCGGCGCCAGCGCGATGGCGCGGTCGATGGTCGCCAGCGCCGCGTCGGGCTGGCCGCCCTGCATCTGGGCGGTGGACAGCCAGCGCAGCGCCTGCGCGTCGTCGGGGCGTTCGGCCACCAGGGCTTCGGCGGCGGTCAGGGCCTCGGCCACGGCGCCACGGCGCAGGGCGTCCAGAATCGGGTCGTACATTGCGGTTACCAGCGTTCGGTCAAACGCCGATTGTACCGGGGCTTCCCGGCTCAGGCGGCGCTGCCGGCCAGGCGCTCGGCCACCCAGCGCTCGGCGTAGCCATCGCCGGCGGCGTTCTCGATGAAGGCGCAGTGGCCACCCCACGGCGCGATCTCCAGCGTGGCCTGCGCCGGCAGCGCCCAGTCGCGGAACGTGTCGAACGGGATCACCGGATCGTCCTCGGCCATCAGGATGTGCGTCGGCACGCTCAGGCCGGCCAGCCGCGTCCCGGAAATCGCATAGCCGTCGAAGTAGGCGTCCAGCGTGCCGAACGCCGTGTGCCGCTGCACCAGCCAGTCGGTCAGCGCGCGGATGTCGAGCGCCAGCACGGTGTCGTCGAAATCGTGGCGCTGCGGGAACAGGCTGCGCTTGCGCTCCAGCGAGCGGCGCCATTTGCGCGCGAAGTACCAGTCGTACAGCGGCAGCCCGTTCTCGATGCTGTCCATCGTCGTGGCCGGATCCAGCAACGGGCAGACCGCCGCCACGTGCGCCAGCGCCAGCCCGGCCTCCGGCGCGCGCAGCGCCAGCCGCAGCGCGAAGTTGCCGCCCAGCGAATAGCCCGCCACCCGCATCGGCACGTCGCCGGCGAACCGCCGCGACACGTCCAGCGCGGCATGCACCACTTCGTCCAGCCGGTTGGAGTGGAACAGGTCCTCGTTGAGGTGGTGGGTGTCGCCGTGGTCGCGGAAGTTCAGCCGGAACACGTCGAACCCGCGTGCCAGCAGCTGCGCCGCGGTCAGCCGCATATAGTTGGAATCCGCACTGCCTTCCCAGCCGTGCAGCAGCAACACCAGGCCACGCGCCTCGCGTCCTGCCACCTGGCTGTGGAAGCCCTGCAGGCGGACGCCGTCGCCGCCGTCCACGATGTGCTCCAGCGTCACCGCGCCGCTGGCCGCCAGCGCGCGCAGCGCACGCCGACGGCGCAGCGCACTGGAGCCCAGCACCGATTGCAGGTGCGGGTTGCGCAGCCAGCGCGGGGGACGGAAGTCGGCGGCAGTTATCATGGGGTCATCGCGGCAGGATCGGCACGAGGGTGGCACCGGCGGGCCGAGTATTCCCTCGAATACGTCGGAATGCCGTCACGACGGCCGCTCAGGCGTCGGCCATCGCCCGGACGATGCGCTCGCGCGACAGGTCGGCGATGCGCCGGCGGCCTTCCACGTCGGCCACGCGGATCGGCTCCAGGAAGCAGATGTCGGCCGTGCGTGCCGGTTCGCCCAGCAGGCGCACGAAGTTGGCGAAGAAGCTTTCCTTCGGCCCGAACGCCACCACCGGCTGCGCGCTGCCGCGCGCGCCATAGCGCAGCGCCACCGGCTGGACCGGCACGCCGGCTTCGACCGCGGCCAGGAAGATACGCGCATGGAACGGCCCTACCGAGCGTCCATCGCGGGTACGGCCCTCCGGGAACACGCCGACCGGCCGGCCCTCGCGCAGGCGCTGCATCATCGCCTGCAGCACGCCACCCAGCGATTCCTGGCTGCCGCGCTGGTGGAAGATGGTCTGCCCCTGCGCCGCCAGCCAACCCACCACCGGCCAGCCACGGATCTCCTGCTTGGCCACGAAGCCCATCATGCGCTGGCTGTGCAGCGCCTCGATGTCGATCCAGCTGACGTGGTTGGCCACGAACATCGTCGGGCCCGGCAATGGCGTGCCGATCCGGCGCAGGCGGAACCCGAAGATCCGCATCAGCCCACCGGACCAATGCCGTACCGCCACGTCGCCGATGCTCTCCTCGCCCACGCGGATCCACACCAGCACCGGCGACAGGCACAGCAGGGTGATCGGCAGGAAGACCAGCAGGTGGATGAGCAGCAACGGCACGCGATACGCGTAACGGAATACCCGTGCCACGCCGCTGCCGCCAGCAACATGAACAGGGGGCGGCGTCATGCTGTCACGATAGCAGGAGTCAGGGGTGGAGGGGCAGGAGCGAGTGGAAAGAAGTGAGGAGTGGGGAGTGAGCAAAGGCAAAAGTTCTCGCTTCCCTCACTCCTCTCCGCTCCCCACTAGGTCCTGGGCACGACGGCCAGGGTCAGCCGCGACACGCAGACCAGCTTGCCGTCGTCGTTCTCGATGCGGATCTCCCACAGCTGGGTGCTGCGACCGACATGCAGCGCCCGTGCGGTGCCGGTGACCACGCCGCTGCGCATCGCGCGCACGTGGTTGGCGTTGATCTCCAGGCCCACGACCATCTCCTTCGTGGTGTCCACGCACAGGTTGCCGGCCACGCTGCCCAGCGTCTCGGCCAGCGCCACCGATGCGCCGCCATGCAGGATGCCGTACGGCTGCACCGTGCGCGCGTCCACCGGCATGGTGCCGCGCAGCCAGTCCTCGCCCGCCGCGGTCATGACGATGCCGAGGTTCGATACCAGCGTGTTGGCGGCATGGGCGTTGATGGCGGCGAGATCGACGGGAGCGCGGAAAGCCATGGCGTTTCTCTGGAGGAGTGAGCGGAGAGGAGTGAGGAGTGAGGAGTGAGGGGAGGCAGGAGCGCGGGCGTTACTCACGCCTCACTCCTCTCCACTCACTCCTAGAGAATGGGCACCAGGCCCGCGCCGAAGGCGGTCAGCACGCGCGTGTACAGCCACTTGGCGCCGACATCGACTTCGGGGAAGTCGCCCACCGCCACGTAGCAGCGCTGGAAGGCCGGATCCTTCGGACCGACCGGCAGCGGGCAGTCCGGGCCGGGCTGGAACTCGTAGCTGGTCGCATAGCGCCAGGGCCAGATGTCGAAGATGGGCAATGCCTCGGACACCTTGCCCAGGCTGTAATCCAGCCCGGAAAACAGTGGTGGCTTGGCGCGCGGCGCGATCGTCCAGGCATTCTCCGGCGACATGTCGCGGCGGATGCTCCCGGCCAGCGCCTGCGCGAACGCGGTGTCGTTGATCACCACCGCCGCCTCGGTGTTGTAGTTCTCCGAGCGCGGGTCGAAGTTGTGCGTGCCGATCACCGCGATCTCGCCGTCGATCACCATCGACTTCGCATGCAGGCCCATGCGCACGCCCGCACGCTTCAGCGGCAGCGGCTCGGCCGCCGCGCCGCTGCTGAAGAACGACGGCCGCGACTCGGTACGCTGCAGGCGGCGCGTGGTTTCGCCCGCGCCGGCATCGGAGGCCGACCTGCTGGAGGGACCGATCGAACCGGAAGGACCGCGCATGCCGCGGCTGCCGATGCCCTCCGGCGCGGCCACCGGCGGCCCTTCCGGCATCAGCGCGGCGTAGTCCACCGGCGCGTCTTCCGGGAACGGCTTGTACTCGTGGATCCGGAAGCCGAACTCGCGCAGGTAGCGGCGCTTGTACTTGAACGACATCGAATAGACGATCGGGTTGTCGGTCGCGGCCAGGCTGTTGGTCGACACGGTCACCTGCGGCGGCGGCTGGCGCTTGCGCATCTCGCGGAACATCGCCTGCGCCTGCTTCGACATCACCAGGTACGGCGTCTGCAGCAGCACTTCCGACTGCGCGCCGCGGATCAGCGCTTCCAGCTCCGGCGCCGCGGGCGCGTCGTCGTCGCGGCGCTCGCGCCGGTGCTTCTGCGGCAGGTCGGCGATGTAGCGCACCGCCCCGACCTGGAACGCCGGTTCGACGAACAGCCTCTCCACCACCTGCGGATCGCTGGCCTGCGCACTCGCGGCCTGCACGCGCTCCGGGCGCAGGTAGCGCGGCACCGGCATCGCCGGCACGCCCTCCTTCAGCAGCGTGCGGCCGACATCGTTCAGCCGTTCGGCGGGCACGCTGCGGCGCGCGTCCCAGAACGCCTGGAAGTTGATGGCCATCGCCGCCGCTTCCGGTCCGGCCACCAGCACGTCGCGGTCGCGGAAGTTGTACTCCGCATCCCAGTCGAAATAGTCGTCCTGGTAGTTGCGGCCGCCACTGATGCCGATGCGGTCGTCCACCAGCAGCAACTTGGTGTGCATGCGCTGGTTGAAGCGGCGGAAGCAGCACAGCACGCTGCCTGCGTAGTCCAGGTAGTTGAGCTTGGCCTTGCCGAAGCTGGGGTTGTAGATGCGGATGGCGAAGTTCTGGTGCGAACCGGACAGCGCGGCGAGGATCTCGAGGTCGGCGATCGCCGACAGCTGGTCGATCAGCACCCGCACCTTCACCCCGCGCCGCGCCGCGGCCAGCAGTTCGTCCAGCACCAGCCGCGCGCTGTCGTCCTTGTCGAAGATGTAGGTCTGCAGGTCGATGCGTTCGCGCGCGCTGCGGATCAGGTTCAGCCGCGCCAGCAAGGCGTCGGATCCCTTGTCCAGCATCACCGCGTAATGGCGCGGCGACGCGGCGGTGGATTCCGCGCGCGCCTGCGCCGCCAGGTCGTACAGCGGCGACGCGACCGCGCAGGCATCGGCCTGCGTGCACTCGACCACCGTCGAGCGGGCGGCGGCGGCGATGCCGGCGGCGCGGTCGCGCTGGCGGTCGGACAGGCTGGCGCAGGCCGTGCCCAGCAGCGCAAGGCACAGCACCGCGCCCCGCGCGGCGAGTCGGGGGAAACGGCGGTTCACGGGGTTTTTCCGCTCCGGATGCGCGCGCGCAGCACGAACACCACGCGGTCGCTGACCGCCAGCATCCAGTCGTCCATGTCGTAGTCGCTGCGGCGCACCGCGCCGGTCGCCACCACGTCGCAGTCGACCGCGGCGCGCGCGCAATCGGCGGGTGCCACCTGCAGGCTGCGTGGCCGGCTGATGCCCTTGATGCTCAGGTCGCCCTCCAGCGTGCCGCCGTCGTAGAGCAGCATCGGGTCGTAGGGTTTGGAGGTGAAGGTGACCACCGGATAGCGGTCGGCATCGAAGAACTTCTCGCTGCGCGCCCAGTCGCCATAACGCTCGTGGTCGATGATCTCCACGTCGCGCGTGTACATGCGCAGGCGCACCTGCTGGCGTCCGTCCGGCAGGTGCTCCACCGAGCCTTCGTAACGCCGGAACACGCCGTCCAGCACCTGCCCCCAGCGCGTGCGCAGTTCGAATCCCAGCCGCGTGTGCGCCGGATCGAAATCATTACGCCCCTGCTGCGCCAACGCGGGCGCGGCGCACAGCAGGGCCAGGCACAGCACGGCCAGCCAGACGGCCAGCGGCAGATCGGACTTCATGGCCACCAGAAGGCGGAGAGCTGCGCCACACCGGGTTCGATCGCTGCATCCACCGGCAGCGTCAGCACCACCACGCCGCCGGGCGGCATGCCGCGGTACTCGCTGGTCACGCCGGAATACATCAGCGCGGCCAGCTGCTCGAAGCCCGGGTTGTGGCCCACCATCAGCAGGCGCTCGGCCTCGCGGTGCTGGTCGGCCAGGTCGGCCAGCGTGCCGGGCGTGGCCTCGTAGATGCGCTCTTCCAGCCGCTGCTCCACGTAGCCGATCGCCGCCAGCACCGACTCCAGCGTCTCGCGCGCGCGACGCGCCGGCGAACACAGCACGCGGTCCGGCACCAGGCCCTGCTCCTTCAGCCAGCGCGCCACGGCCTCGGCCTCGGCCAGGCCCTGCGGCGACAGGGGACGGTCCAGGTCGGACTGGCCGGTGGTCGCCGGTTCGGCATGCGCATGGCGCAGCAGGATCAGTTCACGCATGGGGTACTTTCTCCTAGGCCCTAGGCCTTCTTGATCCATTTCAACAACGGTTCCCAGTCGGCCTGGTGCTCGCGCACCTGGGCCGAGCGGTAATCGAACAGGCTGCGGCCCAGGCCGGCCATGACCACGTAGGCCTGGGTATCGCGCAACTGGGTGATGACCGGGTACGGCCAGGTCTTCAGCATCTCCACCGCCTGCTGCGAGGCGTTGGTCCACGGCTTGCTGCGGTTGACCACCAGCCCGACCGGCAGCTTGCGCTTATGCACGCGCGGCACCTTGGCCATGGTGTTCAGGAAACCCACCGTCGCCTCGATGTCCAGCGCCGACGGCAGCACCGGCACCACCACGGCGTCGGCCTGTTCCAGGAAGCTGTCCAGGTCGTCGGCCATCGCGCCGGCCGGCGCGTCGATCACCACCCGCTCGGCGTCTTCCGGCAGCCAGGCCTTCCAGGCGCGCTTGCCGCTGGCGTCGATCGGCAGCACCGCGGTGTCCAGTTCCGCCCGGCGCTCGGCCCAGCGGGTGGAGGAATGCTGGGGGTCCACGTCCACCAGCACGGTGCGTTTGCCATCCAGTGCGAAGTACGCCGCCAGATTGGTCGCCAGGGTCGTCTTGCCCGCGCCGCCCTTGGAGCTGGCGACCAGAATCGTCTTCATGCGCGCACCTCGTTGCTGGAGAACCCGGAGGGTACACCGGGGGCGGTGAAGCGGAAACCGGGAATCGGGAATGGGGAATAGGGAATGAATTGTCCGGGGGCCGGCGGCTGCGTGGACCTGCGGACTCGGTTGCCCGAGGGGCATCGTTCGTTCTGGCAGGTGCCCGCTCCCGCCGAGGCCACGATCCCGTTTCCCCGTTCCCCGTTCCCGCCCCTGCTATCTTTCCCGTCCCCACGGACCGGACGCCCCATGAACGAGCTGCAGGACCTGACCGCGCTGATCCGCGCCAACACCCCGCTGATCGTCGTCGAGACCCAGGACGAGGCCCGCGTGGTGGAACTGTTCCGGCAGGCGCTGGGCCAGGTGTGGCGGGCGCTGTTCCGCTGGAGCATCACCGAGGGCCTCCGCCGGCTGGACATGGACCGCGAGGACGACGCCGTCGGCCCGCCCGACGCCAGCGCCGCCCTGCAGGCCATCAAGCAGGCCGAGCAACGCGGCATCTACCTGCTGCTCGATTTCCACCCCTACCTGGGCTACGCGAGCAGCCAGCGGCAGCTGCGCGACATCATGCAGCGCCGCCACAGCCTGCCGCACGTGGTGGTGCTGGTCGGCGCGAAGATCGAACTGCCGGCCGAACTGGAAGCCCTGGCCGTGCGCTTCAACCCGCGCCTGCCCGACGCCCACGCGCTGCTGAAGATGGTGCGCGAGGAAGCCGAGCACTACGCGCGCGAACATGGCGGTCGCCGCGTCGAGGCCGATGGCGAGGCGGTCAAGCAGATCGTGCGCAACCTGCAGGGCCTGAGTCTGGTCGACGCGCGCCGCATCGCGCGCCAGCTGATCTTCGCCGACGGTGCGCTGACCGCCAGCGACCTGCCGGCGCTGAACAAGCTGAAGTTCGAGTTGCTCAACCGCAGCGGCCACCTGCATTACGAATACGACACCGCGAAGTTCGCCGACGTGGCCGGCGCCAGCCGCCTGAAGCGCTGGATCGAGCAGCGCCGCGCGGTGTTCGTCTCCGGCAATCCGCCGCCCGGCCTGGACCTGCCCAAGGGCGTGCTGCTGCTGGGCGTGCAGGGCTGCGGCAAGTCGATGCTGGCCAAGGCCACCGCCGCCGGCTTCGGCGTGCCGCTGCTGCGGCTGGACTTCGGCACGCTGTACGACAAGTACCACGGCGAGACCGAGAAGAACCTGCGCGCCGCGCTGGCCTCGGCCGAACAGCTGGCGCCGTGCGTGCTGTGGATCGACGAGATCGAGAAAGGCCTGGCCAGCGGTGGCGACGAGGATGGCGGCGTCTCGCGCCGCGTGCTCGGCTACCTGCTGACGTGGATGGCCGAGCGCAAGGCTGGCGCCGGGAGTGGACAGGTGTTCCTCGTGGCCACCGCCAACCAGGTGCAGGACCTGCCGCCGGAGCTGCTGCGCAAGGGACGCTTCGACGAGATCTTCTTCGTCGACCTGCCCTCGCCCGACGCCCGCGTCGAGGTGCTGCGCGTGCACCTGGCGCGCCGCGCGCTGGACCCGGAAGGCTTCAAACTGCCCGCACTCGCCGCCGCCGCGAACGGCTTCTCCGGCGCGGAGCTGGAACAGGCCATCGTCTCGGCGATGTACGCCGCGCATGCCGAGCAGAAACCGCTCGACACCGACCTGGTGATGCACGAGATACGCAGCACCCGCCCGCTATCCGTGCTGATGGCCGAACAGGTGCAGGCGCTGCGAGAGTGGGCGCGGGAGCGGACGGTGCCTGCGGACTGAAGGGCTGCGAATCAACCCGCGCGCGGAGGCGAAACGACGATCAGCGCTGGGGAGCGGCGTATGGGTCCATCCGCATCATCGTCGTCAGCTCTTGCAAGCTGGACGCTTTCGTCTCCACCGTGCACGTGTACGATCGCTCGATCTGCCAGCGCCGGCACGCACCGCCACTCGCTCCGTAAACGCAATGCCGTGTGCCGACAGGATCCGCAACGCCGCTGTAGCCGGCCCGCTCGCACTGCCGCATCGCCAGCTGATCCGCCCTGCGGATGGCGCCGGAGGAGCTCTCCGAATACTCCATCTCGTACGCGATCCTGACCGTGGGGCTGGACGAGCCCTGATCACCTGAAACTGACCATCCGCCAGACGTCGCGCAACCGGCAAGCAAGACCAAGGGTAGGCAGAGCAAACGTACGTTCATGTAAATTTCCTTTTCACATCGTGGGCGATATCCGGATAGTGCTCCCTGAATCGTGGGGCTGCAACCGGACAGGACCCTGTCATTCGTTCCTGTGCACACTCCGCGAGTCTGGGCGACACCATCCATGCACCGAAGCGGCGACTGTCGTCCAGCATCACAACATCGCCACGATCCCTTCCGCAACGGCGCGCCACGCCGCGCTCTGGCTGCCCACGATATCCATCGTGTGCGCCAGCAGGAACAGGCCGATGATCGGCAGGTACGGACCTTTCAGCACGGGCTGGCGATAGCGGAACTTCGCCAGCAGCATGAAGACGATCAGCGTGACGTAGAGGAAGACGATCACCAGCAGGATGCCCTGCATGCCACCCACCACGAACAGGCCCAGGCGTGCCAGCCCGGGCGTCGCGGTGACCAGCGCGGCTGCCACCACGCATGCGACATGCTGGTGCACGTGGCGGCGGCGCCATAGTGCCAGTGCGTAGAACACCAGCAGCAACACCAGCCCGTTGACCGGCTGCGCCAGCATCGACAGTGCCGCGTTCCGCGACATCTGCGTGAGCCCGTTCTCGAACGCGTGCTTCATCACCGGCACGGCGGTGACCGCGAACAACACGATGAGGAACAGCGAGCACCAGCCCAGCCGGCGATGCAGGTCGGTCCGCCCGGCCCGGATCAGGAACGGCTGCACGCCCAGCAGCACGAACCACGCCAGCGCCACCAGCACATGCAGATGGACCACCACCGCCACGTCCATGGTGCCGGCGCGACTGAAATACCCGAAGAACGGTGTGCCCGGTACGGGTGGCGTGAAGCCCGCGACGACAAGGGCCAGCAATGCCAGGAAGAAGAACCCGATGTTCCGGTAAGGACGCCCCGCCTGCGCGGCCACGCGCCGCATCTCCCCCATGCTCGCTTCCATTACCCGCCTCCGCTGGCATGCCTTGCTGTGGGTACACGCGAAAGCCCGAGGAATCCGGCAATGGCGAGTCGAGCCGTTACCCGGCGAGGTCTCGGCCACGTCCCCACCGCCGTCAGTCCCGTCCGGTCCACCAGCGCGCGCCACGGATGAAAGCGTACTGCACCGCCATCGGCAGCAGGCCGAACACCACCATGCAGAACACGACCGCGACCACGACGAACAGGACGGCATCGACCGCCAGCAGCGACAACGGTCTTGCGTGGCCGCCCATCGCGACCCGGCCGGAACCCAGCACGAAGGCAAGCAGCAGCGGCGCCACCCCGATGACCGCGCCGACCACACCCGTCCCGATCAGCGTCTGCCTCAGCTGCCGACGCTGCCATATCCTGCGTTCGTCCTGCGTCCGCATGTGCTCAGGCCGGTATCTTCATCCACACGATCGCCGCCAGCATCGCCGCGACCAGCAGGACGAGGCTCGCCAGGCCGAGTTTCACGAAGATGTCGTGCCGATGACGCGCGAAGGCCAGGAACAGCAGCGTGGACGGCGCCGCGACATCCATGACGACCTCGATGGGATGCCAGTACACCCAGATGTGTCCAACCGCCACGAGCGCGAGCGCCGCCATGAGATAACCCATGCGGGCCAGCGGCGAGAACAGCGGATCACGCAACGCATGGGATATGGACTGCACTCCTTTCGAGGATCACGCACCGTGGACGTCAGGGCCCAGCCGATGCCCGGTACTGCGCCAGACGCTGCTCGAGCGTACCCGTGTGCAACTCGAACAGATGGTTGTCGAAGTCGTGGACATACGGTTCGCAGGATGGGTGCAGCCGAGGGCGGCTTTCAACGGCGAAGCCGTTCTACCCATCAGTGCTCCATCGTGAAACCAGGTCGTACGCAGCTGCGGATCGAGCATCTGCGACCGTGGGCAGAGTACGCGGCGTCTCGCGTCAAATGCGATGGGTATCGCCTTGTGGTTCCATCCATCCCAAGGGCAATCTTTAGCCGCTTCACACGCGGCGGTAATCCATCGCGACCGCGCCACAGCGCAGCGGCGTCGCAGAAACGAGTTCAAGCCGTCGCGCGCGCGGCAATCCACCCTGGTACAGCGTCGGACCATGGCCGGCGATCCGGGGATGGACGAGGAACCGGTACTCGTCGATCAGGTCTAGCCGGTCGAGTGCGTTGGCGAGCAGGCCGCTGCCCAGCAGCACGCCGTCGGGGGTCGCGTCCTTGAGCGCCTGCACGCCCGTGCGCAGATCACCGGCGATGCGGTGGCTGTTAGTCCACGGGAAATCGGTGCGCGTCGACGACACCACGTACTTCGGCTTGGCCTGCAGCTTGTCCGCCCATTCGCGCAAGGCCGGTGGCGCGTCGACGTCGCCACGGGCGACCGCCGGCCAGTAGCTCTCCATCATTTCGTAGGTGACGCGGCCCCACAGCATCGCGCCGTGGTCGTCCATCAGCCGGGTGAAGAAGGCATGCGTCTCGTCGTCGACGATGCCTTCCTCGTGATCGACGCAGCCGTCGAGGGTGAGGTTGAGGCTGAAGGTCAGGAGGCCCATGGTGTCTTTCGTTCCGGAGGCTCGATGGTTACGCGATGCGGCACGACGCCGGAGTCACGACGATGGCGTGGTGGCTGCCAGCGCGGATACCGGCACCAGCTGATCCTCCACCGGCTCGAGCGGAATTTCGGGAAGGAACTCGATGATGCAGTCCATCATGTCCGCCTGCGCCGAAGAATGCACGGAGGGCAGCGCGAAGGCGTCCGACCGCGCCTGCGCACTTTCCCACTGCGCATACGCATACCAGATGCCATCGGTGCCCTTGTGCAGCCGGGATCCCAGGCCGCCACGCTGCGCGCGGATCAGCGATGTCAGCGTGGACCAAGCCGCGATGTACTTCGCTTCCTTGTCGGGATGCACCCTTGCCCGATAGATCACGCAGAACCCCAGTCCATCAATCACGTTTGAAGCTCCTTGGTATGGGACGGGCGCCGGTCGCCCGGGTGAAATCGACCGGCGCTACGGCGATCAATCGATGAACGTCCACGTATCGGCGCCATCGAAGCGCCTGACGACCAGGGCGTCCACAAGCGCCGGATCGAAGTTGCGCAGGTTGACGCCGTGGCGGGCTCCGGGCGTCGGATCCAGCGGCTCCCAGTGGGTGACGATGCCGCAGGTCCTGCAGCGGACGTTGCGCAGGGTGCGATCCCCCCAAGACGTAGTCCTCGGTGCTCCCGGGATGGCCTTGGATCGTCACGGTGCCGAAGTCGTAGAACGCCCAGATACCTCCCGTGCGACGGCACAGCGAGCAGTTGCACGTCAGTACCTCCTTCGGCATGGCGGGAAGCGTGAGGCGGACGGCGCCGCAATGGCAGGCGCCTTCGAGCGAGGGGGCTGAAGTTTCGTGGTTCATGGCCGGCATCCTGGCTTGCTTTCTCGGACAGCGCCCCAGTCGAGCTTCGAAGCGAATCGCTTCGGCTTGAATGATGTGTCGGGTGCGGGAACCCGTGTCACTTGGGCGGCGGTGGCGGCGCTTCTGCCAGCGTGCCCGTGCTGTAGTGGCCGCCTGCGGCTGCGCAGTCGACATTTCGCGCCGGCTCCCACTTGATGGCCGTGCCGGTGACGACCGGCTGCACGAACCGCCATGGCCAGAAGCCGAAGCGCTGGGAGCCGTTGTAGTGGATCACGGCATCGGCACCTGCCGCTTTGGCATCGGCGATCACCATGGGGAGGATGTCGTTGACGCTGCCGTAGCTGCCCTTCCCGTACTTCAGTTTCCTGAGCGTGGTGTAGGTGTGGTCGGCGGGCGGCGTACCGGTGAACAGACAGATGCCGGCGCCCTGCGCCTGTTGCGAAGGCGCCGGATCCGTCGTCTGGGTCTGGGCACCGCAGTATTGCGAAACGCAGGCGAGCGCGACGCCCACCATCAATTTTCCGAACATGGATTCCCCTTTCCTGTTGACCATGGTGTGCTGCTGAAACGGCACGCGAAACGTCGGCACTCCCCCGCCGACGGATCAGCCGCTCAGCGATGTGCCGCCGGCCGGAGATGATTCTCGGATCCCGTGGACGACGCTGGCAAGCGCCTGCGCCTCATCCGATCCTATGTACCGACAGCGATGCGTCAGCGTGCTGCACCTGCGGCCAGCAGCGCACGGTACTCCGGATTCGCCGGCGACCAGTCGGCGGGCGGCTCGCCTGCGATGCCGTTGGCCTGCAACTGCCTGCGTATGGCGGCGAGTTCGCCGTCACGCAGGAATACGTCCGCATAGTCCTCCGGCATGCGCTGCTCGCCGGGCGGCCGCTGGAAGAGCTGCATGGCGTTCTCGTACACCCAGGCGAAGCGGCGCAGGCGCTCGCGCGCCGCCGTGCGCTCGGCATCGGTATCGGCCCATTGCACCAGCGGCGCCAGCGCGATGAAGGATGTGATCAGAATGGACGTATCGGCGGCCATCAGCGTGTAGATGCGCTTGCAGGCGGTTCGCGCATCGGCAGGCAGCTCGCCGACCTGCGCGCGGCATCGCTGCGAGATGGGCGACAGGCCCGGCATGGCGATGGCCGCCGTCATGGCGATCACCGCGATGTCCGCCATGTCCTTCGGCGTGGCGGGCCGGCCCAGCCTGACATCTTCGCCGATGGCGGTCGCCAGCGCCGGCTCCAGCGCGGGTGCCGGGACCTGTCGCAGCGTCGTGGCCAGCAGCAGGCCGACGTCGTCGAAGTGCCCACGGTAGTGGGTCGCGTTGGCGGCGGCCTGCCAATACCGCTCGGCGGCGTTCGCGTCCTTGCGTTCGATGGCGTCGTGGTAGGCGGCGAGCAGGACTTCCGCATTGGCGGTGTCGGCGGCCATCAGGCGTTGCAGCAACCGACCGCGGTCGCAGCGGGCCTCGTTCTTCGGGCAGGCATTCAACAGCGCCCAGTCCACCACGGGGTCATCGCCGGTGGATGCGGCGTAGGCGGCCTCGATCCATGTCCGGGACTGGGCCCAGGCGCGCGCCTGGATCTCCGCGTCGTCGCCGCTTCGTGGCCACAGCCAACCGGCGACCAGCAGATCACGCGGCGTGCCGCGTGCAGCGACGGCGCGCAGATGCGCTTCGACATTCGCGCGCCAAGTGGCGTGCCAGGCGTCGTTGGCAGCTGCCAGCTGCGGATCGGATTCGACCCGGCCCGGCACGTCCGGAGGTGGACCCTCCTGTGCGAACGACGGCGATGCCGACAGCACCGACGCCATCACCACCAGCCACGTACCGATCTGCATTGCCGTGCGCATTGCCCACTCCTGTCGGGAACGGCGGCCACGTTCGCACGAACGATGCATCCTGCGCCAGCGGCCTCTGCCTCTGGCATTCCCGCGAAGGCGCGAAGCGCGTCCCGACGGCCGAGTGGCCGGTGACCCGGTGTGCTCGTTTGCCAGCCATGAAGTCGCTGGGCCCCCGCCTGCGCGGGGACGACGGCGGTTGTACAGGCCGTCGCTAGAGCACCAGCCGTCCCACCACCCACGCCCACATCGGCAGCGTCACCAGCGACAGCAGGATGCCGTAGCCGACCAGCGCGGCGGCCAGGCGCGGGGCGAGCTGGTGCGAGATCGCCAGTGCGGCGGCGGTGATCATCGTCGGCATGGCCGACTCCAGCACGTTGGCCTGCAGCATCTCGCCGCGCATGCCGAACGCGAGCGACAGCGGCACGGCGAGCGCCGGCATCACCAGCAGGCGCAGCAGCAGGCCGACGGCGAGCGGCTTCAGTTCGTCGCGCGGAAGTTTCAGCTGCAGGGTCAGGCCTACCGCCAGCATCACCAGCGGCAGCATGGCGTCGGCCAGTTTCTGCAGCGCGGACGCGATCCACGCGGGCGGCTGCTCCGGCATCAGCGTCAGGCCGAACAGCAGCGCCCACACCGGCGGGAACTTGAGGATGCGCAGGACGATCTCGCGCGCCGTCGGCGGCGCGTCGCCGCCGTAGGGCGCCAGCACGTACAGCCCGAACGTCGACAACAGGATGAAGGTACCGAACTGGTCGTAGACCACGGCGTAGGGCAACGCGTGTTCGCCCAGCAGCGCACGCACCATGGGATAACCGATGAAGCTGCTGTTGCACAGCGCCACGCACAGCAGCAGCACGGCATGCTCGTCGCGGCGGAACTTGAACACGCGCGTCGCCAGTGCGACCAGCGCGACGGTGGCCACGGTCAGCAGCCAGGGCGTGACCACCACGCCCATCAGCGAGGGATCCAGCTGCAGGCGCGGCACGTAGGTCAGCATCGCCGCCGGCAGGCAGACGTACAGCACCACGCGGTTGATCACGTCGCCCGCGTTGTCGGGAAACGCGCGCAGGCGGGCGAACGCCATGCCGAGCGCCAGCATGGCCAGGATCAGGGCGAAGGCATCGAATGCCATGTGCGGCGGGAGACGACGTGGGGAGCGCAGGATCGCACAGTGGCGAAGGACGCGCTGCGGGACCTTGGTCGCACCGCGATCAACACCGCTTCCCGTCACCCCGGCGCAGGCCGGAATGACGGGGTCATGCACGCAGGGCTTATCATGGCCGCATGACGAACCCCGCCTTCCCCTCCGCCTCCGGCCCGATCACCCTCGACGGTCCTGACGGCGCACTCGAAGCCCATGTCGACTGGCCGGAAGACGGCGAGCCGGTGAAGGCCATCACCGCGATCGTCTGCCATCCGCTGCCCACCGAAGGCGGCACGATGCACAACAAGGTCGTGGTGATGGCCGCGCGCAGCCTGCGCGAGCTCGGCGCGGTGACGGTGCGCTTCAACTTCCGCGGCACCGGCGCATCGGATGGCCTGTTCGACCACGGCGACGGCGAGACCGACGACCTGCGCGCGGTGGCGGAGTGGTTGCGCGAACAACGCCCCGGCACGCAACTGTGGCTGGCCGGTTTCAGCTTCGGCGCGTACGTGTCGCTGCGCGCCAGCGCCGACCTGCAGCCGGACGCGCTGGTCTCGATCGCGCCGCCAGCCGGTCGTTGGGATTTCGCCGCGATCGCGCCGCCGACCTGCCCGTGGCTGGTGATCCAGGGCGAGCAGGACGAGATCGTCGAGCCGCAGGCGGTGTACGACTGGATCGATACGTTGAAGCAGCCGCCGGAACTGATCCGCATGCCGGAAACCAGCCACTTCTTCCACCGCAAGCTGATGGACCTGCGCGGCGCCATCAAGCACGCGATGAAAGGCTACGTGCCGGCGTGATGGCGGACGACGCACGCACCACGGCGCCCACGCCGTCGCAGGTGTACGCGCGCGGCGCGGCGCAGGGGCAATGGCAGGACGACCCGGCGCAGCATCCCGCGCTGGCGCAGCTGGACCGCATCCACACCACGCTGCTGGCGGAACCGGCGTCGCCGGGGCTGTTCGGCCGCCTGTTCGGCAAGGCACCGGAGACGGTGCAGGGCCTGTACTACTGGGGTGAGGTCGGGCGCGGCAAGACGTTCCTGGTGGACCTGTTCTACGACACCCTGCCGCTGCCGACGTATTCGGTGTCGCAGAACAAGGCGCACGGCGAGGGCGGCGGCAAGTACCGCACGCACTTCCACCGCTTCATGCGCGGCGTGCACGAACGGTTGCGCGAACACGCGGGCGAAAGCGATCCGCTGGCGAAGATCGTGCGCGAGGCGCGCGGCAAGCTGCGCGTGCTGGTGCTGGACGAGTTCTTCGTCACCGACATCGGCGATGCGATGCTGCTGGCGCGGCTGCTGGAGCGCATGTTCGCCGAAGGCATCACGCTGGTGACCACGTCGAACACGGCGCCGGAGAACCTGTACAAGGACGGCCTGCAGCGCGCGGGCTTCCTGCCGGCCATCGACCTGCTGCAACAGCACTGCGTGGTGCTGCGCTCGGACGGACAGGAAGACTACCGCCTTCGCGCGCTGACGCGTTCGCCGGTGTACCGCACGCCGCTGGATGGCGAATCCGATGCGTGGCTGGCGTCGCGCTGGCGCGAGCTGACCGGTGGCGAGGACGCGCATGCGGGCAACATCGAGATCGACAGCCGCAAGATCCCGGTGCGCGGTCGCGGCAAGAGCATCGCGTGGTTCGATTTCGCTGCGCTGTGCGAGGGCCCGCGCGGCACGACGGACTACATCGAGGTCGCGCACGAATTCAACACGGTGTTGCTGGGCGGCATTCCCACGTTCGACCGCATGAACGAGGACGCGGCGCGCCGCTTCGTCAACCTGATCGACGAGCTGTACGACCGCCACGTCAACCTGGTCTGCACATCCGCCGCTGCGCCGACCGCGCTGTACACCGGCACGCGACTGCAGGGCGCGTTCGAACGCACGGCCTCGCGCCTGATCGAGATGCAGAGCGCCGAGTACCTGGCCACGCCGCACAAGGCCTGAGCAATGGAGCGCGTGCCCGCCGCGATCGCCGACGCACTGCAGCGGACGATCGAAGGCGGTGGCCGGATCTGCGTGCTGACCGGCGCCGGCATGTCGGCCGAGAGCGGCATTCCCACCTTCCGCGGCACGCACGACAGCCTGTGGTCGCGCTTCGATCCGATGCAGCTGGCGACGGCCGAGGCATGGTGTGCGGATCCTGCGCTGGTGTGGGGCTGGTACCGCTGGCGGATGCAGCTCGTCCGCGATGCGCAACCGAACGCGGGGCACGTGGCGCTGGCGGATCTCGCGCGTCGCGTGCCGCTGTCGCTGGTCACCCAGAACGTAGACGACCTGCACGAACGCGCCGGCAGCATCGTCGACGCGCACGTGCACGGCAGCCTGTTCGCCCTGCGCTGCTTCGCCTGCGGGCGGACGCACCATGGTCCGCTCGACGACTACGTGGATGGTCAGCAGAAGGTCGCGCCGCTGCGCTGCACGGCCTGCGGGGACGCCATCCGCCCCGGCGTGGTGTGGTTCGGCGAAGCGTTGCCCGACGACGCGTGGGCTGCCGCGACGGGCGCAGCGACACGCTGTGCGTTGATGCTGGTGGTCGGCACCTCGGGACTGGTGTATCCCGCCGCCGGCCTGCCCGCGCTGGCGCGTCGCCATGGCGCGACGGTGGTCGAGATCAACCCGGAGCCGACCGTGCTGTCGGCGGAGGCCGATCATGTGTGGCGTTCGACGGCGGCGCAGGCACTGCCGCAGCTGTTGGCCGTCTGACGCGTCCAATCGAAAGCTTCACGCACCGCTCGCCAGACTCGCAACGACCGCCGCGGAGGAGACCGCCATGAAACCCATCGTCCGTGTTCCGCTGTTCGCCGCGCTCGCGGCCGCGCTGCTCGCAGGCTGCGAACGCGCGCCCAAGCGGGAAGACGTCGAAGCCGCCGCGCAGACCGCGGCCGAGGTCGCCGATCCCGCGCCACCCGTCACCGGGCGGGAAGCGCCGCAGTTCCAGTTCTCGGACGACGACATCGGTATCGCGCTGGCGCCGACGCCTGGCTTCGCGCTGCGTCGGGAGTCCGACGACGCCCCGTCCGAGGGCGGCTGGAATGGCTTGGCCGGCCCCGGTGTGCGAGGGCAGCCATTGTTGAGACTGGTGCTCGAAGGCTCGGGCCCGGGAATCGCCGCCGAGCTGCACATCGGCACCAGCACCGACAGCCATGCCGTGGTGACATGCCTGCAGCCATCCGAGGCTTCTATTGTCGGCACCTCGGATGAAATTCGCATCGATGGGCAGCTGTTCCGCCATTTCCATGTCGTCGACGCGGGGACGGGCCATTACGCACCTCGAACGATGGATGCCTACCGTTCTGTACGGAACGAGCGCTGCATCGCGATCGACCTTGTGGTGTTCCCCTCTCTTGCCAACAACCCGGCCGCTATACCGCCGTTCGACGAAGCGACAGCGCGGGCACGATTGCAGGAAGCACTGGCAGCGGTGCGGATCACGCGGTGATCGGCTCCATTCCTTCTCCCCGTGAAACGGGGAGAAGGTGCCCGGAGAGCCTGCCCCGTACTTGATACGGGGGCGGATGAGGGGCGCTGTTTGCACAGATACGTCAGCGCTCAATGCTGCCGATATTGATCGCATGCTGAGCCATCCGGACAAGCGCACAGGCGACCGGCTCCGTTCGCCCCTCACCCGCCTTTGGCACCCTCTCCCCGCACGCGGGGCGAGGGAGACTCCACAGAGGCGCGGGTTACTGCAGCTGGCGCCGCACGAACGCATCCACCGCATCGGTATACGCGGACGGCAACCCCAGCTCGCGGTTCACCTCGCCATGCGAGAGATCCTCCGGCAGTACGTCCGTCGCCACGCCCAGGGTCTTCGCCTTCTCCACCATCGCGCGGCCCTGCGGGCAGGCATCCTGGCGGCGTGTTGAGCAGACGAACAACATCGGCACTGCGTCGCGGCTGAGCTGGTGGTAGGGCGAAGCGGCGATCCAGTCCGCGGGATTGCGGCCGAACGCGGCGTCGTAGATGCGCGGCAGCGGCGGCTGCTTCATCGTCAGCGGTACGTCCAGCGCGCCGCTGTCCAGCGAGACCACGCCGCGCGGCCGGGTGGCACCGGCCTCGCGCCACAGCGTAGAGGACGCACCGACCAGCGAAGCGAGATGCGCGCCGGCGGAATGGCCCATCAGCAGCACGCGCGAGGCATCGCCGTTCCATCCCGGCGCTCGCTTCTGCACGGCAGCGAGCGCACGCGCGACGTCGCGCGCCTGGTCCAGCGGCGCGGTGTCGGGACGCATGCGGTAATTCGTGGAGATGAAGATGTAACCCTTCGGCAGCCAGTACGCGGCCTTGTTCTCGACCACGCCGGGATTGTCCTTGTTGCCGTTGGCCCAGCCGCCGCCGTGGACGAACAGGAGGATCGGCGCGTTGTGCGCCTGGGCCGGCAGGTAGACGTCGAAGCGCTGGCGCGGGTCGCTGCCGTAGGACACATCGCGCAAGGCGCGTGCGCCGGCCGGCAGCGCCGGTGTGCGTGCGGCCGGCTGGCGCGAGGCCTCGCGCATCTCCTGCAGGCGTTCGCGGAAGGTCTGCGCCGCAAGCGGCAACGCGGTGAGCAAGGCGCAGGCCAGCAGGCCGGCGTGGAGCAGGCGCATCTTCATCGGCTACCTCGTGGTGGGAACGTCAGCCCGTGCGCAACCACAACCGCGCGCGCAGGCCGTGGGGGGAATTCGGCAACAGCCGCAGTTCGCCGCCGTGCTGGCGGGCGACGCGGTCGACGATGGGCAGGCCCAGCCCGCTGCCACCCTGCGCCTGGTCGTGGACGAAGGGCTGGCGTGCACGCTCGGCGGCTTCGGCGGACAGGCCCGGGCCGGCGTCGGCCACCTCGACCACCCATGCCGGACCTTCCGCCCACAACCGCAACGACAACGGCAACGCGCCATGCCGCTCCGCGTTGACCAGCAGGTTCTCGACCGCGCGCAGCAGTGCCATCGGTTTGCCGGGCAGCAGCGCATGTTCGGGCAGTTCGACGTGCCACGCTTTCGACATCGCTGCGACCGCGTGGCGGCAGATCGCGGCGAGGTCGACCGACTCGCTGCCTTCGTCGCGGCCATCGCGGGCGAAGGCGATGAACTGGCCGAGGATCGCGTCCATCTCCGCGATGTCGCGGTGCATGCTGGCGGTCAGCTCCGGATCGGTGCCGGGCACCATCTCCAGTGCGAACTGCAGGCGCGTCAGCGGCGTGCGCAGGTCGTGCGAGATGCCGGCCAGCAGCAGCGCGCGCTCTTCGGCGGCGGCGCGTACGTCGCGGCTGGCGTCGCCCAGCGCGTGTGCCAGTTCCACCACTTCACGCGGGCCGCGTGCATGCACCGGCGGTGGCGCGTCGCCACGCACGATGGCCGGTGCAGCCGCCGCGAGCAGGCGCAGCGGTTGCACAAGCCGACGGGCGAAGTAGGCCGCCGCCAGCCATACCAACGCCACGCAGCCCACCAGCATGAAGACCGAGAACCGGCGCATGCCGGTGCCGGGACGGTCGTAGGCGAACGACACCCACAGCGGTTCGCGCGTGGCCGGTTTCAGCCAGATCACCCGCAGGCCACGCCCGGCATCCATCCGCAGTTCGCGACCTGAGCCCAGCGTGCCGGCGGCCTGTTCGCGCAGTTCCCGCAGCAGCGGCGCGAAGCGCGGTCGCGCGTCGGCCGGCGGCGTGGAGCGCACTTCCAGCCCGGCGTCTCGCAACTGCGCGACGGTCTGCGCATGGGGCTGATGGCGGTCGAGCGCTTCGACGACGGCGGCGAATCCCTGCATCGCACGCAGCAATTGGTCCGCCGCGGGCCGCGTGGCCAGTTCGCGCCCCAGTGCGAGCGCCAGCACGCCCGCGCCGACCAGCACCAGCGCGATCACCAGCACCAGTTGGCCGAACACGCTGCGCGGCACGGGCGTCTTCATGCTGCAGCCTCCGGCGGCACGAATACATAGCCCACGCCCCAGACCGTCTGGATCAGCCGCGGCTGTCGGGGATCGTCTTCCAGCAGGCGACGCAGGCGCGCGATGGTCACGTCCATGCTGCGTTCGAAGGCCTCGTGCTCGCGGCCGCGCGCCAGGCTCATCAGACGATCGCGGCTGAGCGGTTGGCGCGGATGCCGCAGCAGCACGGAGAGCACGGCGAACTCGCCGCCGGTCAGCCGCAGCAGTGCGCCGTCGCGGGTCAGTTCGCGTCGCCCGAGGTCGAGGCGGAAGGGACCGAACGCCACCTCGCCGCCCTCGGCCTGCGGCGCGCCCGCCACTGGCCGCGTGCGCCGCAGCACCGAGCGGATGCGCGCCAGCAGTTCGCGTGGATTGACCGGCTTGGGCACGTAATCGTCGGCGCCGATTTCCAGCCCGACGATGCGGTCGATCTCGTCGCCCTTCGCGGTCAGCATGACGATGGGCGTGGCATCGCCCTGCCCGCGCAGGCGCCGGCAGATCTCCAGCCCGTTCTCGCCCGGCAGCATCAGATCGAGCACGATCAGGTCGAAGTGGCCGCGATCCAGCGCCTGCCGCAACTGCGCCGCATCGCCCACGCCGCGCACGTCGAAGCCCTGCGACTGCAGGTAGCGCTGCAGCAGCTCGCGCAGGCGCAGGTCGTCGTCGACCAGCAGCAGGCGGGGGGAAGTCTCGTCCATGCAGCCACTATCGCCCGCCGTCGCGACGGCCCGCAAACCCCGTCGCGGGTCGGTGTGTAAGCAGATGTTTCAGACGTCCGTGGCAGACACATCCACTGGCAAGTCCGACACACCTGCGGCCGTGGCGCCGCCTACCGTGGTCCTGCCGCCACCTCCCCCGTGCGGCCACCCCATCCCCGACGAGGATTCCGCCATGAGCAAGACCCCGTTCCTGATCGCCACCATATTCGCCCTGTGCGCCACCACCGTGTTCGTCGACCACGCCGAAGCGCGCGAGCGCAGCCGCGCCGTGCAACGTACCGGGCAGGGCGGCAGCGTCGCCGTCGACCGCAGCAACGCGCGCTTCGACAGCCAGCGCCAGCGCGCATGGCAGGCCGACGGCCAGGGCAATGCCACCGGCTCGCGCAACGGCAGCATCGCCGGCGCCAACGGCGGCAGCGCCAGTGTCGACCGCAGCGCCTACCGCAACGCCGACGGCAGCGCCGGCCGCCAGGGCAGCGCCTACGTCAACGGCCCCCACGGCGGCACCGCCAGCACCAGCGGCGGCATCAGCCGCGATGCCGACGGCAACGTCAGCGGCGCGCGCAGCACCACCGCCACGGGCGCCAACGGCAACGGCTACGCCGGCAGTACGACGGTGTCCGGCGGCACCGTGACGCATACCGGCACCTGCACGAACGCCAGCGGCGAAACCATCGCCTGCCCGCGCGGCCGCTGAGGCCTTCCTCCCCACGTTCTCCGCAGGCGCGGCGGGCTGGCGACCCCCTACGCCGCACGGATGCATTCCCGCACCGCCGCGCCTGCTCCTGTTCCCCACCGGAGATCCCCGATGTCCCGTTCCATCCTGCTTCCCTTGGCCACCGCACTGTCCGTGTTCGCGCTGGCCGCCCCTGCCACCGCGCAGCAGCGCAAGCTCACCGACGAACAGAAGGCGACGCTGCTCGAGCGCCTGAAGGACGCCGACGCCAACGGCGATGGCCTGATCGACAAGGCCGAGGCCGAGGCGAAACTGCCGCGCGTGGCCAAGCGCTTCGGCACGCTGGATGCCGACGGCGACGGCAAGCTTTCACCCGACGAAATGCGCGCAGCCGGCCAGAAGATGGCCGCGCGGCGCACGCGCTGAGCCCGTGCGATGGAGGACATCCGCCTGTTCGCCGGCTTGCCGCTGCCGTTGCTGGTCCTGGTGGCCGTTGCCGCGCTGGAGGCGGCATGGCTTGCGCGGCGCGGCGTGCGCTACGACTGGAAAGGCTACTGGGCTTCGTTCGGCGATGCCGCCGGGCGTGCGCTGCTCGGCCTGCTTATCCAGGGCGGTGTGGTGGGCGTGCTGCTGTTCGCGATCTGGGAGTTCCGCCTGACCACGCTCGCCATGGACCAGGCCTGGCACTGGATCGCGCTCTTCCTCGGCCAGGAGTTCTGCTACTACTGGATGCATCGCGCCGACCACCGCGTACGCTGGTTCTGGTTGAACCATTCGGTGCACCACTCGGCCGAGCAGTACAACCTGTCCACCGCGTACCGGTTGGGCTGGACCGGCAAGCTCACCGGCGCAGCGCTGTTCTTCGGCCCGCTGGTCTGGCTGGGCTTCCCGGTGCCGTACGTGCTCGGCGCCCTGGCGGTGAACCTGCTGTTCCAGTACTGGCTGCATACGGAACTGGTGCCGCGGCTGCCGCGCGCGGTCGAGTTCGTCTTCAACACGCCGGCGCACCACCGCGTGCACCATGCCAGCAATCCGGAATACCTGGACTGCAACTACGGCGGCGTGCTGATCGTGTTCGACCGGCTGTTCGGCACCTGCCGCGAAGAACGACCGGACGTGCCGATCCGCTACGGCCTGGTGGAGCCGGTGCGCAGCTACAACCCGGTGAAGATCGCCTTCCACGGCTGGGTGAAGCTGGCCCGCGACCTGCGCCGGACGCGCAGCCTGCGGCAGGTGGTGCTGACCCTGTTCGGGCCGCCGGGTTACGCGCCGGGCGCCATCGCCGAGCGCCGCCCGGATCGCTGAGAGTGGCCGGGGCAGGCGCGGGGGGCGACAATACGCGCCCCTCGCGGCCCCACGCCGCCCGCCTGCCGAGCCCCATGACCGCCTTCGTTACGCCCGACCGCATCCGCAGCCTGTTCGCCCAGGCCATGTCCAACATGTACCGCACCGAGGTGCCGCTGTACGGCGACCTGATCGAGCTGGTCGGCGAGGTCAATGCGGCGACGCTGCAGAAGGATCCCGCGCTGGCCGCTCGCCTGGCGCGCAATGCGGAAACGGAACGACTGGACCTGGAGCGCCACGGCGCCATCCGCGTCGGCACGCCGGCCGAACTGGCGATGCTGGGCCGCGTGTTCGCGCTGATGGGCATGCACCCGGTCGGCTACTACGACCTGACCGTGGCCGGCGTGCCGGTGCACGCGACCGCGTTCCGTCCGCTGACCGAGGCGGCACTGGCCGCCAATCCGTTCCGCATCTTCACCTCGCTGCTGCGGCTGGAGCTGATTGCGGACGAGGCACTGCGTGCGGAAGCGGAGACGATCCTGGCCAGGCGCGACATCTTCACCGCCGGTGCGCGTGCGCTGGTGGCGCAGGCCGAGCGCGATGGCGGATTGAATGAAGCCGATGCGCAGCGCTTCGTCGCCGAGGTGCTGGAGACCTTCCGCTGGCATGGCGACGCGACCGTGTCGTTGGCCACCTACGAAGCGCTGCACGGCCTGCACCGGCTGGTCGCCGACGTGGTCAGCTTCCGCGGCCCGCACATCAACCACCTCACCCCGCGCACGCTGGACATCGACGCCGCGCAGGCCGCGATGCTCGAGCGCGGCATCCAGGCCAAGGCGCTGATCGAAGGTCCGCCGCGCCGCGCGGTACCGATCCTGCTGCGCCAGACCAGCTTCAAGGCGCTGGAAGAGGAAGTCGCCTTCCCCGACGCCACCGGCACGCTGGTACCCGGCCGCCACAGCGCGCGCTTCGGCGAGATCGAACAGCGCGGCCTGGCACTGACGCCGGCCGGCCGCGAACTCTACGACCGCCTGCTGGCGCAGGTGCGGCAGGCCGGCGGCGCGGGCAACACGTCGGCGGACTACCCGCAGCGGCTGGCTGCAGCGTTCGCGGCCTTCCCGGACGACGAAGCGACGCTGCGCCGCGAAGGCATGGGCTACTTCCGCTATCGCCTGACCGACAGCGGCGCCGCCTTGCCGGCCACCGAGCGCGCGGCGATGACGCCGGACGCGCTGGTCGAGGCCGGCCATGCCGTCGTCGATCCCATCGTCTACGAGGACTTCCTGCCGGTCAGCGCCGCGGGCATCTTCCAGTCCAACCTGGGAGGCGGCGAACAGCGCGCGTACGACGCGCACGCGAACCAGGAGGCGTTCGAGGCGGCGCTGGGCAAGGCGATCGACGACCCGTTCGCGCTGTACGCGCAGGCGCAGGACGCCTCGATCACGGCACTGCGGGCTTGATGGCGGTTCCCCTCTCCCTGCGCCGCGCGGAGAGGGTGCCGAAGGCGGGTGAGGGGCGAACGGAGCCGGGGCAGCGAACGCGTCGGATCGAAACAACATGGTGGGTATCGAACGACCTGACGTGCGCCCCACCATCGTGCGCGCCCCTCATCCGCCCCGTATCACGTACGGGGCAGGCTCTTCGGGCACCTTCTCCCCGCCTAGCGGGGAGAAGGACTCGATGAGAAATCCGTGAAACCCGCGTCCTGCCGACGCCCGCTGTTCCACACTACATTTGGTGTTGACGCTTCCATACACCCCCACTATCTTGTGGCCGTCGGTTCTGGGGGTGGCTAGCCTCCGGATGAAAAGGGAAGCCGGTGACGCCTCGCGCCACTCCGGCACTGCCCCGCAGCGGTAATTGGGAACGACCCCGCCACACAGCACTGAGGCCCAGCCTCGGGAAGCGGCGGACTAGGAGGAAGGCCTGCCTTCCGTGCCCATGAGTCCGAAGACCTGCCGACAGCCGCGCGTTGCACACCGCGCGGTGCCGGCCGCGGATTCTCCGGGGGGAGATGGCTGGCGAAGCAGGGCGCCCGCAGTCCGTCTGCGTGGTCTCGGTCCCTGCGACGCCGCTTCCCCACTGTGACTCTCCATCCGGCCTGACGCGACCCCGCGAGGGACGGGCCGCCGCGTGCACCACGCATGGAGGATTCTCGTGACCCAGATCGACACCGCTGTCGCCGACGCCGGCACCACCCCGTCCCAGAAGGACGCGTTCGCCCTGACCCCGCCGCCCACCGCCACCGCGATGAGCGTGACCAAGCGCAACGGCGGCCGCGAACCGGTGGACCTCAACAAGATCGTGCGCGCGGTGCAGCGCAACTGCGAAGGCCTGCACG
The DNA here is from genome assembly GCF_043632995.1 of Pseudoxanthomonas japonensis. NCBI lineage: Bacteria > Pseudomonadati > Pseudomonadota > Gammaproteobacteria > Lysobacterales > Lysobacteraceae > Pseudoxanthomonas > Pseudoxanthomonas japonensis. The sequence goes on along the minus strand of NZ_CP171632.1, from coordinate 122,325 downwards.
CCATCGACCCGATGCGCGTGGCCACCCGCACCATCTCGGGCCTGTACGACGGCGCCAGCACGCGCGAACTGGACGAACTGTCGATCCGCACCGCCGCGCTGCTGACCGGCGAAGAGCCCGAGTACAGCCGCCTGGCCGCGCGCCTGCTGGCCGCCTACATCGCCAAGGAAGTCACCGGCCAGGAGATCCACGCGTTCTCGCAGTCGGTGACGCGCGGCCACGAGGTCGGCCTGATCAACGACCGCTTGCTGAACTTCGTGCAGACCAACGCGCGCAAGCTCAACGACGCGCTGGACGCCTCGCTCGACCTGCACTTCGACTATTTCGGCCTGCGCACGCTGTACGACCGTTACCTGCTGCGCCACCCGCACACGCGCAAGGTCATCGAGACGCCGCAGCAATTCTTCCTGCGCATCGCCTGCGCACTGAGCGAGGACGTACCGGAAGCGCTGGCGCTGTACCGCCGCATGGGCAACCTGGACTACCTGCCCAGCTCGCCGACGCTGTTCAACAGCGGCACCACGCACGAGCAGCTGTCGTCGTGCTTCCTGCTGGACTCGCCGCAGGACACGCTGGAATCCATCTATGCCAAGTACGGCGACATCGCGCAGCTGAGCAAGTTCAGCGGTGGTATCGGCGTCAGCTACACCCGCGTGCGTTCGCGCGGCTCGCTGATCAAGTCGACCAACGGCCACAGCAACGGCATCGTGCCGTGGCTGAAGACGCTGGATTCCTCGGTCGCCGCGGTCAACCAGGGCGGCAAGCGCAAGGGCGCGGCCTGCGTGTACCTGGAGACGTGGCACGCCGACATCGAGGACTTCCTGGAGCTGCGCGACAACACCGGCGACGAAGCGCGCCGCACGCACAACCTCAACCTGGCCAACTGGGTGCCGGATCTCTTCATGAAGCGCGTCGAGGCAGACCAGGAATGGTCGCTGTTCGATCCACGCGTGGTGCCGGAGCTGACCGACCTGTATGGCGCGGCGTTCGAACTCGCCTATACGCAGGCGGAACTGCAGGGCAAGGCGATGAAGACCATCTCGGCCCGCAAGCTGTACGGCCGGATGATGCGCACGCTGGCCGAGACCGGCAACGGCTGGATGACGTTCAAGGACAAGTGCAACGCAGCCAGCAACCAGACCCTGCGCGCCGGCAACGTCATCCACCTGTCCAACCTGTGCACCGAGATCCTCGAGGTCACTTCGGCCGAAGAGACGGCGGTCTGCAACCTCGGTTCGATCAACCTGGCCAAGCATTTCGACAGCGATCCGGACACCGGCCGCATCTGGTTCGATTTCGACAAGCTCGCCGAGACCGTGCGCCTGGCCGTGCGCCAGCTGGACCGCGTGATCGACCTGAACTTCTATCCGATCGAAACCGCGCGCCGCGGCAACCTGCGCTGGCGCCCGGTCGGCCTGGGCTGCATGGGCCTGCAGGACGTGTTCTTCAAGCTGCGCCTGCCGTTCGACAGCGCCGAAGCACGCACGCTGTCGGCGAAGATCGCCGAGACCATCTACTTCCACGCGCTGGAAACCTCGGTGGAACTGGCGCAGGAACGCGGCCGCCATCCGTCCTTCGCCGACACCCGCGCCGCCAACGGTGAGCTGCAGTTCGATGCCTGGAACGTCGTGCCCGAGAACACGGAGCGCTGGGACGCGCTGCGCGAGCGCATCAAGGAGCACGGCCTGCGCAACTCGCTGCTGATCGCGATCGCGCCGACCGCGACCATCGCCTCGATCGCCGGCTGCTACGAATGCGTGGAGCCGCAGGTGTCGAACCTGTTCAAACGCGAGACGCTGTCGGGCGACTTCCTGCAGGTCAACCGCTACCTGGTGGACGAGCTCAAGAAGCTGGGTCTTTGGACGCCGGAAACGCGCGACGCGATCAAGCTGTCCGAAGGGTCGGTGCAGGGCCTGCCGCAGGTGCCGGAGGCGCTGCAGCAGGTCTACCGCACCGCGTGGGAACTGCCGATGCGTTCGCTGATCGACATGGCGGCCGGCCGCGGCGCCTTCATCGACCAGTCCGCCTCGCTCAACCTGTTCATGGAAAGCCCGAACATCGGCGCGATGTCGTCCATGTACATGTACGCGTGGAAGCAGGGCATCAAGACAACGTACTACCTGCGCTCGCGCCCGGCGACGAAGATCGCCAAGACCACGGTCAGCACCGTCGCGACCACCGAGCCCAAGCGCGAATACACCCCGACCGAAGCCATCGCCTGCTCGCTGGAGAACCCGGAAGCCTGCGAGGCCTGCCAGTAACCCAACCCCTGCGTCGGCTCCGGCCGACGGACCCTGGAACAGGAACACGGATGTTCCCGGCGCATGGATGCGCCAGCCTCTGATTTCGAGCCCCTCTCCCCCCGGGAGAGGGGTTGGGGGCGCCTCGATAGCCGTTGCGACTCAATGATGTTGAGCGAGCCGCAGCGAGTCATGAAGGGTGGCCATCCGGCTGTTCACCTCCTCCACTCGCTGTGGCTCGCTTTGGCATGCAACTGCCGAAAGCGACTGCGGCACCCCTCATCCGCCCTACGGGCACCTTCTCCCGGAGGGAGAAGGAGAACCACGAGACCACCGCACCATGTCCGCACACCCCAAGCAGATGCTGCTCGACCCCGGTTTCGAACTGACGCTGCGCCCGATGCGCTACCCGCAGTTCTATGACATGTACCGCGACGCCATCAAGAACACGTGGACAGTGGAGGAGATCAACTTCCAGATCGACATCACCGACCTGCACTCGAAGATGACGCCGGCCGACCGCCACCTGATCCACCGGCTGGTCGCCTTCTTCGCCACCGGCGATTCCATCGTGTCGAACAACCTGGTACTGAACCTGTACCAGCACCTCAATGCGCCGGAAGCGCGCATGTACCTGTCGAGGCAGCTCTACGAGGAAGCACTGCACGTGCAGTTCTACCTGACCCTGCTGGACAATTACCTGCCCGACCCGTCCGAGCGCTTCAAGGCGTTCGCCGCGGTGGAGAACATCCCGGCGATCAAGAAGAAGGCCGACTTCTGCTTCAAGTGGATCGACAGCATCCAGGACATGAAGCGGATCGAGACGCGCGAACAGCGCCGCCAGTTCCTGCTCAACCAGATCTGCTTCGCCGCGTGCATTGAAGGCCTGTTCTTCTTCGCCGCGTTTGCCTACGTGTATTACTTCCGCTCGCGCGGCCTGCTGCCGGGCCTGGCCAGCGGCACCAACTGGGTGTTCCGCGACGAGAGCTGCCACATGGAGTTCGCATTCGAATGCGTGCGCACGGTGCGCGAGGAAGAGCCGGACCTGTTCGACGACCGCATGCAGCAGCAGGTCTACGACATGCTGGAAGAGGCGATCGAGTGCGAGGTACAGTTCGCCGAGGACGTGCTGTCCGGCGGCGTGGCCGGCATCTCGACGCGCGACATGCGCCAGTACCTGCAGCACTGCGCCGACCAGCACTTCGCCAAGCTCGGCATGCCCAAGCGCTACGACGTACGCAACCCGCTGCCCTTCATGGAGCTGCAGGACGTGCAGGAACTGACCAACTTCTTCGAGCGCCGCGTGTCCGCCTACCAGCTGGGCGTGCAGGGCGAGGTCGGCTTCGACCACGCGTTCTAGCGCCAACCCCCTGTAGGAGCGACGTAAGTCGCGACCACGGCAATGAAAACTCCATGTCGCTGCACCGCCCCTGCAAGATCGGCGCAGGGTACCGCGGCATAGCCGTCCTCCAGGTATCCTGGCCATTCGTTCATGCGGTCGCGACTCACGTCGCTCCTACAGCAGCCGAAAACCCCGCGCGCTATGCTGCCCTCGGGAGCACGCGAACCGGAGTACTACCATGACCGATCTGCCTACTGCGGAAGCTCGCCCCACCGAAGCGCGGCTGCTGCACATGGTCTTCCCCGACCACACCAATCACCTGGGCACGCTGTTCGGCGGCCAGGCGCTGGCGTGGATGGACATGTCGGCCTTCATCGCCGCCTCGCGCTACGCGCGTACCACGGTGGTCACCGCACGTTCGGAACAGGTGGACTTCAACCAGCCCATCCACAAGGGCGATCTGGTGGAAGTGGTGGCCCGCGTGGTCAAGGTCGGGCGCAGCTCGATGAACGTCGACGTGGAAGTCATCACCGAGAACCTGCTGACCGGCGAACGCAAGCTGTGCACGCGCGGCCATTTCGTGATGATCGCGCTCGACCCGCTGGGCCGGCCTACGCAGGCACCGCCGCTGACCTCTGCGTCGTAGGGCGGGCTCAAGCCCGCCTTCGTGTGGCGTGGATCATCGTGGACGATGATCAAAGGTGCGCGCTCCGATGCTTGTCGTCGCGAGCGTCGGGATGGCAATGGCGGGCCTGGGCCCGCCCTACGTCGTCTATGCAGCCTGATGTCGCCTGTGCTGCCCCGTAGGGCGGGCTCAAGCCCGCCGTCGTGTGGCGTGGATCATCGTGGACGATGATCGAAGGCGCGCGCTCCGATGCTTGTCGTCGCGAGCGTCGGGATGGCAATGGCGGGCTTGAGCCCGCCGTACGTGTGTTCGATGGCAATGCCGGCGGCTTCGAGCGCGGTGCGTGTCGGCGCATCACCTGACGGCGTGACCGGGCGCGTCAGGTCCCACAGGAAGCGCACACGGAATCCGGCCGCGGCTGCGTCCTGTGCCGACCACAGCACGCAGTAGTCGCGCGCCAGGCCGCAGACATGCACCTCCTCGATGCCGCGCTCGTGCAGCCAGCCGGCCAGGCCGGTGGTCGGCCGCGTGCCATCCGGCCCGTGGTTTTCCTGGAAGGCGCTGTACGAGTCGACCTGCGGGCGCGTGCCCTTGCGCAGGATCAGGTCGGCCGGCGTCCAGTCCACGCCGGTCGCCAGCGCCGCCCCGGGCGTGCCCTGCACGCAATGGTCCGGCCACAGGACCTGCGGCTGGCCGTGCAGCGAGATCGTGTCGAACGGCGCGCGTTCCGGATGGCTCGACGCGAACGAGGCATGCCCGGGCGGATGCCAGTCCTGCGTCGCCACGACGGTGGTGTAGCGACGGGATGCGAGCAGTGCGGCGATGCCCGGGACGATGGCGTCGCCGTCGTGGCAGGCGAGCGCGCCGCCCGGCATGAAATCGGGCTGCAGGTCGATGACCAGCAGGGCGATGGACGGAGCGTACGGCGTCGACATGGCAGCGGCAGGAATCCGGAGCAGCGACGTGCAGCCTAGCAGCCGCGTCGTCTCGGTGCCTTGCATTCGTGCAAGGCACCGCGCTTCGATCCGCCTGCGCTACGCCGCGCGGACCAGTCCGGCCCGCAGCGCGTGCGCGGCCGCCACCATCCGCGTCAATGCCTCGCGCACTTCTGGCCAACCACGCGTCTTCAAGCCGCAATCCGGATTGACCCAGATCTGCTCCGGCGCCAGCACGGCGCGCGCCTTCTCCAGCAGGTCGATCATCTCGCCGCCGGTGGGAATGCGCGGCGAATGGATGTCGTACACGCCCGGCCCGATCTCGTTGGGATACCGGAACTTCACGAACGCGTCCAACAGCTCCATGCGCGAGCGCGAGGTCTCGATGGAGATGACGTCGGCATCCATCGCCGCCACCGCGTCGATGATGTCGTTGAACTCGGAATAGCACATGTGCGTGTGCACCTGAGTGTCGTCGGCGACGCCCGCGGCGCTGATGCGGAAGCATTCCACGGCCCAGTCCAGGTAGGCCTGCCAGTCCACACGCCGCAGCGGCAGGCCTTCGCGCAGGGCGGGCTCGTCGATCTGGATGACGCGGATGCCCGCGGCTTCCAGATCCAGCACTTCGTCGCGCAGCGCCAGCGCGATCTGCCGGCAGGTCTGCGCGCGCGTCTGGTCGTCGCGCACGAACGACCACTGCAGCACGGTCACCGGCCCGGTCAGCATGCCCTTCATCGGCCGGTCGGTCAGTGACTGGGCGTACTGCGACCAGCGCACCGTCATCGGCGCGGGACGCGACACGTCGCCGTAGATCACCGGTGGCTTCACGCAACGCGAGCCGTAGCTCTGCACCCAGCCGTTCTTCGTGAAGGCGAAACCGTCCAGCTGCTCGCCGAAGTACTCCACCATGTCGTTGCGCTCGAACTCGCCGTGCACCAGCACGTCGATGCCGATCTCTTCCTGGAAGCGCACGCAGCGCTCGGTCTCCTCGCGCAGGAAGGTCTCGTAGTCGGCATCGGACAGCTTGCCAGCCTTGTTGCGCGCGCGCGCCTCTCGCACCTCGCGGGTCTGCGGGAACGAGCCGATGGTGGTGGTCGGATACGCGGGCAGTCCGAGCAAGGCGGCCTGGGCGATACGACGCTGCGGATACGGCGAATCGCGGTCGATGTCACCCGCCTCCGGCGAGGCTAGGCGTGCCGCGACTTCGGGACGATGGACACGCGCGGACTGGCGACGCGATTCGAGGCGGTCGCGGGCCAGCGCGAGCCCAGCATCGGCGGCGCGTGGATCCTGCAACGCGTCGGCCAGCAGGCGTAGTTCCTCGATCTTCTGGCGCGCGAAGGCCAGCCACGACTTCAGGTCGACCGGCAGCGCCTTCTCGCCCGTGAGGTCCACCGGCACATGCAGCAGCGAGCACGATGGCGACAGCCACAGTGCATTTTCGCCCACATGGCCTTGTGCGTACTTCGCCAGGATCAGCGCGTTGTCGAGATTGGTGCGCCAGATATTGCGGCCGTCCACCAGCCCCGCCGATAGCACGCGCCCCTTCGGCAGCTGCTTCAGCACCTCGTCCAGTTGCTCCTTGCCGCGCACCAGGTCGACGTGAAGCCCATCGACCGGCAGCGCGCAGGCGAGCGGCAGGTTGTCACCGAGGCGACCGAAGTAGGTGGCGAGCAGCAGCGACGGCCGCGTTCCCTTCGCCAATGCGGCGTAAGCGCGGAGATAGGCATCGCGGGCGGCATCGTCCAGATCGAGCACCAGGCAGGGCTCGTCGATCTGCACCCAGTCGGCGCCGGCGTCGTGCAGCTTCGACAGCAGGTCCGCGTACACCGGCAGCAGCCGGTCCAGCAACGCGAGGCGGTCGCTGCCGTCCACCGTCTTCGCCAGAAGCAGGAAGCTCACCGGTCCCAGCAGCACCGGCCGTGCAGCGTGACCGGCGGCGCGGGCCTCCAGGAATTCCGCGACCGGCTTGTCACCGCGCAGGCGGAAGTCCTGCCCGGCGTGCAGTTCCGGCACCAGGTAGTGGTAGTTGGTGTCGAACCACTTGGTCATTTCCAGCGCGCGCAGGTCGGTGCCATCGCGCTGCACGCCGCGGGCGAGGGCGAAGTAGCCGGCGAGCGGATCGGCGTCCGCCAGCGTGCGATAGGCGTCGGGAATGGCATCGAACAGGAAGGCGGTGTCCAGCATGTGGTCGTACAGCGCGAAGTCGTTGCACGGCACCACATCGGCGCCGGCATCGCGTTGCAGCTGCCAGTGGCAATGGCGCAGGTCGCGTGCGGTGCGCTGCAGGTCGTCGGCGGTGGTGTCGCCGCGCCAGTAGCTTTCCAGGGCGGCTTTCAGTTCGCGCTTCGCGCCGATGCGCGGGAAGCCGAGAGTGGTAACGGTGGTCATGGTGCGTGTCCTCATGCGTGGCGGATGAGGAACGAAGGAACCGCGCGCCGGACCGGAGCCCGCCACGCCAGCGACCTTCGCCCCCGCGGGCGAGCCGGAGTGCCGAAGTCGGGCGCAGGAGGACGCATCCGGGGCAGGCACGCGCGGACACGGGCTCCGGCCACCTCCCCTCGGAAGCTCCAGGTCAGTCGGAGGACGGTCGTGTCCTCCGGCCAGGGCAGGTCTTCGGGCTCATGGACGGGCGCGGGTGCGCTGGCCTACTTTCCGCCGCTTCCCGGTCCGCGTGGACCAGTGCTGTTGGCGAGGTTCGTTTCCAAATACCGCTGCGGGGCAGCGCCGGAATTGGCCCATGGAACAGGCCGCACCGGCTTCCCTTTTAATTCCATCGCTTTATTGGGATGAAGCGATGGAAACCTTGGCGGGGACGAACGTTACGCCCGGGCTGGGTGAAGCGTCAAGCATGGCGACGGGATCCGCCCCACGCGTCGTGAGGAGGTCGCCTGCATCGCCACGTCACGGCATGCCGCTGGCCGTGGCGCGGCAGGTCAGGTCGATGCTGACGGTACTGCCGGCGGGAAGCGCGGGGATGGCAACCCCGGCCTGCAGGCCGCTGGCCGTCAACGGCGTGGGACAGCTGGCACCGCCCGTCGCCGAACAGGTCGGCACAGCCAGGCCGGCAGCCGTGCAATCCAGGCCCGCCATGGCCGGATCGCGCACGACCGTGCCGGGGGCCGCGGCAACGCCGGGATTGCGCACCACCAACGTGAAGACGACCTCGTCACCGCGGACCACCGTGTCCGCCGACGCGACCTTGGTGATCGACACGTCGGTCTGATCGCTGTCGTTGTTGTTGATCGTGCAGGTGGCGGCATCGCCCGCGGCCAGCGTGATGTTGTTGCCGACCACCGCCGCGCCGCCGTTCTTGACGCAGCTGTAGCTGCTGGCGGTATAGCCGGTGGGCGTTGCGCTCTCCGAGAGCGTGTACGTACCGGGGTTAACCGTCGCATTCGTGACGGCCGCCGAACCTGTCGCCCCGCTGATGGCGGTCGGACCTGCCGCCGACAGCGTCCACGCCGTCGGCAGCTGCGTGCCGCCGTTGTCGTTGGTCACTGTCTTGCGCAGCGTCAGCGTGGCAGGACGGTCGTCGTTGTTGATCGTGCAGGTGGCGGTATCGCCTGCGGCCAGCGTGATGCTGTTGCCCGACACCGCCGCGCCGCCGTTCTTGACGCAACTGTAGCTGCTGGCGGTATAGCCGGTCGGCGTCGCGCTTTCGGTCAACGTGTACGTGCCCGGGTTTACTGTCGCGTTGGTCACCGCAGCGGCACCGGTGGCACCGCTGATGGCGGTCGGCCCTGCCGCCGACAGCGTCCACGCCGTCGCCGGCTGCGTGCCGCCGTTGTCGTTGGTCACCGTCTTGCGGAGCGTCAGTTGCGTTGGCCGCGTGTTGGTGAACGTGCAGGTCGCGTTGGTCCCTGCTGCCGTCGCCGCCGCGCTCAACGTGACCGTTCGCGTGGCCAGATTCACCGTCGTCGAGCCGGCGGGCACACCCGTGCACGCGATGTCGGTCAACGCAAAGCCCGCGGGCAGTGCGTCTTCGGTGATCGTGGTTGCCTGGCCGACCGTGGTCAGCATCTGCACCGCGCCAGCGACCGGTGTCCCCGACGTCGCGGTGGCGATCGTCTGGTTCGCGATGCCGTTGTTGCCACTGAAGGTGAAGCTGCCGGTTCCACCGATGCTGGTCTTGCGGATCGTCACCCGTGGACGAAGGGCATTGCTGAACGTGCAGGTCAGGTCGTCGCCCGCCACCGGGGTCACCTCGAACGTCGTGTCGCTGCCGCTGGGTGTCTGCCCGCCGGAACGGGCATTGGTGCAGCTGTAGGTGGTGGCGTAGTTGCCGAGAACGGCACCGGATGCAGCCGTCTCCGACAGCGTGTAGGTCGAGCCTGCCGTTGCGGTCGTATGCGTGACTGTGCCCGTCGCGGCACTGCCCGTGCCGGTGGTGGTCACCGCTGCCGGGGCGTCGGTGCCGGCAATGGAAAGCCTGAACTGGTCGCCCGCCACCGATCGGCCATTGGGCAGTTCCTTGCGCAGGCGCAGGGTCGCGATGCGGGAATTCGTGAACGTGCAGGTGAGGTCGTCGTTGGCCGCCGGCGTCACGGTGAAAGATGTGCCGCTGCCGCTGGGTGTCTGCCCACCCGTCCGCGTGTTGGTGCAGGCATAGGTGGTCCGGTAGTTAGACAGCACGGTCGCAGGGCTGCCCGCCGCCGCCTCCGACAAGGTGTAGGCCGTGCCGGCCAATGCCGGCTCGAGCGTCGCGACTTGGGTGGGCGTGTTGGTCGTTCCACTGGTCGTTGCCACCACATCCGCGCCCGTACCGCCAGCGATGCGCAAGTGGAACTGGTTGCCGCTCACTGCACGACCATGGGGCAATGACTTGCGCAGGCGCAGGATGCCTGCATCGAGAACCTTGCCGATGTAGAGCTTGAAGTATTCCGTATCGACGGGCGACCAACCTCCAGGCAATTCCGTTCCGGAGGATGTGATTGCCCGCGTGATCGTGATCCGGCTGTAACAGGTGCCGGCCGCAGGACGAACGAGCGCAGGCACCGCGTCCCGATTGCCGTTGTAGGTGGACAAGGTGCCCACCGAAACCACATAGCCGCCCGACGTGGCGGCACCGGTCACGGGTGTCGAGAAGACAGCCCCTGCAGCCCCGTCGGTTGCCGTGAACCCCGTCGGCGGAATGATGCTGCTCCATCCCGAGTAGTTCGTTTCGGCAGTGCCGTTGCAGCGCGTGGCTGTCACGATCCACCGTGAATTCAACCGCGACCCTTTGGGCCCGCTGATGTTGGGGTAAACCCCCCCCAGTCCGACCAGCGTGTCGCCACCGGCGCGATTCGCGGCCGGGAAGTCCATTGTCAACACGTGCTCGATGGTGCCGACGTTGGTGGAGGTGTTCCAGGTCGCCATCGCGGACCGGGGGCCGATACTGCCGTAGGGAAACTGCGTCTGGAAGGGGGCGGTCGCTTCCAGGACGGCCAGTTCCTCCACCGGCGCGGCATCCACCTGCGGGTACCCGGCCATGTAGCTGTAGGTCACGGACGAGCCGTCGCGCCGATAGCTCGACGCGATGGTCACGGTCACATTGCCGCCGCCCGGGTAGGCCGCGGAGGTCGGACTCGAAAAGTCCGCCCAGTCGACGACCTGCTGTGCCGATACGGGCGCCGCGATGCCGAGGGCGACCAGACCGCAGGTCAATGCGTTCCGCACATGCCGGCGGCGGCCTGCGATGGCGATCCGCTTCAGGTGAGCGTTCAGTGCTGGAATCAGGAATCGCATGTATTTCACCCTTGAACCTTCATGCTGGTGTCGCGGGCAGCCGGCGAGATACGTCCGCCCACAAGCGCCTTCGCGGAATGCCGGAGGTACTTCCCATGCGTATCTCCGCAGGCGAGCGCATCCGGCTGAAGCGCGACATGACCGTGCTGCGCTGCTGCAATGGCGCTGGCGCATTTCCCCTCACGCTGACCCCCGATACAGACCTGCCGCCACACTGGCGGCGCCTTCGTGCCCCGGAAAATCCATGGAGCGGCAAGGTAGGGTCGCGATGAAAGACAAGAACCGGACAGCCGCTTCTCGGATGTGACGGGAAGCTGTCGATACCACGCGCGCACCCCGGATCCGGGCTGGACTCGGATCAGTCCAAACTGTGCGCCCTCCACCTCACACTTCGCACAAGACACATCGGCCTGCGTGGGCAGTGCGTTCTGGAATGGATGGGGCGTGGCGCTGACGATGGCATCGCACCGCCACCCGCCGTGTCACATCACAACACCCGGCCGTAGCGGGCGTTGATCGCGCACGTTACGCGTTAGGGATGCGCGCCTCGGTCCGCGATCCCGGGGCGATGGCAAACCGCACGCCCTGGAAGCGCACAAGGCTCACGGCTCGCCGCTGGCGGTGACCCTGCAGGTGAGCCCGATGGTGACCACGCCGCCACTGGGAAGAGCAGGGATGGCGACACCCGACTGCAGGCCGGTGGCCGTCAACGGAGCGGGACAGCCCGCGCTACCTGTCGCCAGACACGTCGGCGCTGGCAGCCCTGAGGCGGTGCAGTCCAGCCCTGCCACCGCCGGATCCTGCAGCGTGGTGTCATCGGCCGCCGTAGGGCCATGGTTGGTTACCACGAGAGTGAACATCACGTGCTCGCCGCTGACGGCCGGAACCGGAGTCGCCGTCTTCTGGATCAAGACATCGGTGGTTCGCCGGGTATTGGTGAAGGTACACGTCACGTCGTCGCCCGCCACCGGGGTCACCGTGAAGCTCGTGCCGCTGCCACTGGGTTCCTGACCACCACCAGCTCGCGCATTGGTGCAACTGTAGGTGGTGGCGTAGTTACTCAGGATGGCGCCGGCCGCCCCGGTTTCGGAAAGCGTGTACTCGGAGTCTGCCGTTGCGGCTGCATGCGTCACCATCCCACTCGCGGTCGTGCCGCTGCCGGTCGTCGTCACCGCCGCCGGCGCGTCAGGGCCGGCAATCGACAAGGCGAACTGGTCGGCCGCCACTGCCCGGCCATCGGATAACGACTTTTGCAGGCGCAGCCTCGGCGGCACGGTGATCCGATAGTCCTCCACCTCGCCACTGTCCGCACGCCCCTTGCCATCTGCGGTCTGTATCTGGGCGGTGGTATAGCCGGCGCGCAAGCGCACGTAATTGTCGCCGGGCGTCAGCCCGGTGGGCGCGTTGCCATTGGCTGCGTTCCAATTCAGGACCACGCTGGTCGCGCCAGCGGAAAAACCTGCGCATGCCCGTTCGCCAGCAACGAACGCATTATTGCGGTTGAAATCGATCCATCCGCAGACCATGCCGGATTTGCTTGCACCGCTGATCGGAACCGTCAGGCTGTAGCTGGTGCTGCCGGTGTTGAGTTGAGGGAAGGCGGTGATGGCGTCTTCGTCGAGACCATCGCCATTACCGCCATTGTTATCGGCGCCTGCCGTTACTGGGAACGGGCTGACGGTGGCGTTGGCGACAGTGGCATTGTCTGCATCGATGAGACTGCCCAGACGCAGGTCGCCAATGACATGCGATGGCGCGGTGGCATTGTTGAAATTGACCACGGGCGCATCGCTGAAATCCTCGTCGACCGTCACGGTGAGGTCGAATGTCTCGCGGGTGGAACCTGCCGTGCCTGAGCCACCATTGAGCAGCAGTGCCACGCTGAACGTCAGCGAGGTGACGGTGCCAGTGATCTGCACACTGCCGCAACCGGCACCATTGTTGCCAGAAGTGGCGCAGCTCGTCTGGCCGTTATTGTTGATGACACCGATGGTGTTGCCACCGGTGATCTGCAGGTTTCCCGCCCCTGGCCTGACCCCACCAAGACTGGCACCTGCAGGACTACTGCCTGTCAGGCTCAGGCGGGGCGAGAAGTCGACGCCGGAACTGGCATTGGCACCCAGCCCCGTCAAATGGATGACCGGATTCGTGACCGGCTGACTGAACGTGATCGTCATCGTGCCGCGCTGGCATACGATCCCATTGCCCCGTGTGCAATTAATCTTATCCGCCGATATGGCAATGGCCGATGTATTGGTTGCCAGGTTGGGCCTGAACATCGTGCTCGTGCCGCCACGCGCACCGATGGTCGAAGTTGACGTGCCGTTGTAATAGAGCGTGTTGGTTGCACTTGGCGCAAGCGTCACGGTGACTGTAGGGCCGCCCGTCTGCAGGCTGCCTGTCGCGCTGGTGGACGTGTTGCTCCACGTCGATGTGGTGCGATGGGCCCAGGCGGTGTTACCCGTCAGGACCATCACCGCCGCTGCCATCGCCCATGGCCACCGCATCTTTTTCTGGATCCTCGTTGTTCCAACCATCACGCCGGACTCCCCTGCTCGATCGTTCATGACGCTCCCGACAACGATGGCCGCGACTTCCGGACAGGCTGTGCTGGACATTCCGCGCTCCACTGCATGAACGCGCGTCGTACTTGTCGCCCTATCCACCGAGAAACCCCTCGCCTCATTGCAAGCGCTCTTGCCGCGGAGCGCATGTTCGTGCGCTGCTGCACTCGCCCCGTCCCGACCGCCATCCTTTTGCGGTACATCGTCTGCATCCGCCCCAGTTGGGTGTTACTCGAAATGTGTGACCCATACCGGACATACATCCGTTCCGTACGCGAATCCGTCCTCTTGGCAGAGATGCATCATCTAAAGGCCATCTTCCCGCCATGATCGACAACCAGCGGGAACGCCCTCGCCGTAGCAGGATGCTCAAGCTGTTGCACCGTGCGGGTCACCCGCACCGTGATCTCACAGTTATTGGCCAAGGCCCCTATCGCGACGCCAGCGGGTGCAGGGGATCGCACGTTGGCCATCGACCGTTGGCCTTCCCCGTGCCTGCGGCCGGGCACCTGGCCGTCCCGCCAGTGACCTCGCACGCCGGGCCAGCGAGTTTGCACGCCGACAGCCCCGCTTCCGGCGTGTCCCGGAGCATGGTGTTGTTGACCGGCTCGGGCCCATCGTTCATCGCGACGATGGCGTAGGTGGTTTGCTGCCGCTGATCAGCACGTCGCCCGCCTGGTCGGTTGGCCCGCCCCGTGCGTGTCGGGCTTGGCCACCGACGCAACCGCAGCCCCAAGCCATTGCTGGAGGTGCAAGTCAGGTCATCGCCGGCTGCCGGTGTAGTGCTGAAACTCGTGCCGATACCGCTGGGTGTTCGGCAACCAGGTCGCGCACGGATACAGCGATAGGTGATGACCTGGTGGCCGAGGTTTGCGCCGGCCGCGCCCGCCTCATATGCGGCTTCGACGGCATGCCATCACCGCCGCGCGCCGGTGGAGGCGAACAAGCTGTGCGACCGGTATTCCGTTAGCTTCCCGAGGAGCGGTGCGGCCCGGGTGGGGAAAGGAGAAAGCTCACGGCAGGCCGCTGGCGGTGACCCTGCAGGTGAGCCCGATGGTGACAGCGCCCCCATTGGGAAGTGCCGGAACGGCAACACCGGACTGCAGGCCGGTGGCCGTCAACGGTGTGGGACAAGTTGCGCCACCCGTCGCCGAACAGGTCGGCGCGCTCAAGTCGGCGGCCGTGCAGTCCAGTCCCGCCACGCTCGGATCGCGGACCACCGTGCCATGCGCGGCGGCGATACCCAGATTACGCACCAGCAGCGTGAACGTGACTTCGTCGCCACGGACCGCCGTATCCGCCGACGCGGCCTTGGTGATCGACACGTCGGTCTGATTGACGTCGTTGTTGTTGATCGTGCAGGTGGCGGTATCGCCCGCCGCGAGCGTGATGCTGTTGCTGACCATGGCTGCGCCGCCGTTGCGCACGCAGCTGTAGGTGCTGGCGGTGTAGCCGGTGGGCGTTGCGCTTTCCGACAGCGTGTACGTGCCCGGATTCACCGTCGCATTGGTCACGGCCGGCGTGCCGGTCGTGCCGCTGATGCTGGTCGGGCCCGTGGCCGACAGCGTCCACGCCGTCGGCAGCTGCGTGCCGCCGTTGTCGTTGGTCACCGTCTTGATCAGCGTCAGCGTGGCCGGGCGATCGTTGTTGTTGATGGTGCACGTCGCAGCATCACCCGCAGCCAACGTGATGCTGTTGCCCGACACCGCCGCGCCGCCGTTCTTGACGCAGCTGTAGCTGCTGGCGGTATAGCCGCCCGGTGTCGTGCTCTCCGACAGTGCGTAAGTCCCCGGATTCACCGTCGCACTGGTCACGGCCGGCGTGCCGGTCGTGCCGCTGATGGCGGTCGGCCCCGCGGCCGACAGCGTCCACGCCGTCGGCAGCTGCGTACCTCCGTTGTCGTTGGTGACCGTCTTGATCAGCGTCAGCGTGGCCGGACGGTCGTTGTTGTTGATGGTGCACGTCGCAGCATCACCCGCGACCAGCGTGATGCTGTTGCTCGACACCGCCGCTCCGCCGTTCTTGACGCAGCTGTAGCCGCTGGCGGTATAGCCGCCGGGTGTCGTGCTCTCCGACAGCGTGTAAGTCCCCGGATTCACCGTCGCACTGGTCACGGCCGGCGTGCCGGTCGCGCCACTGATGCTGGTCGGGCCCGCGGCCGACAGCGTCCAGGCTGTCGCCGGCTGGGTGCCGCCGTTGTCGTTGGTGACCGTCTTGCGCAGCGTCAGCGTGGCAGGACGGTCGTCGTTGTTTATCGTGCAGGTGGCCACATCGCCCGCGGCCAGCACGATGCTGTTGCTGACCACGGCCGCGCCACCATTTGTCACGCAGCTATAGGTGCCAGCGGTATAGCCGGTAGGCGTTGCGCTTTCCGACAACGTGTACGTGCCCGGGTTGACCGTCGCGTTGGTCACCGCCGATGCGCCCATCGCACCGCTGATGCTGGTCGGGCCGGTGGCCGACAGCGTCCACGCGGTCGCCAGCTGCGTACCGCCGTTGTCGTTGGTCACCGTCTTGCGCAGCGTCAGTTGCGGCAGGCGAGCATTGCCGAAGGTGCAGGTGATGGCCGTGGCCGTGCTGCCCACCCTGATCGTGCCGCTGAGCGCGTTGGCGGTATAGGTCAGCGCAGCATTGGTCCCTGTGTTTCCGGTGCAGGCGAGTGTCTTGATGTAGCCCGCGGCTGTGCCGACGTTGAAGGCCTCGGTGATGGTATAGGTCCGTCCCGCCACGACGCCGTAAGGTGTCGTGCTGGTATCCGTTTCGTTCGCGGTGTTCGCCACGGCAACCAGGGCGGCACCGTCGCTGGGGGCGGGCGAGCCGGTCAGGGAGAGCGTCACCCTGTCGTTGACCGTGGCATTGGCCCAGGCCTTGCTCAGCGTCAGCGGAATGAGCAGCGTGTTGGTGTCGCTGGCGGTGTTGTCTGTCGAATTTTCATCGGTGTAACCCGTCGGTGGCGCGACGGTGGCCGTATTGGTCACGCTGCCCGTCGTCCCGGCGTTTGCCGTGGCGGTGACGCTGAAGGTCAACGTGCCCCCAGGCGGGAACGTGGCGATGGTGACGCCACTCTCCAGTGCCGCAACCGTCAGTCCCGTGGGACAGACCGCGCCACCGGCTGCCGTACAGCTGACCGCCGTCTTGGTCAGCCCCGTGGCCACCGGATCCCTCACGACTGCGCCGTCGGCATACGCCATGGTGGCAGAGCTCGCCCGGTTGGTGACCACCACGGTGTAGGTGGTGCTTGCGCCCGACAGCATCGTGGTGATGCCATCGGCCTTGGTGATCGAGAGATCCACACGCGGTCGGCGGACGGTGTAAGTCGTTCGCAGACCACCCGTGGTTCCAGAGGGCGCACGCGCGGTCAGTGCAGGCGCCCCCGCCGTGCTCAGGCCACTGTTTGCCCATTGGTAGGTGGTGCTGAACCCATCCGCTTCGGTGCCCCCCAGCCAAGTGCCGGCGTTGGTGTTGATCACCGCGGGGCTGTGCACCTCGGTGAGGCCGGATGCGGTCTGAAAACCGTGCGGACCGCCACTGCGGGAGTACCCATTCAGGCCGAACTGCAGGACGCCATCGCCCGTGCCCGGGGCCTGCCCCGCGTCATAGGGCAGGAGCCCTCCCCCGGATGGGCAGACCCAGTTCTGAACTGCCTGCCCGCCAAAATACAGGCTCCCAGATGCGCCGCAATTGAAAATTGCATACGCAGAGCGCACGACGCCATTGGCGCCATTTCCATCCATGCGCTGGTGGACATGGTTGAACTGCAACGCAGACAGGAGGGCCTCGTCTCCCGTGCGACGGGGTGCATTGAGACCCGAGGCAGGCAAGCTGATCGTCACCGTGCCGGAGGCGGCGCCCCCGAGCAGGCTCCGCAATTGGCTCTCATAAAGCGCGACCGCATAGATTTCATGGGAGAACACCGCCAAGGGAACGGTTGCGGGAGCATTACCCGATGATCGATGAATGTAAGCGAAGTAGAGATCGCCCTCGCTCGTGCCCAATGGGTTGCGCAACGACAGGGATCCCCCAGGGCCACTGATGTTGAACGTGATCTGCGCAGCGGCGCCACTCGAGCTCACCATGCTTGGCGACGCCCAGTTGACCTGCCTGTTGCAGTCATTTTCATCGCCCCAATCGAGGGTGTTGCTGCAATGCTCGCGCTCGAACACGGCATTGAGGAACACCACGCGGTTCTGGCCCGCCTGGACATTGAAGCTCAGTGATGGCGTGCCGCCGGTGCCGGCACCCGACGCGGTTGCACTGTTGCCGTGGGAATAGGTAGCGGTCTGCGCCTGCGCATTCAAGCACCACAACAGGCCGCACAGCGCGAGCACGACGTAGCCGGCGAGCGCCAGCGTTGGCGCCCGTTCCGGCGGATCCGCTTCCACGTGGGAGTGGCGGCCATCCATTCGCTTCTTGCCCCTGGAGCGGGCTGCCATCATCGACGAGGCCGCGACGCCCGGAAGCATGCGCCGGTTTTCCCACGGACCCCTCCATGCACACCGCTTACCGTCCAGGATGGATCCACCCGTCTTTCTCATAACACTCCCCGAAGAAAAAAATGCGCATCGTGCTTCTACGATGTGCTCGCCCCATAAACGACCGGGGCAGTCAGGTAGTGTCGTGATACGGATTGGCGGCCGGACATCCGCCGACGGGTGCGCGAAGCGCTGCGCTATCCGGACGCACAGGCAGGAAGCGAGTGCGCACCGGCGCGATGCCAGTCCTCCGCGCGTACGGCGTCCCCTTCGCACACCGCACCGGAGACGACGAAATTTGCCTCGCGTGCTCTACGCGCGATCGTCGAAGCGACGCGCTCCGCATGCCGTTCGACCGCACGGCATGCGCTAGGGGCGGGCATCGCTCACGGCAGGCCGCTGGCCGTGACCTTGCAGGTGAGCCCGATGGTGACGATGCCCCCATTGGGCAGCGCCGGGATGGCGACACCGGACTGCAGGCCGGTGGGCGTCAGCGACGCGGGACAGTCCGCGCCGCCGGTCGCCGAACAGGTCGGCGCCGGCAGGCCCGCCGCGAGGCAATCGAGCCCTGCTGCCGCGGGATCCCGTACCGTCGCACCATCGGCGGCTCCGGGACCGTGATTGGTGATCACCAGGGTGAAGACCGCTTGCGCACCGCTCACCAGCGGCTCGTCCGCCACCGTTTTCCGGATCGAGAGATCGGTGGTCCGCCGCAGGTTGGTGAGCGTGCAGGTCAGGTCGTCGCCCACCGCCGGCGTCACGGCGAACGTCGTGCCGTCTCCTGCCGGCGTCTGGCCACCGGCGCGCGCATTGGTGCAGCGGTAGGTGGTCGTGTAATACGACAGGTCTGCCCCGCCCGCGGCGGCTTCGGACAGGGTGTAGGCCGAACCCGGCGTCGCCGTGTCGTGTGTGAGCATGCCGGTCGCGGTGCTGCCCGCACCCGTCGTGGTCACCGCCGTGGGCGCGCCCGTGCCTGTCATCGACAGCGTGAACTGGTCGCTTGCTGCCGCGCGGCCATCGGGGAGCGCTTTCTGCAAGCGCAGGATCGCCGCGCGCGTATTGGTGAACGAACAGGTGATGTTGGATTCGAACCGCATGCGATCGGCCGGGATCGTCAGCGTGCCACCCACGAGGCTGCCGAAGCTGCCGGTATTGCCGTTGCGGCTGCTGTTGGCGTCCGTGCACTGGGCGGGCGAGAGGACCCAGGTGGGAGGAATCGTCTCGCTCAGGACGACCGGCTGCGTGCCCTGGCCATTGCTGGCGACCGGATGTGCGTAGTAGTGCCGCGCGGAGTTGACCGGCGTGCCGGTGGCCGTCGTGGTCAGCGTCACCGGGGACGCGGACGCGGTGTTGTCCCAGTTGTTGACGTTGGTGGTGGTGAAGTCGAAGCTGCCCACACCGCCTTCGGTGACCTTGCTGATGGTGACGCACGACGGGATGGCCACCAGGCCGAAGCCGATGTTGTCGCCCGGCTTGATGTTGGTGGCCGTCAGCGTGAGCGTGCTCACCAGTGCGTTGGCGTTGCCGCGCAGGAAGACCGACTGTCGCCACGTGCCTTCCGTGCCGGGAACGTACGCGCCCGCGTCCAGCGTGACCACGCCGGAGCCCGGCGTGTAGCTCGCCTGCGTGGCATTCAGTCCCGTCCGATGGGCGACGAACTGGCTGGTTGTCGCCGCTCCCCCGCTGAGTCCGAGCGTCAGCCTGGGGGCGTAGCTCGCGTCTTCGCCGTTGTTGGGCAAGGTGGCGTCCCAGACACCGATGTCGTAGATACCGATGCCGATCCGATGGGCCGGGATGGACGGCGAAAAGGTGATGGTCACGCGGGTCGTGGTGCTGCTGTTGGTCAACAGCCAGCGTCCGGGGCCGGCCGGTGTCGAGTACGTCCGTCCGTTGCTGTCGACGAAGCGGGTGATGGAACCGCCTGCCGTCGAACCCGCATCGAACGTCACGTTCTCCAGCGCGATGCTCGCGTTGACGCCGCCCGGCCCGAAGACGGGCGCGGTCGAGCTCGGACCGGCATGACTGGTGATGCCGCAGGTGGCCGGTGGCCCCGGCGTGCCGACGTCATCGTTGTGGATCCTGCAGACCACGTTGTCGCCCGTGGCAATCGTCACGCTGTTGCCGCTCACCGGAACGCCGCCGTTGATGGTGCAGGTGTAGGGCGAAGCCGAGTAGCCGGCGGGAAGCGCACTTTCGGACAGGGTGTACGTGCCGGGACTGACCGCAGCGTTGGTCACCGCGGCCGAGCCGGTCGTGCCGCTGATGGATGTCGGCCCTGATGCCGAGAGCGTCCACGCCGTCGGCAGCCGCGTGCCGCCATCGTCGTTGGTGACCGTCTTGATCAGCGTCAGCCGGGTCGCCCGCGTGTTGGTGAACGTACACGTCAGGTCGTCGCCGGCCACGGGCGTGACATCGAAACTGGTGCCGGTGCCACTGGGTGTCTGCCCACCCGCCAGCGCATTGGTACATGCGTAGGTCGTGGTGTAGTTCGCCAGCACCGTGGTCGGCGTTCCCGCGGCCGACTCCGACAAGGTGTAGACACTGCCCGCCGTCGCCGTGCTGTGCGTCACCGTGCCGGTGACCGTGCTGCCGGTGCCGCCGGTGGTCACCGCAGCAGGTGCGCCCGTGCCCGTGATGGCAAGGCTGAACTGGTTGCCCTCCACGGCCCTGCCATTGGGCAATGCCTTCTGCACACGCAGGATCGGCAGGCGTCCGTTGGTGATGGTGCACACGACGCTGGAGCCCGTTCGGATGGTGGGTATGGTCACCGTGCCCGGGAAGGTGGACCCGGATGCCACGACCACATCGCCATCCGCCGCGTCGATGCACTGCCAGCTGCGCGCATAGTTCGCCAGCACCGCGGAAGGACTCCCGGCGGCGGCTTCGTTGATCTGGAAGCTGGCGCCATCGATGACCAGCAACGGGCCGACGGTCGCCGCCTGCATGCCCGAGGCACTGCCGGTCGTGGTCGCAGTCTGCGTTGCGCCCAGGCCGCCACCCGAAAGCTGTAGCGTGAACTGGTTTCCCACGACCGCGCGGCCCTGGGGCAGATCCTTCTGCAACGTGATCGTGTTGCCGCCGGCGCAGGAGGCGAGGTCGCTGATGGCCGTTGCAACGAAATTGCCTTCGGCGATCAGCGCCCCCGTCAGCGGGTTGTATCGCCTGATGATCCCGCCCCCGATACTCGTCATCAGTTCACCGGCGGCGGTGAAGGCGATACCGCCGACATTCTCCGTTGCGCCCGATGACACGATGGCGAGCACCGTGGCCGGCAAGGATCCGGTTCCCGCCGACGTGGGAACCTTCCCCACCCGGAATATCCGGTTCTGCGGGCTGTTCGATGCATTGCCCGAGAGCAGGAAGAGATTCCCCAGGGTGTCGAACGTCAGGTCGCCGTTGTTGCCGGCCGTGCCGGTGATCTGGCCAACCCGGACAGGCGCGGTGGCAGGCGTCGCCGGGTTGAAGGCATACAGATGCCAACCGTCTGCCGCATTGCTGTTCTGATTCGCTCCCGCAAAATAGAACCAGCCATTCGCAGGGTTGACCGCGCCGGCGCCGACGCCGCCAGATAGAGCCTGCTGCCATCGGGCGAGATGCCGAACGGATTGGTCGCCGCCGGCAAGCCTGTCACCGACCCCACCAGCATCTGCGCCCCGCTGTTGGGCGTCTCGTAGATCTGACCATCCGCATTGGTGGCATACACGTTGCTGCAACTCAACTGCGCCAACGCAGGACTGGCGTGCAGGCCCGCGGCCATCGCCAGCAACGCGGCCATTCCGCGCAGCGACCAGCGGCGGCCGGCGGGCAACGCGGTGTTTTTTGCGGACGCCATCACGATTTTCGGGCGCCGACGCGCACGCGCGGTGTCGCCACGTCCATCGGTGCCCGGTGCCTGAACGGCAGAACAGAGAGATCCCTGCAGCGCGACAAGCGCGCCGATGCTGTGCCGCGGTCGCGACTTCATTGATGCGTCCACGTTCGTTCTGGTGGTCATGGGATTCCCCTGTTGCCGCGAAACGGTGCCTGTGGCGAGGTGATTTCCCCGCATGGCCCGCGCCACCGCGCTTCGCATCGGCGTGTGGCTCTTCACTGTTCGCGTTCATTCCTTGCAACCGGACACCGGACACGCTGTTGCCGCGAACGCGGGAAGGGTTCTGCCACCCTCGTTCGTCAACACTGCGTGTCGTTCGTTCTTTCAGGAGCCAAGCCGCGTGAGTTCCTCTCTGCCGTCTTCGTTCGCTCGCCGCCAATGGCTCGGGGCTGCTGCCCTGTCGACGTTGGCAACCGCCGCATGGCCCCGCATGGCGCGCGCTGGCGCGTGCGATGACAGTGCAGGCTGGATTCCACCGGATGCCTTCCTTGCCGACCTGCCGCGCCTGATGCAGGCGCTGCGCGTGCCCGCCATCGGCATGGCGGTGGTGGAACGTGGCGAGGTGGTGTGGTCGCGCAACCTTGGCGTGATGAAGGCGGAAACTGCGACGCCCGTCACGCGCGACACGATGTTCGAGGACGCCTCGCTCAGCAAGCCGGTGTTCGCGTACCTGGTGCTGCAGCTGGCCGACCAGGGCGTGATCGACCTGGACGCGCCGCTGGTGCGCTACCGGCGCATGGAGTATCTGGCCGACCATTCATGGGTGGACTTGGTCACCGCGCGCGACGTGCTGCGCCACTCCACCGGCATGCCGAACTGGCGCAAGGACCCGGCCAACGAAACACTGGTGCCGGCGGTGAAGCCCGGCACGCGCATCGACTACTCAGGCGAAGCGATCTTCTGGCTGCAACTGGTGGTCGAGAAGCTCACTGGCGAGAGCCTCGATGAGTCGATGCAGCGGCTGCTGTTCGGCCCCGCCGGCATGGGCGACAGCAGCTATACGTGGAGCAGGGACCTCGCTGCACGCTCGGTGTACGGCCATCGCGCCGTCGAGGACGAGGAGCCCGGCATGCCACCGCAGATGCTCCGCGACACGTGGAACGCCGCGCAGACCGTCGCCGACCGCTGGGGCAAGCCGCTGTCCGCGTGGCGCTGGGAAGACGCCGTCCGCGCACTGCCCGCCGTGCAGGCCATCACGCCGAAAGGCCTGGTGAACTGGCCCGGCGACATCCTCGCCAATGCCGCCGCCAGCCTGCGCACCACGCCGACCGACTATGCCCGCTTCATGGCGCTGATGGTGCGTACGCAACGCGCGCCCTGGCAGATCAGCGAGGCCACGCGCACGGCGATGCTGACGAAGCAGATCGACGTGCCCGGCCGCTGGACCGACAAGGGCCTGGGCTGGAACCTGGAGGCCACGCCGCGCGGCCCGGTGTTCTACCACTCGGGCAGCAACGGCGGCATCTTCAAGAACTTCGCCCTGGGCGACGCGCGCGGCCAGCGCGCGCTGGTGGCGCTGACCAATGCAGGCAGCGGCAACGTGCTGTACCGGCGCGTAGTGCGCGCGGCCACCGGGCACGACCTGCTGGCATTCGATCTCTGACTACAGGCCCTGGAACACGAACGGCGGCGCGGGCCTGAAATCCTTCACCGCGTTGCCGGCGAACACGTTGCGCTGGTCCGCGCCCAGGTCCAGCTTCATCACCTTGCCGGTCTCCCTGGAGAAATCGACCTCCTTCAGGTCGACCCAGAACGTGTTGGGCGTCAGCGCGGACTCGAAGAAGTACAGCTTGCGCTTGTGGTCGGCGACCGTGCGCCAGCGGGTAGAGGAGATGTTCGGTTCCTCCGGCGTGTTGATGCCGAACGGCACCGACGCGTTGCGGATCACGCTGAAGACGCTGGCCAGCGCCTTCACCGGATCCTCGGCCTTGGGGATCGCATTGATGTAGAACGAGGCGCGCGCGAAGCGGTCCGAGGCGCGGTTGGTGCCCGGCAGCATCACAGTGCCACCGATCTGCTTCCAGTAGGCATTGAGCGCGAGCTGCTGGTCGAACACCGGCGAGTTGGTCATCACCTGGAACTCGCGGCCGTGGTGGATCACCTGCTTGCCGCCGATGTACTCGATGATGGCGCTGTCGCCGCTGGCGTCGGACAGCGACAGGTGCAGCGTGGTCAGGCGGTCTTCGCCGGGCACCTTGTCGGTCACCACGGTGAAGGGCTGCTTGCGCAGCGCATCGACGGCTTCCTTCACGCTACCGTAGTTGTCCAGCGCGTACTGCGCCCACGCGGTGATGCTGAGCCCGGGACCGCGGCCGTCGTAGGCGGGGTACTCGAACTCCACCAGCCACAGCACGTTGGCCATCAGGCCGGCCTCGTTCATGCCGTCGGTGGTGGAGATGTCGTAGCCGGTGGCGATGACGCTGCCGTACTTCGACGTCCACGTCACTGAATTGGGCCCGGCCTGCCCGCTGCGCGCCATGCCGCGCGGGAAGATCCACAGGTTGGTCGCGACGTCGTTCTTCCAGTCCATCGACCGGGCGGTGATGACGTCGTCGTTGGCGCCCAGGTAGACGACGCGGGTGCAGGCATCCGCGGGTGGGGCGAGGAAGGCCGAGAGCAGGGCAAGGACGAACGCGAGCGGCACGACGAAGCGACGATCCATGGCGGTCTCCGTGAAGGGAACAGGCGATGCGTGGCGGCGTCCGCCCTTTATGCCAGCGGGTGTGTTAAACAGCGATCCTCCGCCGCCCCCCGAGATGCTGCCATGACCATGCTCCTGCCGACGCACCGTTCGTCCATCCGCGCGATGCCGATCGCCCTTGCCGCGATGGCGCTCTCCGCCTGCGTCAGCACGCCGGGCCCGCAGGTCGCGGGCAGCGGGACCTGCAAGGACGCCTCGCTGGGCTGGGCCGTGGGGCAACCGGCGGACGAAGCCAACCTGCGGCGGCTGTCGAGCGAAAGCGGCGCCGGGCTGGTCAATCCGATCGGCCCGACCACCGCCGTGAAGCACGATACGCGCAGCGATCGCCTGCGCGTCTACATCGATGCACAGAACCAGATCACCGCTGCCCGTTGCGAATAACCCCACCGACACCCGAATGCGCCGCGACCACATCCTCACCCTCTCCTGCCCGGACACCACCGGCATCGTCTACCGCGTCACCGGCCTGCTCTACGAGTCCGGCTGCAACATCCTCGATGCCCAGCAGTTCGGCGACGAGGAGTCGGGACGTTTCTTCCTGCGCGTGCATTTCGACGTGCCGGGGGCGACGGAGATCGACGTCCTGCGGGAAGGCTTCGCCTCGCTGGCGGAGATGTTCGGCATGGACTGGCAGATCCACGATGCCAGCCGCAAGGCGCGCCTGATGGTGCTGGTCAGCAAGCAGGGCCACTGCCTCAACGACCTGCTGTTCCGCGTGCACAGCCGCCAGCTGCCGGTGGAGATCGCCTGCATCGCCTCCAACCACGCCGACTTCGCCCCGCTGGCGCAGTCCTATGGCGTGGCCTTCCACCACCTGCCGGTGTCGGCGGGCAACCGGGCCGAGCAGGAGCGGCACATCGTCGATCTGGTCGAGCGCGAGCAGATCGATCTCGTCGTGCTGGCGCGCTACATGCAGATCCTGTCGCCGGAACTGTGCGACGCCCTCGCCGGACGCGCCATCAACATCCACCACAGCTTCCTGCCCAGCTTCAAGGGCGCCAAGCCGTACCACCAGGCGCACCAGCGCGGGGTCAAGATCATCGGCGCCACCGCCCACTACGTCACGCGCGACCTGGACGAAGGCCCGATCATCGAACAGGACATCGCCCGCGTGGACCATGCGATGGCGCCGAAGGAACTGGTGCGCATGGGCAGCGACATCGAATCGCTGGTGCTGGCGCGTGCGGTACGGCGGCATGTCGAGCACCGCATCCTGTTGAACGGGCACCGCACGGTGGTGTTCCGGTAAGCCCGGGACTCGGCTTTTTGTAGGAGCGACGTGAGTCGCGACCGGGCGGCTTCCGCCCGATCCAGGAAAGCATCTCCCGCACACAGTGATTCGGTGCGCACGTCGGGATCGCGCGAGTGCGAGCCGTGCGGTCGCGACTCACGTCGCTCCTACATTTCAGACGCCAACGCGCCGCCGCAGCCCCACCAGCACCGCGTACACGACCGCCAGCACCACGACGGCAACCCCGATCGCCGTCCACTCGCGCGCACTCAGCGTGGTGAGGATGGCGAGCATCCCGACGACCGCCAGGCCCGGCACCAGCGGGCCGCCGCGCAGCACGAACGGCTCGCCGCGCTCGCGCAAGTCGGTGCGCTGCGCGCGCCAGGCCGCGATACCCACCATCACGTAGACCAGGCAGACGGCGCCGCCGGAGATCAACACCAGCGCTTCGAAGTTGCCCAGCACCGCCAGCACGCAGGCGATGCCGGCATGCGCGGCCAGCGACAGCAGCGGCACGCGGTGGGTGGCGCTGACCCGGCCGAAGGCCTGCGGCAAATAGCCGTCACGGCCCAGCGCGAACAGCAGCCGCGACGAGCCGAGCAGGTTGCCGAGCAGGAAGCCTGCCATCGACAGGCAGGCGGTGACCAGCAGCGCGATGCGCGCAGGGTCCCAGATGCGGCCTGCGGCTTCGGCGATCGGCACGCTGCTGCTGGCCAGCGCCGCTCCCAGCACGCCCTGGCAGACGATCTGCAGGCCCAGGTACAGCAGCACCACCAGCAGGATGGCGCTCATCGCCGCGCGCGGCACGCTGCGCGAGGGGTCGCGCACTTCGCCACCGGGAATCAGCGCCGTCTCCACGCCGGAATAGGCGAACACCACCATCACCATCGCCGCGCCCAGCACCGCCCACGACGGTACGTCGGCGAAGGCGAAGCTGACCTGGGTGGTATCGACGAAGGCGAGCCCCACGATCACCAGCAGGAACAGCGGTACCAGCTTCAGCGTGGCCAGCGCCATCACCGCGCGCGCGCCCAGCTTCACGCCGAACGCGTTGAGTGCGTAGATGGCGGCGTACACGCCGGCCAGCAGCAGCGCGCGCGGCAGCGGCGCAGCGAAGGCCGGCCACAGGCTGGCGACCTGCAGCGACAGCGCCGCCGCCACGCCCGCGCTGGAGGCCACGTTGCAGATCCACATCAGCGCGCCGGCCAAGAAGCCCGGCAGCGTGCCGAACACCGCGCTGACGTAGGTGTAGGGACCGCCGGTCGCGGACGCGCGACTGCCGATGGCGGCGAAGCACAGCGCCACCGGCACCATCACCACGGCGCCGGCGAGCAGCGCCAACGGAGCGGCCGCGCCGACCTGTGCCGACAGCGCGGCCGGCATCTTGAAGATGCCGCCGCCGACGATGATGTTGATGACCGCCGCCGCCAGCGCCACGCTGCCGACCGCACGCAGCAGCGCCGCATCGCCCTGCAACGGGCGGGTAGGAACGGAGTCGGCGTCGTGGTTCATCGGCTTGCGGGTCCTGGAAGGAGTGCGAGCCTGCCATGCGCTCGTCGCCAATGCGAGCCGCGTGCCGTCATGCGCTCATGGGTATTCGCCATTGGACACGCGCACGGCAGGGGCTAGCATCGTGCTTCCCGCCGGTTCCGGATGCCGCCATGCGTCGCACCCATCGCCTGTTCGCCGCCCTGCTCGTCGCCACCGCCTCGCTGGCCAGCGCGGACGCCCGCGCGCAGAACACCGCATTCACCGCGCTCGAACAGGCGCAGCCCAGCCTCGTGCAGTGGCGCCGCGACCTCCACCAGCATCCCGAGCTCGGCGAGCAGGAAACACGCACCGCGAAGTTGGTCGCCGACCATCTGCGTTCGCTGGGCCTGACCGTGCGCACCGGCGTCGGCAAGACCGGCGTGGTCGCCGTGCTGAAGGGCGGCAAGCCCGGCCCGCGCATCGCGTTGCGCGCCGACATGGATGCGCTGCCGGTCACCGAACAGACCGGCCTGCCGTTCGCGTCGACGGTGAAGGCGGACTACCGCGGCCAGCCCGTCGGCGTCATGCATGCCTGCGGCCACGATGCGCATGTCGCCATCCTGATGGGCGTGGCGCAGGCGCTGGTCACGGCGAAAGACGAACTGCCGGGCGAGGTGATGTTCGTGTTCCAGCCGGCCGAGGAAGGTCCCCCGGTCGCAGGCGAGGTGTTCGGCGCGGCGTTGATGCTGAAGGACGGCATCTTCAAGGACTTCACGCCCGACGCCGTGTTCGGCCTGCACGTGTGGGCCGGCCTGCCGGTCGGCAGCGTCGGCTATCGCAGCGGTCCGCTGATGGCGGCGGCGGACGAGTGGTCGCTGGTGGTGAAAGGCAAGCAGACGCACGGCTCGCGGCCGTGGGACGGCGTGGACCCGATCACCCTGGGCGCGCAGATCCTGCTGGGTACGCAGAGCATGATCGCGCGCCAAGTCAACATCGCCACCAGTCCGGTGGTGCTGACGGCCGGCCAGTTCCAGGCCGGCGTGCGCTTCAACATCATTCCGGACGAAGCGACGTTGGTCGGCACGCTGCGCACCTTCGACCCGACCGTGCGCGAAGACGTGATCGCGCGTTTCCGCCGCATCGCCGACGACTACGCGCACGCCAGCGGCGGCAGCGCCGAGTTGAAGGTCGCCAACAACGCACCGGCCACCATCAACCAGCCTGCGCTCACCCAGCGCGTGCGGCCATCACTGGAGAGGGCCGTCGGCGCGGCGAACGTGGTGGAGATGCCGCTGGTGACGGTGGCGGAGGATTTCTCGCAGTTCGCCAACACCGTGCCGGGGTTCTACTTCTTCGTCGGCTCGACGTCGAAGGGCATCGACCCGGCCACCGCGCCGATCAACCACTCGCCGCAATTCCTGCTCGACGAACAGGCGCTGCAGACCGGCAGCCGGGCGATGCTGCAGGTGGCGTGGGATTATCTGTCCGCGACGCCTTGATGTTCCCCTCTCCCCGCCTGCGGGGAGAGGGTGCCGAAGGCGGGTGAGGGGCGACGAAGCCGTGAAGCAAAACGCGCGCACGTTGTCGCCGAAGATCGCGCTTGCCCCTCATCCGGCCTCCGGCCACCTTCTCCCCGCCTCGCGGGGAGAAGGATTAGAACCCCAGCCAGAGCCGCAACGGATGCTGCGGATCCGCCAGCAACCGGATCGCCAGCGCGATCGACACCGTCACCAGCAGCGGCTTGATGATGCGGGCGCCCTGCTTCATCGCGAAGCGCGAGCCGAGCTGCGCGCCGAGGAACTGGCCGGCGCCCATCAGCAGGCCGACCTTCCACAGCACCGCACCGTGCGCGAGGAACACCGCGAACGCGCCGAGGTTGGAGCCGAAGTTGAGGAACTTGGTGTGCGCGGTCGCCTTGAGGATGCCGAAGCCCGCCAGCGCCACGAAGCCCAGCATCAGGAACGAACCTGTGCCCGGGCCGAACACGCCGTCGTAGAAGCCGATCGCCGGCACGAAGGTCAGTGCGAACACCTGCGGGCGCATGCGCTGGTGGCGGTCGACGTGGCCGATGTCCGGCTTCAGGCCGAAGTACACCGCGATGCCGACCAGCAGGAACGGCAGCGCCCACTTCAACCACGCCACCGGAATCACCGTCGCCAGCAGTGCGCCACCGACCGCGCCCAGTGCGGCGGTCAGCACCATCGGCAACTGGCCCTTGAGATCCACGTGTCCGTGCCGCGCATACGCCCAGCTCGCCGACCCGGAACCGAACAGCGACTGCAGCTTGTTGGTGCCCAGCACATGCAGCGGCGGAATGCCCGCCAGCAGCATCGCCGGAATGGTGACCATGCCGCCGCCGCCCGCGATGGCATCGATGAAACCCGCCAGCATGGCGGCGAGGAACAACAGCAGGAGCACCTGCAGGGCGAGGTCGGGCATGGGGGTCCAGGGTGGTGGTGATGCATGTCCGTCAGTCGAGCGACGGGCGCGACGCGCGGTCATTCTAGGCGAGGCCGGATCCCGGAACGTCGTTCGTGGTGAGCCCGTCGAACCACACTGTTTGCGATGGCAACGACGCAACCGAACGGCATGCTTTTCCGCGAAAGGCGTGGTTCGACGGGCTCACCACGAACGGTATCTCCGACTGCTTTTCCCGGCCGCGTTGTCGCCCCGTGCTCTGTCACGAGAGGAGGACAGGCACGCGGAGGCTCAGCCTGGCGACGCGGTCGCGTGACATTGCGGTTAGCATCGCCCTATCCCGTCCGGAGTCCGACTCGATGCGCCACGCACGCCTGTTCGCCGTTTCCCTGCTGGCCACCGCACTGGCGGCCGCGCTGCCCGCCGCTGCCCAGGACGCCGCCACGCAACGCCCCGAGGTCGCCGCTGCCGGCCAGGCCGTGCAGCAGCAGGTGATCGACTGGCGCCGGCATTTCCACCAGTACCCGGAACTGTCCAACCGCGAGGCGGAGACATCGAAGCGCGTGGCCGAAGAACTGCGCAAGCTGGGCCTGCAACCGCGCACCGGCATCGCCCACCACGGCGTCACCGCGGTGATCAAGGGCGGCAAGCCCGGCCCGCGCATCGCGCTGCGCGCCGATATGGACGCGTTGCCGGTGACCGAACGCAACCGCCTGCCGTTCGCGTCGAAGGCGACGTCGACCTACCGCGGCGAAACCGTCGGCGTCATGCACGCCTGCGGCCATGACGCGCATACCGGCATCCTGCTGGGCGTGGCGAAGTCGCTGGTGGCGATGAAGGACCAGCTGCCCGGCGAAGTGCTGCTGGTGTTCCAGCCCGCCGAGGAAGGCGCGCCGGCCGGCGAGGAAGGGGGCGCGGAGCTCATGCTGAAGGAGGGCGTCTTCAAGGACTTCAAGCCGGAGGCGGTGTTCGGCCTTCATGTGTTCTCGTCGATCCCGGTCGGCCAGATCGGCGTGCGCCAGGGACCGCTGATGGCGGCGTCGGACAGCTTCACGCTGAAGGTCGTCGGTCGGCAGACGCACGGCTCGCGGCCGTGGGGCGGCATCGATCCCATCGTGGCGATGGCCGACATCATCGGCACCACCCAGACCATCGTCAGCCGCCGCACCGACATCTCGAAACTGCCGGCGGTGGTCAGCTTCGGCGCGATCAAGGGCGGCATCCGCTACAACATCATTCCCGACGACGTGGAAGTGGTCGGCACCATCCGCACCTTCGACGACGGCATGCGGCAGAAGATCTTCGCCGACCTGAAGAACGTCGCCACGCACGTGGCCGCCGCGCATGGCGCGAAGGTCGAGGCCAGCGTGCCCGACAACGACGGCAACCCGGTCACCGTCAACAATCCTGAGTTGACCGCGCGCATGCTGCCCAGCCTGCAGGCGGTGGTCGGCGCGGACAACGTCATCACGCCGCCACTGCAGATGGGCGCGGAGGACTTCTCGTTCTACGCGCGCGAGGTACCGTCGATGTTCTTCTTCGTCGGCAGCACGGCCAAGGGCATCGATCCGGTCACCGCGCCCAGCAACCACTCGCCGGAGTTCATGCTGGACGAGGCGTCGCTCGATGTCGGCCTGCGTGCGTTGCTGCAGGTGACGCTGGACTACCTGCACGCACCCCGGGGCTGAGCGCGCCGACATTGCCGGCCGCCGGGCGCGGGGCCACAATCCGTCGCGCATGCCTTGCCCCGACCGCCCGCCGTCCGCCGCCGAGTACGCCACCGTCGCGTGCGCGGCGGACGCGCATGCAGGTGATGGACGCACGCCATGAGCCAGCGCTTCGCCCGCGCGCTGGCGTTGTTCGACGATTGCGTGGCGCTGCCTGCGGCGGCGCGTTCCGCCTTCCTCGCCGACCTGGCCGACCGGGATCCGGACACCCATCGCGCCCTGACGACCTTGCTCGATTCGGACGGCACGCTGCAGGACGCCGGCGAACACGACCCGCTGCCGTTCGCCTCGCTCGACGCCCTGCATCGGGACACCCTCACTGCCAGCGAGCAGGAAGCCGCGCCCCACGGGTCGGCCGAAGCCGACGCCCGGGTCGGCAGCCGGTTGGGGCCATGGCGGATCGAGCGCGCGCTGGAATCCGGCGGCATGGGCACGGTGTACGAAGCCTGGCGCGACGACGGGCAGTACCAGCAGCGCGTCGCACTGAAGTGCATGCGCGGCGAACTGACCTCGCCACGCCTGATCGAGAGTTTCCGCCGCGAGCGGGAAGCGCTGGCGGCCCTGGACCATCCGGGGATCGCCACGCTGTTCGATGGCGGCATCGAAGCCGGCGGGTATCCGTGGTTCGCGATGCGCTACGTGCAGGGCGCGCAGATGGACGCCTGGTGCGACGCGCGCACCGCCAGCCTGCGCACGCGTGTCGCGTTGCTCGTGCAGGTGTGCGATGCGCTGGTCTACGCCCACCAGCGGCAGGTACTGCACCAGGACATCAAGCCGTCCAACCTGATGGTGACCGACGAGGGCCAGGTGCAGGTGCTCGATTTCGGCCTGACCGCCTCGCTGGCCGCCTCCGACGCCGTGCCGCGCCTGGCGGCCTCGGATGGCTACACCGCGCCCGAGGCGCTGTCGGGCGCGCTTCCGGCCGTGACCATGGATGTCTGGTCGATGGGCGTGCTGATGTACCGGCTGCTGGCCGGGGCGCTGCCGCACGCGTCGACGCGCCTGCTCTCGACCGTCCTGTCGCAGGACAAGGACCAGGCGCCCCGGATGTCGCAGCTGGCGGAACAGGGCGCAGCGGCGCAGGCGCAGTGCCGCGGATTCGGCACGCCCCGCGCGCTCGCTCGGGCGCTGTCGGGCGACCTGGACGCCATCGCGGCGCGCTGCATCGCACGCACGCCGGGACAGCGCTATGCCTCGATCGACGCGCTGCGCGACGACCTGCAGGCGTGGCTGGAGCGGCGCCCGGTCGAGGCCCGTGGCGGTGGCGCGGCCTACCGGGGCCTGCGCCTGCTGGCCCGGCATCGGCTGGCCGCTCTGCTGACGGCGCTGACGCTGTGCGTCGCGGCCGTCAGCCTGGGCATGCTGGTCCGGCAGGAGCGCAGTGCGGCCCACGAGACCGCGTCCAATCTCGCGCTGTCGCAGGTATTCGAACGGATGCTGGGCAACGCCACCCTGTCCGGACTGGGCGACACCCCGATGTCGTCGGGCGCCCTGCTCGAGGACACGGAACGCCAGGTCCGCGCGCTTCCGCTGCAGGACCGCCCGGTGGTCCTCGCGCGCGGCCTGTCGATGCTGGCCCGCAACTACAGCGTGGTGGGCGACTACGACCGCGCCACGCGACTGGCCGCAGAAGCCGCCCGCCTGCAGGGCGACGATCCGTCCGGCCTCGCCACCGCGCAGGCGACCCTCGCCGCCCTGCTCAACCTGCGGGGCAGACCGCGCGACGCACAGGCCGCCGCGCAGGAGGGACTGCGCGAAATGGCCGGTGCGGACATCCTGCCGCCACGCCTGCAACTGCTGACCGAACTGGCGCGCAGCCGCTGGGACCTGGGCGAACACGATCTCGCACGGCACACGCTGGACCAGGCACTGGCGCTCGCCGGGGATGGCCATCTGCCGTCCGCGCAGGCGGAACTGCTGACGCTGCGCGGCTACTGGAACACCCGCCTGGTCCGCTTCGCGCAGGCGGACGACGACCTGCGCCGCGCCATTGCACTCGCCGCCCCGGCCTACCCCCTGGTCGCCAACGAGGCCCGCCGTCTCCTGGCGCAGAACCTGCTGGTGCAGGAGCGCATCGACGAAGGCCGCCGGATCGCGGAAGCACTGCTGGCCGACTATCGGCTGCGATTGGGGGATTCGCATCCGCTGGTGGGCCGCGCATGGCGCGTATTGGCCAACCTGCAGTGCACGGGCGGGCAGCTGGAGGCCTGTGCGGTGTCCATCGACCAGGCCGAACGGATCGTCCGGCTGCATTTCGGCGAACAACACCCGGAGTTCGCCGATGTCCTGCGCGTGCGATCGCTGCTGGGCGTATTCGGACAGTCCGGTCAGGCTGGCGTCATCCCGGCTCTGCGGCGTGCGGAAGCGCTGCTGCTCGCGGCCTACCCGCCGCAACACGAGACGATAGTGCGCATCCGCCTGATGCTGGCCCGGCGCCTGCTGTCTGCCAATCCAAAGGAAAGAAACGAATCCATCGCCCTGATGCGGACGGTGATGGCCGACCACGCGAAAGGTCGGCTGAGTCCCCAGCCGATCCACCGGATCACGCTGGCGGAGGGACTGCTGAAGCGCGCCGGCGCCGGCGACCTGCAGGAGGCACGTGCGCTCGTCGAACAGAACGAGGCCGCCCTGCGCGCCTACCCGCCTGCCTACAGCATGGTGTTCTACAACCGCTACCTGCTCGCCTACCTGACCGACCGGGGCGGCGATCCGGCACTGGCCGATACGCTGCTCGCGCGCCTGGCGACCGATATCGGAGAGAACCCGGCGACGACCAACAACCGTTTCGTCCTGCGCGACACCCTGATGTTGCGGGCGATGATCGCGCTGCGTCGCGGCGACGCGCCTGCGGCGCGAACCCTGCTGGCCGACGCCGTGACGCGCGCGGAGGCCATGTTCGGACCGGACCACCAGGCCTCACGCAGGGCGCGCGCGCAACTCGATGCGCTGGACAACACGGGAACCTTCGAGTTGCTGCGCTGACACGCTCCGCGTCAGCGATGGTCGCCGTCGAGGTAGTACCAGCGCCCGTCCAGGCGCAGGAACCGGCTCCGTTCCTGCATGCGCACCGCCCGGCCGCCACCGACGCGGTAGCGCGCGACGAACTCGACCTCGGCGGTATCCGGCCCGATGACGTGGTGCGCCTTCACCGTCAGGCCCAGCCAGGTGGTTTTCGGTTCGCCCGGCGCGTCGAGGCCGAGTTCGCCCGGCCGCGTGTCCGCATGCCAGGTGGCGCGCAGGTAGCCCGCATCGCCGAGCACGTAGGCGCTGTAGCGCGAGCGCATCAGGGTTTCGGCGTCCGGCGCGGGTTCACCACCGTGGTAGCGGCTGCAGCAGGCGGCGTAGTCGCGGCCGGTGCCGCAGGGGCACAGGGTCATGCTTGGGCACCTCCTGTGGGAGCGACGCAAGTCGCGATCGGCCTCCGCGGTGGTTCATCGCGACTCACGTCGCTCCCACACCGGTCAGCAGGCAGTCCCGCACTCAACGCCTGCCGTGACCCGTCTCGATGAAGCGCAGGAACTCGGCGCGCGTGCGCGCGTCCTCGCGGAAGGTGCCCAGCATCTTGCTGGTCACCATGCTGACGCCGCGCTTGTGCACGCCGCGCGTGGTCATGCATTCGTGCGCGCCGTCGACGACGACGGCCACACCGCGCGGCTGCAGCACGTCCTGGATGCACTGCGCGATCTGCGCGGTCATCTTCTCCTGCACCTGGAAGCGGCGGGCGTACACGTCGACCACGCGCGCCAGCTTGCTGATGCCCACCACCTTGCCGTCGGGCAGGTAGCCCACGTGCGCGCGGCCGATGATCGGTGCCATGTGGTGCTCGCAGTGGCTTTCGAACTCGATGTCGCGCAGCACGATCATCTCGTCGTAGCCGGCGACTTCCTCGAACGTGCGCGCCAGGTACTCGCGCGGATCCATCTGGTAGCCGCTGAACCAATCGCGGTAGGCCTTGGCAACGCGCTTCGGCGTATCCAGCAGGCCTTCGCGCGAGGGATCCTCGCCCGCCCATTCGAGCAGCACGCGCACGGCGTCCTCGGCCTGCGCCTGGCTGACCTTGCCGGATTTGTCGTCGGACTGGCTCATCGCGTGGATTCCTGCGGGGGGCGTGGAGGATAACGCATCTGTCTTGCCGACCCTCTACGGCGCTGGCGACCCGGCGGATGCGGATCGGCCACCTTGCCCGATGCGGCGTCCCGCCGTCCGGCACTCGCCAAGCCGCGCGCACGGGCGCACCCTATGCGCCGGTCCACCACCGTGACGGGCGATCCCGTCATCTCCCCGTAGTACCTGTCCCGGAGTTCCTCCATGCTGCGTACGCTGTTGCTCTCCTCCGCCATCGCCGTCGCCCTGTCCGCCTGCGGCGACCGCCCTGCTGCCGAATCCGCCATGCCCGCCACCGCCGCCACGCCCGCCGAAAGCGCGAATCCCCTGCTCACCGCCAGCGCGCTGCCGTTCCAGGCGCCGCCGTTCGACAGGATCAAGGATGCCGACTACCAGCCGGCCATCGAGGAAGGCATGCGCCAGCACCTCGCCGAGGTGCGCACCATCGCCGACAACGCCGAGCCGGCCACGTTCGCCAACACGTTCGAAGCGCTGGAGCGCAGCGGCACGTTGCTGACCCGCGCGACCACGGTGTTCTTCGCCATGACCGGCGCCAACACCAATCCCGCGCTGCAGGCCGCCGAAGAAGCGCTGGCGCCGAAGCTGGCCGAGCACAGCGACAGCATCCACCTGGATCCGAAACTGTTCGCCCGCGTGAAGGCGGTCTACGACCAGCGCGACACGCTCGGCCTGACGCCCGAGCAGAAGACCGTGGTCGAACACACCTACGACGGCTTCGTGCGCGCAGGCGCGCAGCTCTCCGACACCGACAAGGCCGAGCTCCGCACGCTCAACAGCGAGGAGTCCTCGCTGACCACCGCGTTCGGCAACAAGCTGCTCGCCGCCGGCAATGCCGGTGGCGTGTTCGTCACCGACAAGGCGAAGCTCGACGGCATGGACGAGGGCGCGATCGCCGCTGCGGCCGATGCCGCCAAGGCCGCGGGCAAGGACGGCCAGTGGCTGCTGAGCCTGCAGAACACCACCCAGCAGCCGCCGCTCGGCTCGCTGAAGGATCGCGCGCTGCGCGAGCAGCTGATGGCCGCGTCGCTGGGACGCGCCGAGAAGGGCGACGCCAACGACACCCGCGCGACCATCCAGCGCCTGGCCGAACTGCGCGCGCGCAAGGCGCAGCTGCTGGGCTTCCCGAACTATGCCGCCTACAGCATCGCCGACCAGATGGCCGGCACGCCCGAGGTCGCACTGAAGCTGCTCACCGACACCGTGCCCGCCGCCACCGCGCGTGCACGCGCCGAGCTGGCGAAGATCCAGGGCGTGGTCGATGCGCAGAAGGGCGGCTTCACCGCCGGCGCGGCCGACTGGGACTTCTACGCCGAACAGGTGCGCAAGGCCGAGTTCGATCTGGACGAGTCGCAGATCAAGCCCTACTTCGAACTGGACCGCGTGCTGAAGGACGGCGTGTTCTTCGCCGCGCACGAGCTGTACGGCATCACCGCCAAGGAGCGCAAGGACATCCCGGTCTACCACCCGGACGTGCGCGTGTTCGACATCATGGACGCCGACGGCAAGCAGCTGGCGCTGTTCTACCTGGATCCGTTCAAGCGCGAGAGCAAGCAGGGCGGCGCGTGGATGGGCAACTTCGTCGAGCAGAACGGCCTGACCGGCGACATCCCGGTGGTCTACAACGTGGAGAACTTCACCAAGCCCGCCGCCGGCCAGCCCGCGCTGCTGAGCTTCGACGACGTCACCACGCTGTTCCACGAGTTCGGTCATGCGCTGCACGGCTTCTTCTCGAAGACGCAGTACCCCAGCGTGGCCGGCACCAACACGCCGCGCGACTTCGTCGAGTTCCCGTCGCAGTTCAACGAGCACTGGGCGCTGGACCCGAAGGTGTTCGCCAACTACGCCAAGCACCACCAGACCGGCGAGGCCATGCCGCAGGCGCTGGTCGACAAGATCGTCAAGGCGCGCACCTTCAACCAGGGCTATGCGACCACCGAGTACCTGTCGGCCGCCCTGCTGGACCTGGCATGGCACACCCTGCCGGCCGGCAGCGGCAAGCAGGACGTGGACGCCTTCGAGAAGCAGGCGCTGGCCAAGTACAAGGTCGACCTGGCGGCCGTGCCGCCGCGCTACCGCACCAGCTACTTCAGCCACATCTGGGGCGGTGGCTACGCGGCGGGTTACTACGCCTACTTCGGCGCGGAAGTGCTGGACCATGACGCGTTCCAGTGGTTCCGCGAGCACGGCGGCCTGACCCGCGAGAACGGCCAGATTTTCCGCGACAAAGTGCTGTCGATCGGCCACTCGCGCGACCTCGCCACCGCCTACCGCGAATTCCGCGGCAAGGATCCCAGCGTCGAACCGCTGCTGGAGCATCGCGGCCTGAAGTAAGCACGCGCTGCTTCGGCGACATGAAGAAGGCCCGCTTGCGCGGGCCTTCTTCTTGCCTGCATGCACCTGTGCGGATGAAGCCGCGATGGTTTGTCCTACATGGGTGTACGCACTAGAGTCGGACGCCAGGGATCACGCACGAGGACAGCCATGGGAGGGTGCACGATGAGAAGCGCATCATCCGGCAATCGAGCGACGCAGGTGCATCGCATGGCGCACGCGCTCGCTGCCCTGGCGTTGTCCCTTTCCGTCACGGCCTGCGCAGGAGGCACCATGAAGCCGAGTTATTCCCGGGATGCGGTACAGCCTGTCGTCGTGGAGAAGAGCACGGACGGCGACGTGCGCATCCGGTTCGTCTCGCCGCCGGAAAGCCTGTACTACGCCGCAGGCGTGTCCTATCGGACGACGGGCGATGAACTGCAGGTGGTGATCGACCGCTGCCCCATCCGCGGCGAGTGCAGCACCATGGCGAAGAGCAGCGTGCCGCTCGGAGAGGGGCGCACCACCGAGGTGACGGTGCCGTTCGACGGCAAGCGCCTCGTCATGGTCCATACCGACAGCGTGCAACCACTTCCGTAAGCTGCTTGTGTCACCCACCTGCCGGCATGTTCGGACCAGTTCGGAGTGGCTTGCTGCCCGTCTACTCATCCTATCGAGCAAGCGAGAACACCAGTCTTCTCGACGAGGATTACCAAGGCCGAACATCGCCGGCCTTGGCGTGGCTACCTACATCGTACCCTTAACGCCCCGGGACCCGACAACAGGTTCTTGAAGCACGTAGGCTAGCCGCAGAAGAGGAATTGTTCTGCGCGGAGCAGACACCGCCCGAGAAGAAAACGAATGGCATCTGCCATGTCGAAGACTCGCAGTTGGTCGCTGTCTGCGTGTAGCCTGCTGAGCAAGCAGGGGCCGTGGCGTTCGAGGTCGCACCCGCAGCAACGGAGGCCACGGTATCCGCCGTATCCACACACTGAAGTGCAGTCGCCTGTGGCGGCATGAAGTAGCCCACTACGTCAATAACGTAGTCTACAGACGAACTCGAATAGATGGCCAATTCCTCAGCACAGGTCTGGCAGGAGGTGACGATCATGTCGTTCGCAGCGCTGAGCGAAGGGGTGTAATAGATGGTGCTGCCAGTCTGATAAGGCTTGCCGTTCTGGTAGATCTTGAAAACACCATCGGTACCCCGACTCAGAACTGTCACGGCTACGGCAACGGCGGTCGCAAAACTCGCGATGCCACAGTTGGTCGATCCGTCACCATTGGCATAGGTACCGTTGCCGCCATAAGACGCGTAGCTGCTGATATCTTCGGTGTCAATGGCCCGGGCGACGCCACCCGGGAGAGGGGAAGCGATCGCTCGCGAATCAGCGATGCGGCAACGACCGTTAGGTAAAGGCGTATAGGTGGTGTCTGCAATGGTACTTCCGAGGCTTTTCGTACCAATGTTGGCTTCCTGCAAGAGCGCGCTTTGTACGCTCTTGCTCTGTAAGGGTTGACCTTGGAGAACCCCCATCATCGTCGTGTAGGTAGGCATGTTGGTAGCTTGGAGCACGTTGTCAGCATCTGCCGTGCCCACAAAACGTCCTAGTTTGACACCCCAGTCGTAAACATCGCCCCCTTGTTCGCGTACTTCGCCGCCCCACTTATGAACCAGAGCACGCGCAATCGTTGCTCGCTGGCTCGACGTAAGTCCAGCTTGCGCTGGTGGTGTAATCGAAATTCCTGGAGCCCCCCTATCTGCGGCATGGGCGCTGCCACACATTGGCGCCACCAGTAACATCATCCAGCCGAATACTGAACTTCTCATCGCGCTGATCTCCCTCTAGTGAATCCGCCGGTCGGACGACCACGGATATATTGGGGGAACGAGCGATTCCGGCTACTTCGGCCACCGCCGATCGTGTTCAGCGAAAATCTTGCTACCGGTCCCTAGCGACACGCTAGCGTGGCGGCTCACTCCATCGCTGTGGGCGCACCCATGTTGCCCTTGCTGTACATGCCCGAGCGGTCGAAGCAGCAGGCGCGGCGCTTGCCGGACGCCAGCATGTCGCAGGCGGTGGCGATGCGCTTCACGCGCGTCTCGGCTTTCTTGCCGGACGTCATCCAGTGGATCCAGTCGCGGCGCGCGACCGGCGTCAGCGTCGTCCACACCGCTTTCGCCTCCGGGGCCGCGGCGAGCGCCTTGCGGATATCGGGCGGCACCGCAGGTTCGGGTTCTTCCTTCACCGGTGCAACGACCAGTTCAACGGTGTCGCCCGTGGCAACGCCGGCCGCCTCGCGCAGCTTCTTCTCGACCTTCAGCCAGTGGCTGCCATCGCCGTCGGGTTCCAGCGTGGCCTGGAACGGTTGGCCCGCGAACGTGCCCTCGACCGTCGTCATGCTGCGCGCCGGCAGCTTCGCGCTGGCCGCTTTCGGCAACACCAGGAACGTCCAGGTCGCGCCTTTCGGCTCGGCGGGACGTTTCAGTGGGGCGGTAAAGCAGATGGATGCGCTCATGCGCCGATGGTAGCGCGGGTACGGTCCACTGGGTGTTGCCGGTTCCGGCTTGTGAACACGGTGCATCCACGCCCGTCACGCGATGTTTCCCCTGGCCTGCCTAGAACGGACATGTCCCCGCGAGCCGAGGAGCCGGCCATGTCCCACATCCAGCACAATGACGAGGTGCTGCCCCAGGCGGTCGACGCGGTCGCGGTCGACCCCGCGCTGCTGAATTTCGGCATCGATGTTTTCCAAGCGGTGATGAACGGCGCGATGCCGATCGCCGAATACGACGGCGACAATCTCGTCTGCACCGGCATGAACGCGATCGCGCGACAGATCGGTGGCCATGGCCTGACGCTGGAGGAAGAAGCATCGCTCGTGCTGCGCGTCGTCGCGTTCGGCGACCTGGTCAGCCTGGCCGAGAGCGACAGCCGCACTGCCGCCCATGTCGGCGTCTCCACCGATGGCTACCGGATAACGCCCGCCTTCCTGCACGCAGCCGCCAGCGCCGACATCGTGCGTCGCGTCGACGGCAGTTTCGGCTACGACCTCGACAGCGTGGCGGGGCGCCTGGTGCACTGAGGCATCAGGGTCTGCCCGCGGGGCGCTCGTCGCCATCGACGGTGTAGGCCGGCGGCGCGTAGAAGTTCACCGTCTTCAACGGCGTTCGACCGGTGGCACGGATCTCGTGACGCTCGCCGCGCTCGATCAGCAGCAGGCTGCCGGCGCGCAACGCACGGCGCGTACCCTCGACGATAGCCACACCGGTGCCCTCGGCCACGTACAGCCACTGGTCTGCCCCGCGATGGCGGTTGTCCGGTCCGCCTTCCTTGCCACCTGGCGCGATGACCATCTGCGCCGCCTGCACGCCATTGGCTTCGAAGAGAGGCAGGAAGCCGATACCCATGCGGAGATGTCGGGATTTCATGGCGCCGTCGATCGGCCAGGGAGGCTTGCAGCATCGACGGCGGCGCGTGCAGGGGCCGTCAATGCATCGATCACCCACGCCCGGCCACGGTGGCCCGAGTCGCGCAGGGAATCCGGGGTGGTCTGCCATGGACGGTGTCCGAGCCCCGGGTGCGCTTCGCTTGCCCGGGCTACGACGTGTGTCGCGGCTCCATCTCCACCTGCGTCAGATACAACCGCAGGTCGAACTCCAGCTGGTGGTAGTCCGGTTCCATGTGCGTGCACAGCTGGTAGAAGGCCTTGTTGTGGTCGGCTTCCTTCAGGTGCGCGAGTTCGTGCACGGCGATCATCCTGAGGAAGTCGGCCGGCGCGTCGCGGAACACGGTGGCGATGCGGATTTCGCGGCTGGCCTTGAGCCGGCCGCCATGCGCGCGGGAGATCGCCGTGTGCGTGCCCAGCGCGTGCTTCATCACCTGCAGCGTGCTGTCGTAGACCACCTTGCCCAGCGGCACCGAGCGGCGCAGGTACTGCTCCTTCAGCCCCTGCACGTAGTCGTACAGCTGGCCGTCGCTGCGTACCGCGTGCGGCTCGGCGTACTTCTTCGCCAGCATCGGCCGCAGCCCGTCCTGCGCGATCAGCGCGCGCACCTGCGCCTGCAGGTGGTCGGGATAACCGGCGAGGTACTTCAGCGGCTCCATCCGGGTGGGCGATGACCGTGGGGCGGGCGGGTATGATGCCGCGAAATCACCACGAAGCACGTACGCCATGGCGAAGGGAAATCCACTGCAGGAGCAGCTGCTGAAGGCCGGTCTGGTCAAGAAGTCGAAACTGGCCGAAGTCGCGCGCGAACAGAACAAGGCCCGCCACGGCAAGGGCCCGGCCGCGCCGAACGACATCCAGCGCGACGCCGAACGCGCCCGCACCGAGAAGGCCGAGCGCGACCGCGCCCTGGAAGCCGAGCGCAAGGCGCAGGCCCGCAGCGCGGAACTGCGCGCGCAGGCGCGCCAGATCGTCGCCGACCGCAAGGTCCCGCGCAGTGGTGAGCTGGAGTACCGCTTCACCGCCGACGGCGCCATTCGCACCGTGCTGGTCAACGACGACCTGAAGAAGAAGCTGGCTGCGGGCGCGCTGGTCATCGCCCGCGTCGACGACCGCTACGAACTGCTGCCGCGCGTGGCCGCCGACAAGGTGCGCGAACGCGACCCCGGCATGATCGTGCTCGATCACGGCCAGCCGGCGGACGCGGCGGCCTCCACCTCGGAGGACGACGACTACTACGCGCAGTTCAAGGTCCCCGACGACCTGATGTGGTGATGGCGGGCCTGCAAGGCCGGGCTTGACGGCTTCTGTAGGGTGGAAGGAAAGCCCCTGCGGAGACCACCATGCAGCAGCACGAACTCGACGCCCTCTTCGACCAGCAGGCCGCCGGCTACGATGCCCGCTGGGTGCGCATGGCGCCGATCCGCGAAAGCCTGCTGTTCCTGATGGAGACCGTGTTCGCGGACCTGCCGGAGGATGCGCACCTGCTGTGCGTCGGCGCCGGCACCGGTGCGGAGATCGGACACCTGGCGCGACGCTTCCCGCGCTGGACGTTCGTCGCGCTGGACCCCTCCACGCAGATGATCGCCGCCTGCCGCGAACGCGCCGAGCGCGAAGGCTTCGCTGACCGCTGCGACTTCCATGCCGACGTGGTCGACACCCTGCCGGATGAAGCCGCATTCGACGGCGCCACCTGCCTGCTGGTCTCGCAGTTCCTGCTCGATCCCGCCGTGCGCACCGCGTTCTTCGCGTCGATCGCATGCCGCCTGCACCCCGGCGGCACGCTCGCGTGGGCCGACCTCGCCTGGGACACCGACGCCGCCGACTATCCGGCGATGCTGAAGCTGTGGATGGAAACCATGTCCGGCGCCGGCCTCGACGAGGCGGCACTCGAACAGATCCGCGCCAACTACGCGCGGGACGTCGCCATCCTGCCTCCGGACCGCGTCGCCGCGCTGGTGGAAGCCGGCGGCTTCCTGCCGCCACTGCGCTTTCACCAGGCCGGGATGATCCATGGGTGGTGCGCACGCACATCGCGGTAGTCTTGTTCGACCGCCGCCGCGCCGCTTACGGAGATCCCATGCGCCTGACCTGCCTGTCGCTCGCGTTGTCGCTGCTGGTGTCGCCCGTCTTCGCGCAGGATGCGTCGACTGCGGTGTCGCCGCCGATGGAAGACACCGGCACGCTGGCCGGCGCGCCCTACCGCATCGACATCCCGGCCGACTGGAACGGCGAACTCGTCGTGCTGGCGCACGGCTTCGAACCGGTCGGCGTACCCCGCGAAACACCGTGGCCGGCCGATCCCGCCACGTCGATGTTCACCTCCGGTGGCTATGCGGTGGCGCAGAGCGGCTACGCGACGCAGGGCTGGGCGGTGCGCGACGCCATCGCCGACAGCGAACGCCTGCGCGCGCATTTCGTGCAGCGGCATGGACAGCCGAAGAAGACGTGGATGGTCGGCATGTCGATGGGCGGCGGCATCGCCATCGCCAGCCTCGAACAGCAGACCGCGCACTACGACGGCGCGCTGTCGCTGTGCGGCGCCAACCTGCCGGGCGAGGTATTGGCCAACGAACTGTTCACCTCGCTGGTAGCGTTCGATACGCTGTTCCCGTCGCGCGACGGCGAGGCGTTGTCCCGTCTGTCCGATCCCGCGGCGCCGGTCCTCGACCAGGGCGCGGTGATGGACCGTGTCGACGCCGCCCTGCCGCGCGATCCTGCGGCGGCGCAGCGGCTAGCCGCCAAGCTGGAAGTGGCGGTCGACGCGCTTGCGGGCACGATCAGCCTGCACTACCTGGTCATCCGCGACCTGATGGCACGCGGCGGCGGCATGCCGGTGGACAACCGGCTGGTGCGCTACACCGGGTTCGGCGACGACGAAGCGTTCAACCGTCGCGT
Source organism: Pseudoxanthomonas japonensis (assembly GCF_043632995.1). Taxonomy (NCBI): domain Bacteria; kingdom Pseudomonadati; phylum Pseudomonadota; class Gammaproteobacteria; order Lysobacterales; family Lysobacteraceae; genus Pseudoxanthomonas; species Pseudoxanthomonas japonensis. The sequence continues at coordinate 78,216 of NZ_CP171632.1, read as the reverse complement.
GCCGCGCTATGTCGGCGATGTGGCGGCGATGGACTATGTGGCCGCGGCGCCGGCGCTTTCAGGTCGGCCGCAGAAGCCGCTGGTGCTGCAGTACAACGCCGACGACCCAACCATCAATCCGCGCTTCCGCCCGCTGTATGCGCAGAAGGCGCAGGGTGCCGACGTCCGCCCATTGACGCTGCCGGACGTGCCCGGCGGCCATTGCCGGTTCTCGGAAGCGCAGGTTCGCGAGGCGTTCCGTGTGCTGACTCAGTGGGTGGAGACGGGGACGCGACCGGGCGGCTGATCGCAGCCTTCCCGCGCAGGTGAGTATTCGCACACCGGTCAGGCACGCCGACCGGTGTGCTGCCAACTTACTTCGCGTACTGAGTTGCTTCCCTGGCCGCACGATCGATCGTGTCGGCGACCACCTTGGGCTGCGTCATGAAGACGGCGTGGCTGCCGGAGACCTTGGTGATGCGGGCTTCGATGCGCTCGGCCATGTGGATCAGCATCGCCTGGTCGAAGGCCTTGTCTTCGGTGGCGATCACTGCCCAGCTGGGCTTGCTGCGCCACGCTGCGTTCGTCAGCACGGTGCCGAAGGCCGCCATGTTGATCGGCACCTGCGAGTCGCGCAGGAACGCTGCGTCGGCGTCGGTGGTGTCGTGCGCGAAGCCGGCCTTGAACTTCGCGGGGCTGATGAAACCGTAGCCATCGGCGCTGGTCTCGATGACGAACTCGGGCGTCGGCGCGAATCCGGTGTACTGCTGTGCCGTGGTTTCACCGGCATCCGGTGCCAGTGCCGACACATAGACCAGGCCGGCCACCTTGTCGTGCACGCCGGCCTCGGTGATGACCGTACCGCCCCAGGAGTGTCCGACCAGGATGGCGGGACCGTCCTGGCGGTCGAGCACGCGCCTGGTTGCGGCCACATCGTCGGCGAGCGAGGTCAGCGGGTTCTGCACGATCGACACGCGATAGCCGCGCGCGGTCAGGTCGTCGTACACGGGGCGCCAACCGGACCCGTCGGCGAAGGCGCCATGCACCAGCACGACGTTCTTCACCTGGCCGCTGTCGCGGGCAGCGTCGGTGGCATGGGTGGCGGGGGGCAGGCTGGCGGCCAGGGCGGCGGCGAGCAGGGCGGGGATGAGCTTGAACATGGTCGTTTCCTCGGGCGGTGGCGGTGGGTGCGGCGTCTTGGCCGGCAGGGCTACTTTGCCGCGGTCACCCGAACGATTGGTTGCGTCAAATCCTGAAAAGTTGATTTATCGTCCGTCGCCTGCCGGAACCTTCCTGGGCCTGCGTCAGCAGGCGGGCAGGTGCGGCGCGGGTCCGGGACGCACGGCCGACACAGCCGTTCGACCGAGCCGTTCGAGCGCTGGCGATGGTGGTATCGCCGGGCCCCGGTTTTCAGGAGGTCGCTCGGCGCTTGCCTGCCGTCGCCGGGTCTTGGTGCGAGAAGCGTGATGCTCTCCGGGAGGTCGAGTCGGAGGGCTGACGCTTCCTCGGGACGATCACGTCCGTCAGGAGGCGACGAGCGTCTGCGCCGCGCCGTTGCTGTCCCCGATCTCGCCGATCGTGGGGAGGTCGATGCCTTCGATGCAGGCGAGGTTGTAGCCGTACTCGGTGGGCACGCTGCGGCGCTGGTGGTGGGTGTAGATGCCGCACACGCTGCAGAACCAGTGTTTCGCGATCTTCGTGTTCCACTGGTAAAGGCTGAGCTTGTCTTCGCCGCGGGTGATGCGCAGGCGATCCAGGGTGACGCCGGCCATGATCGCGCCGCGACGACTGCACATGGAGCAGTTGCAGCGGCGGATGTTCTGGTGGCCGTCGATCAGGTCGACCTCGAACTCGACGGTCTTGCAGTGGCAGCTGCCCTTTACCGTGTGCATGTAATGCTCCCGGAAGTCCCGGCGCCAGGATGCGCGCGCGGCGCCTGCCCCATGGACTTGCCTATTTCTTCAGGCCCGCCACGACTTCGCGCACGCTGAGGCCCAGTTCGAGCTGGAGGCGGACGTACTCGCGCTCCTTGCGCGACAGGGCACGGCCCATCTCGATGCGCACGTCCTCGGCTTCCAGGATGCGCAGGATCCGCGGCATCGCCGAGCCGATGGCGTCCGGGCCGTAGCCCGCCTCGCGGAGGACGGAACTCAACATGGCTTCAATATCCATCGACGCACCGGGATCTCTCAAGGCGCTGCATTGTGCACCAGCAGGAAGGGGGCAGGGGCGCACCGGTGTGCACGGCCTTCATTCGTTCCCCGATGCGCAGGACGCGAACGCCCGGTGCCGCGTGGTGCGGCGGTCACGCGGCCGGCTCTCTCCATCGCGGGGCGGCTGGAGAATCGGATCTCGCCCGCGTCGCCCGGCGCGACGAACCGGCGAGAGCCACGGGCAATCGCTGGGTCGCCAGCCACGCATCCAGCTCCTGGCGCGGCATCGGCCGTGCGAACAGGTAGCCCTGGAAGTGGTCGCAGCCGAGTCGGATCAGCAGGTCGCGCTGGTCGATGGTTTCGACACCTTCGGTCAGCGCACTCATGCCCATGACATGCGAGATCTCGATGATCTTGCCGAGCAGCTGCTGGGCGCTTTCCTGCCGCGTCGCCTCGGCCAGGAACTGCCGATCGATCTTCAGCTTTCGGACCGGCAGCGTGCGCAACGTCGCCAACGAGGAGTAGCCCGTTCCAAAGTCGTCGAGCGCCCAGGAAACGCCCGTGGACTCCAGCTGTTCCATCCGCCTGACCACTGCCGCGGTATCGGCGGACAACGCGGATTCGGTCAGCTCGAACTCCAGCAATACCGGGTCGATGCCGGCGGCACGGATGATGGCGGACACCGACGATACCAGCGCCTCGTCCTGCAACTGCACGGGGCTGATGTTCACGGCCAGGCGAAGTGCCCGCGTCCGGGGGTCCGTCGACCAGTGCGCAAGCGTCTCGCAGGCCTGGCGCAGGACCTCCATTCCGATTTCGCGGATCAGCGTGCTTTCCTCCGCCAGGTGGATGAAGGCGTCGGGCGACAACAGTCTGCCGGAAGGGTGCCGCCAGCGGACCAGTGCCTCCGCACCGCTCACGATGCCGCTGCCGCGTACCTGCGGTTGGTAATGCACCTCGATTTCGCCATTGCGGACGGCCCGTCCCAGTTCGCGCTCCATCCTCAGCCGCCTTCCGCTGTCGATGCGGTAGATGGCGAAGATCGCGGCCAGCAGCAACATCGAAATCGTCGTATTCGCCCTGGCTCCCCATGCGCGCACCTCGACCGGCGGCGAGATGCCGGGTGCGAGCGAGTCCAGTGCGCCCACCGCGAAGGCGGCGAAAGCACCCAGGCACACCAGAGGGAAGACCAGCGTCCCGTAGCGCTCGCGCCGCTCGAAGGTGAACGCAGCCCCGGCAGCGAGCGGCAGCAGGAACAGGTGGGCCGAACGAGGAACCCAGGCGATGGGTGCGTCGATCAGCGCGATGGCGCAGATGACCGCGAGAATCCCGTGCGCAACGAGAAGGATCGATGCGCCGTCGCTGCGCTTGCTGCGGTGGACGGCGAGCACGCCCACGCCCGTCAAGCCCACGAAGACCCACGACAGTTCGTGGCGTCCGAAGTAGAGATAGCAGAGTGTCCACGCCAGCCCAAGGCTGATGCATGCGACGCCCGCCAGCGTCAGGATGGCCGCCACTTTGCCTCTTCGCGATTCGCCTTGCGCGCTCATCCTGAGCGCATGCGAGTGCGCCAGCGCCTCGTCTCCTGATCTTCTCGGCATTCGTCGAAGCACCTCATGTCACGACCGCTGCCGCGCCATCCGCGCAGCCTGGAGGTGCGCCGACGTGCTACGCGTTGGGAGGGAGCGGAAAGAGCGCTCGGCAGCGCCGTTGAGGAAAGGGTAACAAAGGATCGGACCGCACCCGTAATGTCATTTTTCTGACGCGGCCGTCGTCAATTTATCGTCGAGTTGCAGGCGATGCGGAACGCCGTGATCCGCATGTGCGCGTTGCGTGCGAGAACAACACCAGCCGTAAGCCACGCGCGATGACGTGATGGCCGGCTGTGCTGCACACGGTCGGTCCAACCATCCGCGGCGGCACGTCGATGGCATCGACGCATGTGCTGTCACCACGTTGCGGATCGTTGCGCATTCATGGGTGCGGACCACCACGCGATCCGCTGCAGGAGCGGATGCTGCCAATTACCGTTGGGCGGCAAAGCACTTCAGGCGCGCTTGCGTGCCGGCGTTGACGCGTTGGCGTGCGCGGAGTCTTTGCGACGCGCATCGAACGAAGGATCAAGCGTTCGAAGGCGTGGTAACGGAAGCGCAATCCGCAGGAACAGGATCAGCACGATGCGACAGCGCTGGTCGAAGGATCCAGGCCGGCACAACGACCGGAACGGTCAGCGGGCACTGCTGCAGTGAGACCGCAAGCGGGACCAGGCGCATTGATCCGTTCGCGAAGCGATGACGGAGAGCCCTGCAAGGGGCTCTCTTCGTTTGCAGCGTCTACTGTGTGCGGCGCGCAGGGCTCAGCGCCAGCTCGCCTTGCGAGAAGGCGGCGGCGGAGCGGGCGTAGGGTCGATCGTCGGCACCAGCAGCGACAGGCGCGCCTTGGCGTAGTCGCCGCTGCCTTCCACATCCAGCTTGCCGGCGCTGTTGGGATTGATCAGCGCCGTGTCGAGGAATACCTCCTCGCCGACCGCCACGCGGTGGCGCGCGCTGCACACCTTCGACGGCACCTGCAACACGCTGATGCCATCGCGCTGCCATTTGGTCTCCGGCGCCAGCCGCCGGACGATGGAACCGTCCACCCACACATCCACCGAATCCGATTGCACCGACCGGCACTTGCCGATTCCGACATCAAAGGTCATGCACCCTCCTACAGGGCGGTATGCGTCAACGTGAAATGGAAACCGCGTGCTTCCAGCAACGCACGCATGCGCTTCTCTGCCGGTACGCGATGGAATTGCCGACCCGCCCACAGCCCGAAACACGGGCGCTCGCTCGCCTGGTGCCCATGCGCCGATGGCCGTCGCGATACCGCGATGTCGGGCGACTCGCAGGCCGTCGCCCACATCGACCGCAGGTCGCCCGGACCGATGGACTGCTGCAACCCGAGATGGAGAATGAAGACCTGGACCTGCGAATTCGCCACCTACACCTCCTCGGCACGACACGGCGTCGCGTGGATGAAGCCGAGAGGAAGGGGATCGACCGGCGAAAGCGGCGGAAAAAGCTGCCCGTCAGCCAGGACAGGTATACGCCCTTGTGCCCCCGACCGCAAACGCATGGATCGGCATCACGTTATGCGCACGGCGTCACTGCGTGAAGGCAGGTTGCCGCAACCGCCACCCCAGCCCCGACCAGCGGCTCGCATGCCGCGACAGCGCGTCGCGGATCACCGGGTCGCTGCCGGCGACATGCAGCTCGCGTCGGGCGCGGGTGATGCCGGTGTAGACCAGTTCGCGCGACAACACGCGGTTGCCGCGGGCGGGCAGCAGCAGCCACACCGTATCGAACTCCGAGCCCTGCGCCTTGTGTACCGTCATCGCGAAGGCCGACTCGTGCGCGGGCAGCGCGGCGGGATGGAAGGCGCGCGGTTGCGCGGGATCTTCACCGGGGAACCATGCGACCAGCACACCATCCTCGTCGCGCAGGCAGAGGCCGATGTCACCGTTGAACAGGCGATGGCGGTAGCTGTTCTCGGTGACGATCAGCAGCTGGCCGTGGAAGTGGCCGGGTCCGCCGCGCGGCGTGCCGGCAGCGTTGTCCACCAGTAGGCGCTCGATGCGTGCGTTGAGGGTACGCGCGCCCTGCGGGCCCTCGCGCACGGCGGTGAGCAGGCGCAGGCGCGTGGATTGCGCGAGCGCATCGGCCGGCGTGGCCGCCTGCGTCAGCGATCGCCAGTGTGCGAGCAGTGCGTCGCGGCGCGCGTCGAGCGGATCGGCGAGGCCCTCGTGGAAGTGCACGTTCGACAGCGTGCCGCCGCGCAGCAGGTCGAGCGCGGTATCGGCATCGCCGTCGCGCACCGCGGCGGCGAGCGGCGCGAGTTGCAGCGCTTCGCTCTGGCGCCAGCCGCGCTGGAGGTGCACGCGGACGCCGGGGAATGTCGGGAGAGACGGCGCTGGGTCACCGCCTTCGCGGGGATGGCGGCCGGCGGGTTCGCCGAGCAGCGGATGCAGCGCGGCCGCGTCGTCGTGCGCGAGCGTGTCGCCATCGCCGGCAGCACCGAGGATCGCGGCCAGCACGTCGCCGGCTTCGACCGACGGCAGCTGGTCGGGATCGCCCAACAGCACCAGGCGCGTGCCGTCGGCGACGGCGTCGACCAGCTTCGCCATCAGCGGCAGGTCGATCATCGAGGCTTCGTCGACCACCACCACATCGAACGGCAACGGATTGTCGCGGTTGTGGCGGAAGCGCGGCGAGTCGGGAATCGTGCCGAGCAGGCGATGCAGGGTGGTGCCGGTGGCGGGCAATGTGGCGAGCAGGTCGGCGTCGATGCCGGCAGCGGCCAGCGCCTGCACGGCATGGCGCACGCTTTCCGCCATGCGTTCGGCGGCACGGCCGGTGGGTGCCGCCAGTGCGATGCGCGGCATGCCACGACCGGCGTGACGCGCCTGCGCTGCCAGCAACACCAGCAGGCGCGCGGTGGTGGTGGTCTTGCCGGTGCCGGGGCCACCGGTGACCAGCAGCAGTGCATGGCGCAACGCGAGCGCGGCCGCGCGTGCCTGATGGCCATCGTGCGCCGCCGGCGGGAACAGCGTGGCGAACAGCGGTGCGAACGGCTCGATGCCGGCATCCGTCACCGTGCCCGTCGCGATGCGCTGCAGGCCGAGTGCCAGCGCACGTTCGTATTCACGATAGCGGCGCAGGTAGAGCAGGTCGCCTTCCAGCACCAGTGGCGCATGCGGATCGGCCACGGCGTCGGCATCGCCTGGCGTGGCGACCCAGCGCGACGCAGCGATCTGCGCGCGCCAGTCGCCTTCGTCGGGCCAGACCGCCTCCAGGCTCGTATCGAGCAGCGCCTGCGACGATGCCAGCGACACGCCGGCATGGCCTTTGGCGACCGCCAGCGAGGCCAGCGCGGCGGCGGCGAGCACCGCGTCCGGCGTGTCGCGATCCAGCCGGCGGAGGCTCTGCGCGAGGGCATGGTCCAGCGTGCGCAGGTGGCCACCGCGATACAGCGCGTCGAGCAGGCTCATGCGGCGGCCTCCGTCGCGTGGCCGGCGAACAGCGCGTCGAGCGCATGCACCAGGTCCGGCGCGAAGCGCTGCGCATGCACGCCGGGCGAGGGCTGCTGCGCGAGATCCAGGCCGCGGCAGAACAGGTAGCGGATACCACCGAAGTCGCGTGCGTAGTCGTACGCATCGCCGAGCCGGAAGCGCAGCCAGCGGTGCAGGGCGAGCGTGTAGATCAGCGCCTGCAGGTCGTACTCGCTGTGTGCCATCGCCTGCTGCATGGCGACGGCGTCGTAGCCGGGCAGCTGGTTGGACTTGTAGTCGAGCACGTACCAGCGGCCCTCGTGCACGTAGGTGAGGTCGATCAGGCCGGTCATCAGCCCTTCCAGCCGCTGGCGCGCGCCGAACGCCGTGCGATGGCGCAGCAGGCCGTGGCGGTGCAGCAGCGTCAGCAGCGCCGGCACGCCAGTGGTCTGCATGGCGAAGTGGAATTCGATTTCCGCGCGGCGCTGGTCAGCCGGCACATCGGCCAGGCGCACGCCCTCGGGCAGCACGGTGCCGAGCGTGTGCCCGACCAGCGGCACCAGCACGTCCAGCCCGTCGGCGACCTCGGCCTCCGCGTAGCCGCCTTCGCGCAGGGCATCGGCGATGACGAGATCCTGCCCGTCGGGTGCGGCGTCGCCGGGCCGCCAGTCGCGCCATGCGGCGAAGTCGGCGTGTTCCAGCGCAGCGTGCATCACCACGCCGAAACGGCTGCCGGCGAAGCGCGGATCGATGACGGCAGGCACCGCAGCATCGCGCGGCGCCTCGTCGATGTCCGACGCCGGGGCTTCGTCCTCGCCGCCGGGATCGGCCTGCGTGGCCGCGGCCAGCGGATCGGCGCCACCGTCGGCATGCGCGAGCTGGGTGAAGCTGTAGACCCACCAGTCGGGTGCGATGCGGCGCGTGGCGCTGCGCGCGGGCGCCACGGCGCCCTCGCGTTCGGGCGGCAGGCGCAGCGGCGGCGCTTCGGCCGGGCCTTCGACGATGCGCACGTCGGCATGCGTGCCGAGCAGGGAGAGGTCGGCGATCAGCGGTGCGAGCCGGCTCTTGCCGAGATCGGCGACATCGCCGGCGGCGATCCACAGCGCATGCTCGGCGCGGGTCAGGCCTACGTAGAGCAGGCGTGCATCCTCGGCAATCGCCTCACGACGCGCGGCATCGCCGGCGGCCCTCCAGGCGGGATCGTCCTTGTCGAGCTTCCACTGCAGCACGCGCTGCGTGCCGTCGTGGACCACGCGATGGCGGCCGCTGTCGGGACGCGAGGTGCCCAGGCCCGCGAATGGCAGGTACACCAGCGGATATTCCAGACCCTTGCTCTTGTGCAGGGTGACGATCTGCACGCGCAGCGCGTCGGACTCCAGCCGCAGCAGCTGCGTTTCATCGTCGGCATCGGCGTCGGCCATGCGGGTCTGCAACCAGTCGAGCAGGCCGTGCAGGCCGAGCGTGCGCGCCGCGGCTTCCTGCAACTGCTCGCCGAGCTGCAGGTAGTTGGTCAGGCGGCGCTCGCCATCGAGCAGGCCCAGCAGCCGCTCGGCCTGCACGACGCACAGTTCGGACACCAGTGCGAACGGCCCGCCGCGCTGCCAGCGCTCGCGCCAGTGCAGCAGGCGCGACTGGTGCCGGCGTTGCGCCTCGCCATCCTCGTCCAGTGCGGCAAGCGCGGTCGCGTCTTCGCCCAGCAGCACGGTGGCGAGCGCGGCGCGCAACCGACCGTTGTCGGCGGGGTGCAGCAACGCCAGCAGCAGCGTGCGCAGTTCGGCGGCTTCAGGGCTGGCGAACAGGCTCTGCTTGCCGGCCGCCACCGCGGGCACGCCGGCGCGCGCGAGCGCCTGCTGCACACGCGTGGCCTCCTTGTGGTTGCGCACCAGCACGGCGATGTCGCCGGCGCGCACGGGACAGCCATCGATCCGCGCGCGGCCGGCACGCGCATCGGTCAGCACGCGATGGATGTCGGCCACGCAGGCGGCAGTCGCAGCCTCGCGCGAGCCGTCGGCGTCGAGCGCGCCGCCTGCCTCGTTGCGCAGCAGGCGCAGGGTCAGCGCGGGGGCGGCACCGTCATCCTGGCGATAGTCGTCATCGCCGCGCTTGCCACCGGGTTCGACCGGTTCGAAGCGGATGTCGGGATGCGCGAACGCTTCCTGCCCGGTCGCGGACGCACCTTCGTACAGCGCGCGCACCGCGCGCAGCACCGACGGCCGCGAGCGGAAGTTGTGCGCCAGCCGCGGCGCCTCGTCGGCCACGCCACGCGCGAGCAGATAGGTGGCGACATCGCCGCCGCGGAAGCCATAGATGGCCTGCTTGGGATCGCCGATCAGGAACAAGGCAGGCATCTCGCCCAGCGCGCGCACCTCATCGGAATCGCCGAACACGCGCGCGAAGATCCGCCACTGGCGCTCGTCGGTGTCCTGGAACTCGTCCACCAGCGCGACGTGGTACTGCGCGCGAAGCGCGGCGACCAGCGCCTGCCGGCGCGGACCGTCGAGTGCGATGGCAACACGTTCGATCAGGTCGTCGTAGGTCTGCACGCGGCGCGTGCGCTTGAGGTCGTCGAGCCGGCGACGGGCGTCGTCGCGCAGGCGGTGGAGCAGGCCGGCACGCAGGCGCAGCTGCAGCTGCTGCCAGGCGTCGTCGGCCTCGCACCAGTCGCGCCACGTATCGAACAGCGGCGAGACAGGCACGCGGGCATCGTTCGTGTCCTTGCAGAAGCCGCGCAATGCGTCCGGCAACAGCTTCTGCGCATGCGTCTTGTCGTTGCGCGGCCACTCGGCCAGCGCGGCGCCCGCCTGCAGTTCCTCGAACGCCTTGTCGAAGCTGGGGCGGCGCGCACGGCGGCCATCGAAGACCTTCTGGTCGAACGCGGCGGCGATGGCGGCCTGCGCATCAGCCAGGTGCAGGCCGATCGCATTCACCAGATGCGCGGCATGACCGGCACGGGTCGCCTGCACGGCGACCTGGCGTTCGCCGTCGTCGCCGGACGGCGCGGGCGGCAGCAGCGGCAACGGGCCGCACAGCGCGGGCAGGTCGTCGGCAAGCGCATCCGGACCGCCCCACAGGCCGGCCAGCGCATCGACCGTCGCCGGATCGGCGGCATACGTGCGCCACAGGTCGGCCGCGAGCTCCGCATGCAATGCCCGCGTATTGCCGAGCAACTCGCCGGCCTCGAATCCCTGCCCGGTCTCGAGCGCGTGTTCGCGCAGCACGCGCGCGCAGAAGCCGTGGATGGTGAAGATGGCGGCGAGGTCGGTTTCCTCGGCGGCGGTGCGCAGGCGGCGCGCGAGCTGCGCCGGTGTTTCCCCACCAGCGGCGAGGTGCCGATCGATGACGAAGCGCGTCAGCGCCACCTCGTGCCGCTCCTCGTCGCGCGGCCGCGTGTCGACCAGGTCGGCCGCCAGCGCCAGGCGTTCGCGGATACGCTTGCGCAGTTCCTGCGTGGCGGCCTCGGTGTAGGTCACCGCCAGCACCTCGCCCATGCGCAGCCGCTGCTCGACGATCAGGCGCGTGAACAGCGTGGCCAGCGTATACGTCTTGCCGGTGCCGGCGCTCGCCTCGATCAGCTGCACGCCATCGAGTGCGCGCGTCAGGTAGGGCTCGCCGGCGGGATCGAAGGTGCTCATGCGGCGTCCTCGGCGGATGCGCCATGCAGTGCGCCGTAGACACGCAGGCTGGTGTCGATGAAGTCCGCCATGCCTTCGTCGCTGGCGAGCGGGTCGCGGCCGCGGAACGCGAGCTGGATGGCTTCGCCCGTGCTTTCGCCCCAGCGGTAGTCGCCGGGATACCAGGCCTCGCGTGCCGCGGACTCGCGCAGTCCGGTCTCGGCGGTGTGGATCGCCCAGCCGGTGTTCGGTGCGAATGGCAGCGGCGCGCGCAGGCCATCGCGACGCACGGCGAGCAGCGCGCGCAACGCATCCTGTGCTTCCTCGATGGACCGTGCCGGAGTGACGTAGGCACGGATGCCCTCGTCGCCGTCGTAGATCTGCACCAGCGGGATCGACAGCCCGGCCGCATTGAGCAGAAGCGCGTCCAGGCCGTGGCGGATGACGGCCGGCCCGTTGAGCGCGCCGATCTGCACACGCGCCAGGCCATGCGGATAGACATCGGCGATGCGGCCGTGCACGCGGATGCCACCGATCGTCGCTTCGACGCGCGGCGCACCGAGGTCGTCGGCCGCGACCAGACCGCGCCATTCCACCTGCTCACGCCACTGCGGCTGCAGGCGTGCGTACTCTTCGGCTTCGTGCACCAGCAGCATCAGGCGACGCAGCTCAGCGTCCGGCCCCGGTGCGCGGCCATTTCCGCGTTGCCACGGAAACAGCCGGTGTTCCACCAGCCGTGCACGCAATGCGTCGGCGTCGATGGCCTCGCCCGCCAGTACTGCGGCGAGCACCGCCTGGCCATCCGGCTCGGTGAGCGCCTCATGCTGGCGATGGCGGCGGTCGTGGCTGATCCAGTCGGCGAACGCCTGCGCGTAAGGCTCGACCTCGGCGAACACGTGTTCGGCCGCGTGTTCGCCCAGCGGCCCGCTCGGCACCTGGCCGCGCGCGCGCAGCCGGGGGTAGAGCGCGGACGGTGTGCGTGCCTCCTGCGGGCGTGCGGTGTCGAGCAGCCAGTCGAACACGTCACGGCGCAGGCGTGCGCGGTCCCGGCCGCGCGCCGGTGCGACCAGCGGCTCGGTGTCCTCGGTGATATCGATCGGGTCGGGCAGGCGCAGGCCGAGGCGGTGCGCGAGGAAGGCGCCGGCCGGATCGAGCAGGAAGCGCCGCAGCGTGTCGAGCGGCAGGTCGTGTTCGTCTTCCGCTGCAGGCAACGGCGCATCCGCCCAGGGCGACAGCGCGGCGCGCGCGGCATCCACGCGGTCGGCGGCCGGACGCCAGGCGGCGCGGTAGCTGAAGCGGCGCGGTTCCTCGGCACTGCCGAACGCGGCCGGTGCGAACGGCTGCAGGGTATGGCGGACGACGAGCGCCGTCTTGGCGGCCGGATCGGCGTGGTAGCGCGCGGCGACGTCAAGCAGCTCGCTGACCAGCACCGACGGTTCGCGCACGCTGCCGTCGCGCGGGTCGGCACCCAGGTAACTGACGTAGAACACGTCCTGCGCGGCGGCGAACAGCTGCAGGAACAGGAAGCGGTCGTCCTCGCGCGTGGAACGGTCGCCGGGCTTGCGCCGGCCGGCATGCAGCTCGGCGGTGAGCTTGTTGAGGCCGGCGGCGGGATCGCGGCGCGGGAAGTCGCCGTCGTTCATGCCGAGCAGGCAGATGGCGCGGAACGGCAGCAGCCGCATCGGCACCATCCGACCCACGCTGATGCCGCCAGTCAGCAGCGGCGCGCGCGTGTCGGCCTGCGACAGCTGGTCGGCGAAGTGCGCGCGCACCACCTCGGGCGGCACGCCGCCGTCGTAGCCGGCCGTCTCCGCATCGCGGGCGAAACGGTCGATCAGCGTGCGCAGGCGGTCCAGCGTGCGTTGCGCGCGCGACGCGGCAGGCTGCTCCGGCAGCAACACGGCCAGCAGGTGCAGCAGGCGTTCGCGCCACTGCGCCGGCGTGGCCGCTTCGCCGAGCACGCGGCGCTGGCGTGCCAGGTCGCGCAGCAGGCGGACGAGCGTGTCGAGCGCATCGAGCGCGCCGCCTTCCAGTTCCGGCCACGGCGCGACGCCGGCGATCATCCCGTCCGCGCCGCTGGCATGGCCCAGCAGCAGGCGATCGAGCGCGAACTGCCAGGTGTAGGCGTCGTCGGCCGGCGCATCGGACGCGGCGCGGTGGCTGGCATCCAGGCCCCAGCGTGCGCCGGCCTCGCGCAGCCAGCCATGCAGGCGGTCGATGGCATCGGTGTCGAGGCCCGCCGCTTCGGCCACCGGTGCGCTGGCGAGCAGGTCCAGCACCTCGTCCAGGCCGAAGCGCGACAGCGGCAGGTCGAGCAGGCGCAGGAATACCTCGGCCAGCGGCTCGCTCGCCAGCGGGCTGGTGTCGGCCAGCGCCCACGGCAATGCATCGTCGTGGCCGCTGCCGCCGAACACGGCATCGAGATACGGCACGTAGGGATCGATGTCGGGCGCGAGCACGGCGATCTCGCGCGGCTGCAGCGGCGGATCGAAGCGCGGGTCTTCCAGCAGCGCGCGCAGCTGGTCGTGCAGCACCTGCAGTTCGCGCAGGCGCGTGTGGCAGGCATGCACCTGCAGGCTTGGATCGTCGAGGTCGGGCGCCTGGCGCGGCGGCGGCGATTCAGGCGCGCGGCGGTGGAAGAGGTCCGACTGCAGCCGGCGCAACACCGTATCCGGACCGTCAGTGGCGAGCGGATCGGCGTAGACATCGATCTCGGCGCGTGGATGCACCACTTCGTAGTCGCCGAGCAACGCCATGAAGTCGCGACCGGCCGCGCCCCAGGCCTGCAGCAGCGGATTCTCCTGCACGTCGTCGGCGAACAGCTCGGCCTGGCCTTCGCGGCGGCGCTCGCGCAGCGTCTGCAGGTCGCCCCAGTAGCCCTGCGCGGGCGTCGGCAGATAGAAGTGCAGCGTGCCGACGCGCGCCTGCGTGGCCAGCACGCGCAGCACGTCGGGCGAGATGTTGAGCGTGGCGAAGACCAGCAGCCGCGTCGGCAGGCCCTGCGGCAGCGGGCCGTCGTCGCGGCCGAAGCGCGCGAGGTAGGCGTCGATGCGGCGCGCGCGGTAGTCGCGGCCGGCAGCGACGGCACGCCACAGCCGTGCCTGTGGATCGTCGCGGTCGGCGCCGGCTTCCCAGCGCAGCAGCCAGTCGCGGCGCCACGCCTGGTACTTCTCGTACACGCCGGCCAGCTCGCCGGCCAGCCGCCACGGCTTCAACGGATCGCCATCGGCCATCCAGCCCTCGAGCGTGGCCAACGCGGGATCGCGGCGCAGCGACGGGTCGTCGAGCGCTGCGTACAGGCGCCACTGCAGCGAGGCGGCATCGAGATCGTCGTCGCCGGCGGGCCCGAGGTTGGCATCCAGCGCGCGCGCGACGAATTCGCCGGGGGTGAGGAATTCCAGGTTCGCGGCGATGCCGTACTTCGTCGCCAGCGTGGCCTGCAGCCAGCGGCGCATGGCGACCTGCGGGATCAGCACGATGTCCGGCGCCAGCAGCGCCTGCCCCGGCGCCGGCCGGCGCAGTTCGTCCGCCAGCAGCGCGGCCAGCAACTCGAGCGCGTTGGACGGATACAGGCGGAAGTCGGGCAGCGGGGCGGCAGGCATCGCGCCATCTTGCCGCAGCCCTGTCGCGAATGCCGAGACATCGCCGTGGAAGCTCGCGCTTAAGACGTTCTTAAAGTGGGTCGGCCAGCATGCATACGTCGAACGTGGCGCCACGGAAGCGCATGGACGTGCGGATCTGCGCACGTCCATGCGCGACACCTCGGTCCGATGCCACAATAATCAAACTGCGCGGTACGGTTTATGTTCAGCCGCTGGCCGCGAAGCTACGCCGTTGTTTTTCCGTTAACCCGCCGCCCTCCTCCGCAGATCCGCTCGCCGACGACGCCCATGACGCCTGCCGACGCCCCTGCCGTGCACCTGTCCGGACTCCGCCTTGATCGCGGCGGCCGCACGATCCTGCGCGGCATCGACCTGACCGTGCCGCGCGGCAGCATCGCCGCCGTGCTCGGTCCGTCCGGCAGCGGCAAGTCGACCATGCTGGCCGCGCTGACCGGCGAGCTTCCGCCGGCGGCGGGCGCGGTGGAGGTGTTCGGCCAGCCCGTGCCCCACCGCAGCCGCGCGCTGCTGGAGATGCGCAAGGGCATCGGCGTGCTGCTGCAGGGCAACGGCCTACTGACCGACCTGACGGTGGCCGAGAACGTGGCGCTGCCGCTGCGCACGCATACGAAGCTGCCGGATGCACTGATCCGCCGGCTGGTCGAACTCAAGTTGAACGCGGTCGGCCTGCGCGCCGCTGCCGATGCGTATCCGCGCGAGCTGTCCGGCGGCATGGCCCGCCGCGTGGCGCTGGCCCGCGCGCTGGCGCTGGACCCGCCGCTGATGATCTACGACGAGCCGCTGACCGGGCTGGACCCGATCGCCTCGGGCGTGATCATGAGCCTGATCCAGCGCCTCAACGACACGCTCGGACTGACCAGCATCATCGTCACCCACCACGTGCACGAGACGCTGCCGATCGCCGACCAGGCGGTGGTGATCGCCAACGGTGGACTGGTGTTCTCCGGCACGCCGTCCGAACTGGAGGGCTCCGCGGATCCTCTTGTGAAGCAGTTCCTGCGCGGCGAGCCGGATGGCCCGATCGCGTTCGATGCGGTGAAGCGCGGGGAGGCCGCCTGATGCTGCCCTTCGCAACGCGGGTTACCTCGCTCATCATCCCGGCGAACGCCGGGATCCATCCTGATTCTTCTGGTGAGGCCCGGCGCAACCGCAACGGCCACATGGATCCCGGCATTCGCCGGGATGACGGACGAAGCGCAATCGCTGACGTTTACGGGGAAGCCGCCTGATGGCCTTCGTTTCCGCCACCCGTTCGCTGGGCCGTGCCGGGCTGTTCTCGCTGTCCGTGCTGCGGGCCTCGACGCCGACCCGCGACTTCTTCGCCGAACTGACCCGCGAGATCTACAAGATCGGCGGGCGCTCGCTGCCGATCATCGCCGTGGGCGGCGCGTTCGTGGGCCTGGTGCTGACGCTGCAGGGCTACCGCACGCTGACCACGTTCGGCGCCAGCGATGCGCTGTCCACGCTGCTGGGCCTGTCGCTGTACCGCGAACTGGGTCCTGTGCTGACCGCGCTGCTGTTCATCGGCCGCGCCGGCAGCTCCATCGCCGCCGAGCTGGGCCTGATGCGCGCCACCGACCAGATCAAGGCGCTCGAACTGATGGCCATCGACCCGGTCGCGAAGGCCGTGGCGCCGCGCTTCTGGGCGGCGGTGCTGACGGTGCCGCTGCTGACCGGTTTCTTCTGTTCGCTGGCGATCAGCGCCAGCTATTTCGAGGCCGTGCACGTGCTTGGCCTCGACAACGGCACGTTCTGGTCGGCGCTGCAGAACAGCGTGGATTTCTGGGACGACTTCGGCGTGGCGCTGCTGAAGTCGGCCGTGTTCGGCGGTACCGCCGCGCTGGTGGCGGCCTACGTGGGCTTCCACGCCGAGCCGACCATCGAGGGCACCTCGGTCGCCACCACCCGCGCGGTGGTGAACGCCTCGCTGCTGGTGCTGATGTTCAATTTCGCCATGTCTGCATTGCTGTTCAGGAGCTGACCCCATGTCCGTCCGTGGACCCCGCCTCGAATTCGCCGTCGGTGCCTTCCTGCTGCTGGCCCTGGCCTCGCTGCTGGTGCTGGCGCTGGCTTCCACCAACAAGCGCTTCGGCGTGGGCGGCGGCAGCTACGAGCTGACCGCGCGCTTCTCCAACCTCGGCCAGCTGCGCAAGCAGGCGCCGGTGAAGATCGGCGGCGTGGTGATCGGGCAGGTGTCCGACATCCGGCTGGATCCGGTGAAGTTCGACTCGCTGGTCACCCTGTCCATCGACAGCCAGTACAAGGACCTGCCGGCCGACACCGCCGCCGGCATCTTCACCAGCGGTCTGCTCGGCGAGAACTATGTCGGGCTGTCGCCGGGCGGCGACCCCGAGGTGCTGAAGCCGGGCGAAGAGATCGCCTTCACCCAGCCGGCGGTGGACCTGCTGCAGCTGGCCGGCAAGTACATGTTCAGCGGCGGTGCCAACAATGCCGACGCAGGCTCCGGGGAGACCCCGGCCAGCGGCGAGACCGCCGCTCCCCCCGTTAAGGAAGAACCCACGCCATGAAGACGCTCAAGCCCTCCCTCCTTTCCGTCGTGCTGTCGGCGGCGCTGCTGGCATCCGCGCCGGTCGTCGTGTTCGCACAGGCGGCCGCACCGGCCGCCGCTGCCAAGCAGAACACCGCCAGCCAGGTTGTGCTGGCCAGCAGCACGCGCATCCTGACCACGCTCGACCAGCGTCGTGCCGAGTTCAAGTCGAACCCGGCCGCACTGCGCCAGTTCGTCACCACCGAGTTCAACACGCTGTTCGACGGCGACTACGCCGCCCGGCTGGTGCTGGGCGTGCACGGTCGTGGTGCGTCCGATGCCGACGTGAAGCTGTTCGGCCAGGCCCTGACCGAGCGCCTGCTGTCCGCCTATGGCGCGCGCCTGGCGGACTTCAACGCACGCCTGAAGGTGCGGGTGAAGTCCGAAACCCCGCTGCCCGGTGGCCGCGGCGTGAAGGTCGACACCGAGTTCGTGCAGGCCGACCAGACGGTCACCCCGATCACCTTCTATGCGCGCAACGTGGGCGGCCAGTGGAAGGTGTTCGACGTGCTGCCGGAAGGCGTGTCCTTCGTGCAGACGTTCAAGACCCAGTTCGACACGCCGCTGCGGCAGAAGTCCATCGCCCAGGTGGCGGCGGACCTGAAGTCCGGCAAGCTGCAGGTCAACGGCAGTGCCGGCGGCAACTGACGCCAGCCTCCGTCGGGAGGGCGACGCGCTCCTGTTCACGGGCGCGCTCGACCGTGCGGCGGCCGCCACGCTGTGGCCGCAGGCTTCGGCGCAGCTGGCGGGTGCGCAACGCATTGTCCTGACCAACGTCACTACCGTCGACAGTGCCGGGCTGGCAATGTTGGCGGAGTTGGCCGCGCGGCTGCGCGCCGCCGGCACCGCTCCCCGCTTCGAAGGACAGCCTCCGGGTCTCGCCGACCTGCAGGCCGCCTACCGTTTGACGCCGGAACTGGATTTCCCGGCGTAACCCCACCCCCGCCGTTTCCCAGGAATCAGGATGAATCTGTTCCGCCTCAGCACCGTGGTCCTGCTGGCCGCCCTGGCGACCGCATGCGCATCGGCGCCCAAGCCGTCGGCGGATGCGCCGGCCGAGGCCGTCGTGATCGACAGCACCGCCACCGCCGCGGCGCCGTTGCCGCCCGAACCCCCGATCGACCCGGCGAGCATCGATGCCCCCGCTTCGGCCACGGACGTCGCCACCGCGTCGGAAGGCGAGGACGATTTCGCCGCAATCTACGGCCAGGGCGCCTACGACCCGGTCGCCGATCCCAATCTGCCTCCGCCGGCACAGTCGCCCGTCGCCTACGACCCGTGGGAGAAGTTCAACCGCAAGGTGCACGCGTTCAACAACGCGGTCGACCGCGCGGTCGCACGGCCGCTGGCACGGGCCTATGTCGCCGCCGTGCCGCGTCCCGTACGACTGGGCGTCGGCAACTTCTTCGACAACCTGCGCCAGCCGCTGACGATGGTGAACCAGCTGCTGCAGGGACGTCCGCGCGATGCCACGCAGACGTTCGGGCGCTTCCTGCTGAACTCGACGGTGGGCATCGGCGGCATCTTCGATCCCGCCAGCGACCTGAAGATGAAGCGCCGCAGCGAGGACTTCGGACAGACGCTGGGCACCTGGGGCTGGCGGCGTTCGCGCTACGTGGAACTGCCGTTCTTCGGCCCGCGTACGGTACGCGACGTGCTCGGCCTGGCTGGCGACATGCCGCTCAGTCCGACCCGCTACGTCGAAGACGACAAGACGCGGATCTTCCTGCAGGGCCTGAACCTGGTCGACACGCGCGCGCAACTGCTGTCGCTCGACAGCCTGCGCGAAGGCGCGGTGGACGACTACGCGCTGGTCCGCGATTCGTGGTTGCAGCGCCGCAACTACCAGATCGAGAGCCACCGCAGCACGAAGCCATCCACCGAAGACGAGCTGCCTGAGTATCTGCAGGACGAGAACACCCCGACCGTGCCGGCCGACGCCATGCCGATGCCGGAGATCAACGGGGGCTGATCCCGTCTGATCGTCGCGATACGGAAAAGCCGGCGCATGCGCCGGCTTTTTCTTTGTGCCTCCAGGAGGCGATGTGGCCCGCCGCAACGCGGCGCCCTGGAAGGGATCAGTCGACGCAGATCGTGCCCTGGGCCACGCCGCCATCGATGCGCTGGCGGCAGCCGAAGTTCTGGCTGACGTCGCGCTGGCACGTCCCCGTGGCCTTCGCGCCCGGCGCCCGTTCCGTGTCGCCGCTGGCCAGGCACTGGCCGGTGCAGTCGGCCTTGCTGCTGCAGGTCTTGCCGGCGTCGGCGTAGGCCACCACGCACTGCTCGCGCTGCAGACGGCCCAGCGGCTGCATCTGGCCACCGGAGGCAGCGCACTGCGCCGCGTCGGTCGTTGCATCGGCCGCAGGAGGGGCTGTCGCGGGTGCGGTGGTGGTGGTGGTGCAGCCGGCGAGCACCAGCCATGCGGACAGGGTCAGGGCGAAGCGCATGAGAATTCCTGCAGGTGAAGGAGGTAGGACGATGGAAGGCCACGCTGTGGGCCTGACGCCCATTGTTCGAGAGTGGTCAGAGGAGTGGTTTGCAAGGATGTCGTGAATGGGGTTATCGCTGTCCGAGTGCGTGGTCGTTACTCGCTGCTGCGATCTTCGGTGATCTGCTGGAGCGTTTCCGGCTGCAGTTCCGGCGGCAAGGCGCGCTTCGCTTTGCTTCCGAGTTCAGCCAGACGCCTCGCGCGATTGAACGCGGACTGGGGCGAGTCGGTAAGACGGTTCCGGGCTCGATTGAATGCTTGGCTTGCATCGTCAAGGCGCTTTCCCACCGTGTCGAACTCGGAAAGGAACGCCGAAAGCGCGTCCAGCACACGTCCTCCGGCATCGCTGATCTCCAGCGCCTGCTTCTGTACTTTGTCGCGGGTCCAAAGGCGTTCGGTCACGCGCAGCAGTGCCATCAGCGTATTGGGGGAGGCGAAGACGACGCGACGATCGAAAGCATAGCCCTGCAGATCGGGATCGGCGCCCAGCGCGGCGGACAATGCCCCCTCGATAGGCACGAAGGCGATGGTGATGTCCAGGGCATCGTCGCCGATCGCCTTCGGATAGTTCTTGTCGCCGAGATCCTTCACGTGTTGGCGAAGTCCGATCGCATGACGCCGCAATGCATCGTGCTGTTCGTCGGGTGTTGCGGCGTTCATCGCTTCCTGCCAGGCGATCAGGTTGACCTTGCTGTCCACCACAATCCTGCGCTGGTCGGGGAAGTTGACCACCACGTCCGGCCGCAGCCTGGCTCCCTCGTCGTCGACGGCATGTTGCTGCCGCTCGTAATGCGCGCCCTCTTCCAGGCCCGAACCCCGCAGCACACTGTCCAGCATCAACTCGCCCCAGTCACCACGGACGCGTGCGTTGCCCTTGAGAGCGTTGGTCAGGGCAGCCGCCTGTACGGCCATGTCCTGGTTGAGCGTCTTCAGCTCGCCTACCGCACCCAGCAAGCTGGCGCGCTCACGCGACTCTTCGCCGTAAACCGCATCCACGCGTTGCCGGAATTCCCCGAGCTTGTCGGAAAACGGCTTCAGAAGACCTTCGATATCCACCTTCGACTGCAAGGTGGCCTGGCGTACATTCTTCTCGAACTGCAGTCCGCGCTCTTCGAAGACCTTGCCGGCAAGTTCGGCGAATGCGCCAGACAATTTCTGCTGGGCGCTGTCCAGATAGGCACGCAACTCCTGGTGGGCCCGCTGTGAGTGCTGGAGGTCTGCCGCCACTTGGGCATGCTCACCGTAAAGGCGCTGATACTTCGTTCGTTCTGCTTCAAGCTGACCCTCGAGGGCCGTCAGTCGCCGCTGTGCCTCCAGCAGATCTTCGGCCCGTTCGGTCAGCCGGGTCTCGCGTTCACCCGCCAACGTCGACTCACGCTCGATACGTTGCCTGGCGCTCGCGAGATCCTGCGCCTGCGCTGCCAGGCGCGATCGCTCCGCTTCCAACTCCGACTGCAATGCTTCCAGTCGACCTCGCTGTTGCGCAGTCTCAAGTGCGGCGGCCTGGGAGCGACCTCGCTCGATCTCCAGATCCCGCGCTAACGCTTCAGCGTCGGCATCGGTACGCCCTCGAGACCGCAGCACCAGCACCGCCAGCAGGACGACGGCGACGGCCACGAGGACGAGCAGCAGGATGAGCAGGGTCTGGGAATCCATGCGGACAGTGTAGCCGCTGCCGTCTCACCGCCTGCGCCGGCGTCCGCTCGCGTGGTGCGCCGCCGATTGCCAGCGCGGGGTGGAGCCGCTTAGGCTGCGGGCGGTCCTGGCGGGTCGCTCGTGACCGGAGTCGGCGATGGCGCGACTCGCGCGCTGCCAGCCTTCCTCTCGGGACGTTCGCCAACACATCAAGGATCCTGCATGACCGTCAGCACCCCGCTGCTCGTCACTTTCGCCGCCTACCTGCTCCTGATGGTGGGGATCGGTTTTGTCGCGTGGCGACGGACGCGGACATTCGACGACTACATCCTGGGCGGGCGCTCGCTGGGCAGCTATGTCACTGCGCTGGCCGCTGGCGCCTCGGACATGAGCGGCTGGTTGATGATGGGCCTGCCGGGGGCCCTCTACCTGGGCGGCGCCTCGGAGGCATGGATCGCCATCGGCCTCGTGATCGGCGCGTGGTGCAACTGGAAGTTCGTCGCGGGTCCGCTGCGCGTCTACACGGAACGGACGGACAACGCGCTGACGTTGCCGGACTACTTCACCCACCGGTTCGAGGACCGAAGCAGGCTGTTGAGGATCCTGTCGGCCTTGGTGATCCTGGTGTTCTTCGCCATCTACTGCGCATCCGGCATCGTGGCCGGAGCGCGCCTGTTCGAGAGCATGTTCGGTCTGCCCTATGGGCAGGCGATGTTCTGGGGCGCGGCGGTGACCATTGCGTACACTTTCGTTGGCGGATTCCTGGCCGTGAGCTGGACCGACACCGTGCAGGCGACGTTGATGATCTTCGCGCTGCTGCTGGTACCCGTGTTCGCCATCGTCGGCGCAGGCGGTCCGGGTTCGGCGATGGCATTGATCGAACAGGTGGATCCCGCACGCCTGCAGTGGATCGGGGCGGGAGGCGTCATCGCCATCGTGTCCGCCGCGGCGTGGGGATTGGGCTATTTCGGACAGCCGCATGTACTGGCGCGCTTCATGGCCGCCGACGACCTGGCCACCATCCCGCCTGCCCGCCGTATCGCGATGACCTGGATGATCCTCTGCCTGGTGGGTGCGATGGCCACCGGCTTCTTCGGCATCGCCTGGTTCGCGACCCATCCGGAAGTCGCGGCACCGGTGGACGCCAATCCGGAACGGGTGTTCATCGCGCTGGCCGAGTTGCTGTTCAACCCATGGGTGGCCGGTGTACTGCTCTCCGCTATCCTGGCCGCGATCATGAGCACGCTGTCGGCGCAGTTGCTGGTCTGCTCCAGCGCGCTGACCGAAGATTTCTATCGTGGCTTCGTCCGGCCACGCGCCACGCAGCGCGAGTTGGTCTGGTTCGGCCGGTTGGCGGTGTTGGCCGTGGCATTGCTGGCCATCTGGATCGCGCGTGACCCCGAGAGCCGGGTGCTTGGGCTGGTCGCGTATGCGTGGGCGGGTTTCGGCGCCGCCTTCGGCCCGGTCGTGGTGCTGTCGCTGTTCTGGAAGCGCATGACGCGCAACGGCGCGCTCGCCGGCATGATCGCGGGTGCGGCCACGGTCGTGCTGTGGAAGCAGACCGGCAGTGCACTCTACGAGATGGTGCCCGGCGTCATCGTCGCGACGTTGGCCATCGTGGTGGTGAGCCTGTTGGGCAAGGCTCCGCAGGCGTTGTACCCGCGTCATGAAGCCGTGCATGCGACATTGCGCCAGGAAGGCTACTGAAGATCCCCAGACTGAAGACGCGCACGATCACGCCGCGCGCGACGCGATATCCATACGCCTGCGTCTGCAGCGCGGATGCTTCATTCCCACCGCCTGCGGCACTAAGATGCCGCGCAGGCACACCATCCCCCGGGTTACGACGTTGATCATCCATCCCAAAGTCCGCGGCTTCATCTGCACCACCACCCATCCGCTCGGCTGCGAGCTCAACGTACGCGACCAGATCGCCGCGACGCGTGCGCAGGGCGTGCGCAACGACGGGCCGAAGAAGGTGCTGGTGATCGGTGCATCCAGCGGCTACGGCCTGGCGGCGCGCATCAGCGCGGCCTTCGGCTTCGGCGCGGACACGCTGGGCGTGTTCTTCGAGAAACCGGGCAGCGAGAAGAAGGCCGGCACTGCCGGCTGGTACAACTCGGCCGCGTTCGACAAGGCCGCGAAGGACGCCGGCCTGTACAGCCGCTCGATCAACGGCGACGCGTTCTCCGACGAGGCGCGCGCCAAGGTCATCGAACTGATCAAGGAAGAAATGGGTGGCCAGGTCGATCTGGTGATCTATTCGCTGGCCTCGCCGGTGCGCAAGCTGCCGTCGACCGGCGAGGTGAAACGCTCCGCGCTGAAGCCGATCGGCGCGCCGTACACCTCGACCGCGGTCGACACCAACAAGGACGTCATCACCCACGCGACCATCGAGCCGGCCACCGAGCAGGAGATCGAGGACACGGTCACCGTGATGGGCGGGCAGGACTGGGAGCTGTGGATCGACGCGCTGGCCACCGCCGGCGTGCTGGCCGACGGCGCGCGCACGGTCGCCTTCAGCTACATCGGCACCGACATCACCTGGCCGATCTACTGGCACGGCGCGCTCGGCCGCGCCAAGGTCGACCTGGACCAGACCGCGCAGCGCCTGGACAAGCGCCTGAAGAAGACCGGCGGCACCGCGAATGTCGCCGTGCTGAAGTCGGTGGTGACGCAGGCCAGCTCCGCGATCCCGGTGATGCCGCTGTACATCAGCATCGTCTTCAAGGTGATGAAGGAACTGGGCCTGCACGAAGGCACCATCGAGCAGCTCGACCGCCTGTTCCGCGACCGCATGTACCGCGCCGACGGCGCGCCGGCCGAGACCGACGACGAGAACCGCCTGCGCCTGGACGACTGGGAACTGAAGCCCGAGGTGCAGGAACAGGCCAAGGCGCTGTGGCCGCAGGTCACCAGCGAGAACCTGTTCGAACTGACCGACTACGCCAACTACAAGCACGAGTTCCTGAAGCTGTTCGGCTTCGAACGCAGCGACGTGGACTACGACGCCGACGTGAACCCGGACGTGCAGTTCGACTGCATCGAGCTGTCGCCAGAGGGTTAAGTCCTCGCGCGGCGAGAAAAAGGCGGGCCAAGGCCCGCCTTTTTTATTGGCGACCCATGTGCTGTGGGAGCGACGTAAGTCGCGATGAGCCTGTGCAGCGATCTGCCATCGCGACTTACGTCGCTCCCACAGCGGACCCTAAGGGCAATCCGGTCCCAGCGCGCGGATACGCATGCCCCGGATGTGCACCGCATTGCCGTGGTCCTGCAGCGCGAGATGGCCGCGGCGCGCCTTCGCGAACTCCGCCTGTCCGGCGAACTTGCTGGACGCTACGCGGCGCTGCCAGTCGGCGCTGTCCACGTCGTAGGCCACCACGCGCACGCCGTTGAGCCAGTGCTCCACGCGCGGACCGCAGGCGATGATGCGCGCATGGTTGTACTGGTCGACGGGGCGCAGCACGTCGCGCGCGGGCACGACCAGGTCGTACACCGCGCCGGCGCGATGGCTGGGCACGATGCGGTCTTCCGCCTCACGGTCGTCGAGCAACTGGTACTCCACGGCGCGCGCCCAGACGGGCGATGCATCGACGGCGCGGTAGAACAGCCCGCTGTTGCCGCCGGGCGGCAAGCGCCACTCCAGTTCCAGCTCGAAATCGCCATACGTACCGACGCTGAGGATGTCGCCGCCACCGGCTTCGGTCAGCACGAGTTCGCCGCCGCGGACCTGCCAGCGCGGATCCAGCGTGGCGCCGCCGACACTGCGCCAGCGCGATGCATCGACGAGCGATTGCCAGGGCGATGCCGGCGTGGTCGCGCAGCCGGCGACGAGTGCGGCCAGCAGGATCGGCACGATCCGCAGGCCGCGCATGCTCAGTCCACCACGCGGCAGAACACCGCCTTCAGGTAGCGCGATTCCTGCACGTGCGCCATGAACGGATGGTCGGGGCCGGCGCCGGCGACCTTCAGGATCTGGATGGTGCGGCCGGAGAAATAGGCCGCACGGCGCAGCATGTCGAGGAACTGCTCCTCGCTGACCAGGCCCGTGCACGAGAACGTGGCGAACAGGCCACCGGGCTTCACCACGCCCAGCGCCAGCTTGTTCATGTCGAGGTACTTCTTCAGCGCGGCGATCACCTGCTCGCGGTCGCGCGTCATCTTGGCGGGGTCGAGGATCACCACGTCGTACTGCTCGCCGCGGTTCGCCGCGTCGCGCAGGTAGGGGAAGATGTCGGCCTGGACGAACTTCGGCCGCGCGTTGTTGAGTTTGGCGTTGCCCTTGGCGATCTGGATCACGTCCTGGTCGATGTCGACGCCAATCACCTCGGACGCGCCGCGCGCCGCGGCGTACACGGCGAAGCCGCCGGTGTTGCAACACAGGTCGAGCACGCTCTTGCCTTCGACCTGGCGGCTCAGCCACTCGCGGTTCTCGCGCTGGTCGGCGAAGAAGCCGGTCTTGTGCGCGCCTGCAGGGTCGGCGCGGAACTTCACGCCGTATTCGGTGATGACGGCGGCTTCGGTCGTTGTGTTGCCGTGGAACTCGAAGCTCTCCTGCTTCTGCACGTGCTCGTCGGCGAAGCTGTGGAAGCGGCAGCCGGGGAACTGCTCGCGCAGCGCCTCGTAGATCCATTCGCGGTGGCGGAACATGCCGGCGGCGAAGAACTCGACCACGATCAGGTCGCCGTAGCGGTCCACGACCAGGCCTGACAGGCCATCGCCTTCGGCATGCACCACGCGCCAGGCGTCGGTGGTGGCGTCCAGCTTCAGCACGTCGCGGCGCAGCGAGACGGCCGCCGCGATCTTGCGCGAGAACCAACCGGCATCCACCGGGATGTCGGGGTGCGTCTCCAGGATGCGCACGGCGATGCGCGAATGGCCGTTGTAGAAGCCGCGGCCGATCCACTCGCCGTCCACGCCGACCACCTCGACGACGGTGCCGGGCTTGGGCTTGGCGGCCGGCTTCTCGACCAGCTTCTGGAAGATCCACGGGTGGCTGGAACGCCAGGCGTTCTTCAGGCGTACGGTCGGGTTGGGCGTATTCATGAACGACATTTTACCCGCCCGGTTGACCCGGCCGGCCACCGTCCGGACAATTCGCCGCAGAAGGGGAGTAGCTCCCAAACGTGCCGGCCGTCATTTCGAGCAGCAATGCTCCGGTCCCACGGCAGCCCACCGGGCTGTGAGCGAGACCTTCGCCGCGATGGCGAAGGCATACCCCGGATCCCCGTTTCCCGGTTCCGAGATGTCCGCGCCCGCGGCCGTCCTCCACTTTTTTCGGGAATCTCGATGGAAACGATTGGCAACCCCTGGTTGTGGGCCGGCTTCGGCGGCCTGGTGGTGATCGCGCTGCTGGTCGACCTGGTGCTGATGCGCCACGGCGGGCCGCACAAGGTCACGTTCAAGGAAGCGGCGTGGTGGAGCCTGGGCTGGGTGGCCCTGGCCATGGTCTTCAACGGCGCGCTGTGGTGGTACGTCAACGAGACGGCCGGCCTGGTCGAGGCCAACCGCGTGGGCCTGGAGTTCCTGACCGGCTATCTGGTCGAGAAGGCGCTGGCGGTCGACAACATCTTCGTGTTCCTGATGGTGATGACCTACTTCGCCGTGCCGGAGGAACAGCGCCAGCGCGTGCTGGTCATCGGCATCCTGGGTGCGATCGTCCTGCGCAGCATCCTGATCTTCGCCGGCGCGGCGCTGCTGCAGCACTTCCACTGGCTGCTCTATCTCTTCGGCGCGTTCCTGCTGCTGACCGGCATCAAGATGTGGTTCGCCGCCGGCAAGGAGCCGGATCTGGAAAAGAATCCGGCGCTGCGCTGGATGCGCGGGCACCTGAAGCTCACCGATGGCTATCGCGGCGACAAGCTGAGCGTCCGCGAGAACGGTACGCGCTGGTTCACCCCGCTGTTCGTGGTGCTGGTGCTGATCGGCGTGACCGACGTGATCTTCGCGGTGGACAGCATCCCGGCGATCTTCGCGATCACCTCGGACCCGTTCATCGTGCTGACCTCGAACGTGTTCGCGGTGCTGGGCCTGCGCGCGATGTTCTTCCTGCTGGCCGGCATGGCCGACCGCTTCCACCTGCTGCCGTACGGCCTGGCGGTGGTGCTGGGCTTCATCGGCATCAAGATGCTGCTGATCGACGTGTACAAGATTCCGGTGCCGTGGGCGCTGGGCACGGTGGCGGCGATCTTGGCGGTGACGGTGGCGCTGAGCCTGGCGCGGCCGCAGAAGACCGAACCGGCGGCCTGACGTGGCAACGGCAGACCATCCCGCCCGCGGGATGGTCTGTCCATCGGAGCCCGGCCTTGCAATCACCGGGCGCGCCGCCAGAACTGGACCATGGACCTGCATCCCGACGATCCGGCGTTCGACCCGGAATCCCAGCAGCGCTACGACCGCAAGCGCCTCCTGCGCGCGCTCAACCTGAGCCTGGCGTTCGTGTTGTTGCTCGCGATCGTGTATTCGGCGCAGAACAGCTTCGACGTGCGCGCCTTCACCATCTCGCCGCTGTCGGCCGAAGGCCTGGTCGGCATTCTGACCGCACCGCTGCTGCACGGTTCGCTGGAGCACATCGCCGCGAATGCGTCGGCGCTGCTGATCCTCGGCACCTTGGCCGGCGCGGTTTACCCGCGCGCGACGTTGTGGGCGATTCCGCTGGTGTGGCTGGGCTCCGGACTCGGCCCCTGGCTGCTGGCCGATCCCGGCACGCACACGCTCGGTGCCAGCGGACTGACCCACGGCCTGATGTTCATGATCTTCATGCTGGGCCTGCTGCGTCGCGACCGTGCGGCGATCGCGGCCGGCATGATCGCGTTCCTGTTCTACGGCGGCATGGTGCTGACCATCCTGCCGCGCGAAGCCGGCGTGTCGTGGCAGGCGCACCTGGGTGGCGCGGTCGCGGGATTGATCGCCGCCTTCCTGTTCCGTCGCCTCGATCCCGAACTGCCACGCAAGAAGTACAGCTGGGAGATCGAGGAAGAGGAAGCCGCCGCGCGTGGCGACGACGAGTTCGAACTGCCCGCCCCGCGCGAAGTGCCGTTGCTGTGGGTGCGCCCGGAGCATCCGGAAGAAGAACAGCGCGGCGTGGTGCTGCGTTTCCCTCCTCGCGAGCCCCCGACATCGTGATGGGTCTGGTGGGAGCGACGTGAGTCGCGATCGCAGGGCAAGTCCTCGATGGTGGAAAGGAAAAAGGCAGACTCGGGTGGTCTGCCTTTCCTTCTTCCAGAGGGCGGTGCGGCCCCCTTTCGCGACTGACGTCGCTCCCACGAGATACGCTTCCTGCATGTAGCGTGCGCTGTGTACACGACCTCATGATCTCGGACAACGCCACGAATCGTGCGCGCAGCGCGCGCTACAAACAACACGGGCGCCCTGGGGCGCCCGTGTCGATCACGCATCCGTGCGGATCAGAACTTCGCGCTGAACTCCACGCCCACCGTGCGCGGCTCGTTGAGGAAGCCGGTCAGGTTGTTGAAATCGATGCCGCCGACGATGCGGGTCTGGTCGGTGATGTTGCGGCCATACAGCGCGACTTCGTAGTTGCCGTAGTCCCAGCCGTAACCGACGCGCAGGCCGCCTTCCAGCGACGACTTGCCGGTGAACTCCCGCGACTCGTAGAGGAAGAAGTTCACTTCACTGCGATAGGCCCAGTCGGTGTAGACGTACAGCTCGCTGCCTTCGCCCAGTCCGATGCTGTAGCGCGCCGTCAGGTTGTGCACCCATTCCGGGGCCTGCGGCAGGCGGTTGCCGTTGATCAGCGCCTTGCCGCTTGCATCCAGCGGATCGGTCACGGTGCACTGCGCGCACACCGACACCGCCAGATCGCGGTCCTTGATCTCCGTGTCGTTGTAGCTGCTGCCCAGCGTCAGTAGCAGGTTGTCCAGCACGTACGCCTGGAAGTCCAGCTCGAAGCCCTGGCCGGTGCTCTTCTCCGCATTGAGCAGGATGTTGGAGTTGTTTGCGCCGCCGACCGCGGTCAGCTGCTGGTCCTTCACTTCGTAGTAGAAGACGTTGGCGCTCAGGCGTGCGCGCTTGTCCCAGAAGTCGGTCTTGATGCCGGCTTCGAACGCAGTGGACGTCTCCGGCCCGGCCACGGTCTTGTCGTTGAAGTCGCCGGCGGACTGGATGCTGCTGCCGCGGTAGCCGGTGGCCACGCGCGCGAACAGGTTGGTGTCGTCGTTGAGCTTGTAGACCGCGGACAGGTCCCAGCTCAGCTTCTTGTCTTCCGGCGAGGCGGTCAGGAACGGATCGGCGGCATCGCCGGCCGCGAATGCCGCCTGCTGCGCGGCCAGCAGGCCGGCCAGGTCGCCCTTGGTGCCGTTGTAGGCCTCGACGCCCAGTTCCTTCTTGTCCACGGTGTAGCGCAAACCACCACGCAGTTCGAGCTTGTCGGTCGCCTGCCAGGTGGCGGCGCCGAACGCAGCCCAGGAATCGTTGGTCTGCCGGATACGCTGGTAGCCGCTCTGCGCACCGTTGCTGAAGATGGAGTCGTAGCTGAAGCTTTCGACGCGATAGTCTTCGTCGAAGTAGAACAGGCCCGCCTGCCAGTTCCACGGACCGGCGTAGGCCGATTCGATGCGGAATTCCTGCGTCCACTGCGCATGCTTGGGAATGCCGTCGGCGGTTTCCGACGAGAACGGAATGAAGCCCGGCCCGTATTGGCCACCCGGCGCATACGGTGCGCCGAAGCCGCCATCGATGTCGCCGCGGTTCATGGTCTCGACGCTTTCGTAGCCGGTGATCGAGTACAGCTTGTATTCGCCGAGATCCCAGCTCAGGCGCGC
Organism: Pseudoxanthomonas japonensis; assembly: GCF_043632995.1. Taxonomy (NCBI): domain Bacteria; kingdom Pseudomonadati; phylum Pseudomonadota; class Gammaproteobacteria; order Lysobacterales; family Lysobacteraceae; genus Pseudoxanthomonas; species Pseudoxanthomonas japonensis. The sequence goes on along the minus strand of NZ_CP171632.1, from coordinate 48,367 downwards.
GCTGGCGCCCTGCGATTCCAGCTCGGAATAGTTCAGGCCATCCTGGGTCACCTCGTCACGGTCGAAGCCCGGCACCAGGTTGTTGGTGCCCGGCTGGATGATGTTGGCGCGGAACAGGCGTGCGGTGCCGTTGAGCTTGCGCGCGTGCGCATTGAGCAGCGCTTCGAAGCCTTCGCCCTCGTACAGGAACTGCACGCGGCCGGCGGATTCGTCGTAGCCCTCGTAGCCGTCGCTTGGACCCGGGTAGGTGTTCTTCACCGAATCGTCGCGGCGCTGGAACAGCACCGACGCGCGTGCCGACCAGTTCGGGCTCAACGCGCCACCGATGGCGCCTTCGAGGTTCCACATGTCGTCGGTGCCGTAGCCGACCTTGCCGTAGCCGCTGGTCTCCTGCGACGGCCGGACCGAGGCGAACTTCACCACGCCGGCGGGGCTATTGCGGCCGAACAGCGAGCCCTGCGGGCCACGCAGCACTTCCACCTGATCGAGGTCGAACAGGGGGAAGCCCTTCAGGATCGGGTTTTCCTGCACCACGTCGTCGTATACCAGCGAGACCGGTTGCGACGTGTTGAGGCGGAAGTCGGTGTTGCCGTAGCCGCGGATGTAGAAGCGCGGGAATGCACGGCCGAACGAGGACTCGATGTTGAGGCTGGGCACGCGACCCGACAGGAAGCGGAGGTCGGTGCCGCCGGAAGCCAGCACGCCAAGCTGCTCGGCGTTGACGGTGCTGATGGAGACCGGCACGTCCTGGATGTTCTCGACCTTGCGCTGCGCGGTCACTTCGATGGCGTCGAGCGTGGTCGCGCTCTGCGCGGCGGGCTCGGTGGACGCTGGCGTTTCCTGGGCGAACGCCGTACCGAACGGCAGCAGGGCGGCGATGGCAAAGGCGAGGCGATGCGGCCGGACGGCGGCCGGGCAGACTGGGGACATGGTGGTGGCTTTCCGAGTGGGTGGGGTTCGGGGCGCCTGGCGGCGCTAGCACGCGAATGTTGCATTACAGCAACAAGCGCGGCAATGGCCGGAAGTCCCGCTTCTACCACCCTATGGAGGCTTCCCGACCTGCGGCAGGCCTTGGCATGGCCGCCGCCGGCCCGCGGTCGCCGTCGCGCACCGGCGCCCCGGCTGCACGTTGCCGGGCGGGACCACTAGGCCAGGGCAGGCGTCCCCGCCTTCACCCGGCGTGCGATCAGGTGGTCCAGGCTGGCCCGGCCCGGTCCGGCCACCAGCAGCCACACGAACACCGCCACGTACAACACTTCGTCCAGCTCGACGAACTCGTCCAGCGTGGATACGCCCGGCAGGACGACCACCGCCAGCGCCACCAGCATGTTGAAGATCATCGGCAGCATGGTCAGGCGGGTCGCCAGGCCCAGCATCATCAGCACACCTCCGATGAATTCGGTGCCTGCGCACACTGCGGCACTGAGGGCCGGCCAGGGGATGCCCCATTCGATGAAGCGCTCGGTGAAGAACGCCAGGTTGTGCAGCTTGGCCCAGCCTGTTTCCAGCCAGAAGTAGCCGAACACCAGCCTGAGCAGCAGCGGGCCGATCCACGCGTGGTCATCGAGGAACGTCAGCATGCGGGCGTAAAGGGGGGTCGTTTGCATGGAAAGTCTCCAGAGGGTCAGGGGATCCGCAGGCCTGTCAGCAGGCCGTCGGTCAGCCACCGCTTGAGCAGCCCGGCCGCACGCAGCGCGGGCGTCGGGCCCGGCAGGCGCGTGCACCAGTCGGCGAAGGGCACGCCACGGGCGACGGCGGCCAGCGCCGTGGCTTCGTCGCGCGCCAGGCGGCGCCAATGCACGTCGAAGGCGTGCCGCCACAACAGCCAGGTCGCGAGGGGCTGGCGACGCAACGCGGGCAGCACGGCCCCACCGGCATGTGCCGCCAGCAGCGCGGCCGCATTGCTGCGCAGGTGCACGCGTCGCACGGCCGGATGCAGGGAAAAACGCAACGCCGGCCAGGCATCGGCGGGCAGCGTGGCCATCGCGCCGATGTCGGCGGTGTCCGCCTCGGCGGCGTCGAACACCTCCCCCTGCGCCCATTCCAGCCGCGCCAGGTCGGCCAGCGCGGGGGCTTCCGGCGTGCGGGTCGCCAGCCAGCGCGCGAAGCCGGTGCCGACGTGCCGCACGGACGGATGCCGCGAGGGATGCGCGTGCAGATACGCCTCCGCCAGGGCATCGAAGCGGTCCTGCCCCAGCGACGCGCGCAGGACGGGGTAGTCGTGGCGCAGAACGTCCACCAGACGCCACCGGTAACCGTCGGCGTAGAGGTCCAGGCGTATCGCGCGCTCGTCGTCGCCCGTGGCGACGATGTCGGGCGCGGTACCGGCATGGCGATGCAGCAGCCAGGCCGCGAACGCACGCTGGGTGCCCGCGAGCGGCATCGTGGCCGTCATGCCGCGCGCTCCATCGGGACCGCCAGTGTCTCGGTCGCGAGCCGGCGGGCGATGTCCAGTTCCGCCAGCAGATCGGCCAACGGGGGAATGTGGTCGTCGCGCTCGATCATCGCCGGCACCTCGCCGAACCGCCGCACCGCCTCGGCATACAGCGACCACACGCCGTCCGGCACCGGTGCGTCGTGCGTGTCGATCAGCAGGCCGCTGCCCCGCGCATCCTCGCTGTGCCCGGCGAGATGGATCTGCCGTACCGCGCCGCGTGGCAGGCGATCCAGGAATGCGACCGCATCGAAGCCATGGTTGTGGGCGTTTACGAAGACGTTGTTGATGTCGAGCAGCAGCCCGCAACCGCTTTCGGTGGCGATGGCGGACAGGAACTGCGCCTCGTCCAGCGTGTCGTCGGCGAAGCGCAGGTAGCTGGACACGTTCTCCAGCACCAGCGGCAGGCCCAGCGCGTCCTGCACCTGGCGCACGCGCCGGGCGACGTGGCGCACCGTGTCCTCGTTCTGCGGGAGCGGGAGCAGGTCGTGGAACTGGACGCCGGCATGGCGCGTCCAGCACAGGTGGTCGGACACGATCCGCGGCCGCACGCGCCGGGCCAGCCCGCCCAGCGCGCGCAGGTAGTCGCGGTCCAGCGGATCGCTGCCACCGATGTTGAGCGACACCCCGTGCAGGGCCACCGGCCAGCGCTCGGCCATCCGGTCGAGCATCCACAGCGGCCGGCCACCTTCGACCAGGTAGTTCTCGCTGAGGATCTCCAGCCAGTCCACGCGGGCCTCGCCGGCCAGCAGCGCGTCGTAGTGCTGCGGGCGCAGGCCCAGGCCGAAGCCGTGCAGGGCGGTGGTCATGACGGCGTATCCGTGGCGACGGTCAGCTGTTGGCCTTCTTCGGCTCGGCAGCCTTTTTCGGCGGCTTGGGCGCCTCGAACTTGCCACCGGCGGTCTTGCAGGCATCGGCGGTGGACTCGGTGAAGCCATGGCCCTTGCACACGTTCTGGCCCTTGCACGCATTCGACGCGCTCTTGCAGGCGCCCTGGCCCTTGCAGGCGTTGGTGCCGACGCAATGGCCGACCTTGGCGGAACCGCTTTCGGCGGCCTGCGCCATCGGTGCGCCAAGGAACAGGGCGGCGGCCGCGACCGCAATGGAAAGGCCGGAGAGCTTCTGGGTGTTCATGGGAAATCCTCGTTGGGTTGGGAAGGACGTCCCGGCGGCGATCGCGGAACGCCCTGCCATTCCAGCCGTATCCCTGAAGCGCGACCATTCCCGCGCGTTCCCGCGATATGTCCCATCGTCCGGTCGCCCCGCAGTCCGGACGTGCGCGCATGAACCGCCGGACGCGCGGTCATGGCCCGCGCGGTGGGCGTGGCCTACGATGCCGGCATGGAAACGCCTCCACTCTCCGCGCTCGCCCTGATCGAGGACGATGACCGCGATGCCGTGCTGGAAACCGTGCTGGGCGCCTACCGCATGCGGGTGGAGATCACGGCCGACGTGCGTTACTGCGGCACCTGGTACGACAGCGAACCGGCCACGCACCACGGCCAGTTCCATCTGGTCACGCAGGGATGTTGCTGGATCAGCGGGGAGGCGCTGGAGACGCCGGTGCTGCTGGAACGCGGCGACCTGATCGTGTTCCCGGCGGGCATACGCCACATCCTGTCGTCGTCGCCGGACCCGCACCTGCCCGACGCACCCGATGCGGGCGACACCAGCATGCTGTGCGGCGAACTGGAGTTCATCACCGGCTCGCACAACCCGATCTTCGCCGCGCTGCCCCGCTGGTTCGTGGTCCGCGCGCAGGACAGCAGCGCCGGCTTCCGCCAGCTGGCCCAGATGCTGGCCGACACCAGCCGCGAACGCCGCTGGGGCCGCCAGCTGGTGCAGAACAAGCTGGCGGACTCGCTGTTCACGATGGCGGTCTGCGAGTACGTGCGCCAGGCGGAACAGCCACGCGGCCTGCTGGCCGCGCTGACCGATGTGCGCCTGTCGCGCGCGCTGTCCGCCATCCACGCGCGCCCCGGCCAGGACTGGACCATCCAGTCGATGGCGCAGGAGGCCGGCATGTCCCGTACCGCGTTCGCCGAACTCTTCACCACGACCGTCGGCACGCCGCCGATCCAGTACCTGGCGCACTGGCGCGCGACCGAGGCCAGGCGGCTGCTCAAGAACCGGCGCTTTTCCGTGGCGGCCATCGCCGACATGCTGGGCTACAGCAGCGAGGCGGCATTCCGCCGCTTCTTCAAGCGCGTCGAAGGGGTGGGCCCCGGCAGCGCCCGCCGCCGGCCGGGCGGTACGTCGTAGCGGCGCCCCGCGTTGGCCGGGGTTGCGGCAAGGGGCGCTATCCTGCGCGCCGGTTCCCCAGCCTCCTGCCCATGCGCCCTGCCCTTCGCCTGCTCCCTGCCCTGCTGCTCGGTCCGCTGCTGCTCGCCGCCTGCGGCAGCGACAACGTCAAGCCGACGCCTCCGCCGGTGCCGGTCGCCACCGTGCCGCCGGCGCCAAAGCTCAAGGTCGGCATCGCGCTCGGCGGCGGCGCGGCGAAAGGCTTCGCGCACATCGGCGTGATCAAGATGCTGGAAGCCAACGGTATCGAGCCGGTGGTGGTCTCCGGCACCAGCGCCGGCAGCGTGGTCGGCGCGCTGTACGCCAGTGGCATGGATCCGTTCCAGATGCAGAAGCAGGCGTTCTCGCTGGATGAAGCCAGCATCCGCGACGTGCGCCTGTTTTCCGGCGGCCTGGTGCAGGGCCAGAAGCTGCAGGACTACGTCAACGACCTGGTCGGCAAGCGCACCATCCAGCAGTTGAAGAAGCCGTTCGCCGCCGTGTCCACGCAGCTGGAGAACGGCGAGCGCACGGTGTTCGTGCGCGGCAACACCGGCCAGGCCGTGCGCGCGTCCAGCAGCATCCCCGGCGTGTTCGAACCGGTGGTGATCGGCAAGGCCAGCTACGTGGACGGCGGCGTGGTCAGTCCGGTTCCGGTGGACGCGGCACGCCAGCTGGGCGCGGACTTCGTCATCGCGGTGGACATCTCCACCAAGGCGCCCGGCACCAAGCCCGGCAGCATGCTGGGCATCGTCAACCAGTCCATCGGCATCATGGGCCAGCGCCTGGGCGAACAGGAGCTGGCGCGCGCCGACATCGTCATCCGCCCGAAGGTCAACGACATCGGCCCGGCCGATTTCGAGCAGAAGAACAACGCCATCCTCGAAGGCGAACGCGCCGCGCTGGCGGCGATGCCGCAGATCAAGGCCAAGCTCGCCGAGCTGCAGCGCACGCGTACCGCCGCGCACGCGGCCAAGCACGCGCCGCCGAAGCCCGACCCGCGCTGCCTGGAAGAACCCTCGCGGCTGGGCAAGCTGTTCGGCCGCGACGTCAAGTGCGATGCCAGCGGCCAGCCGGTGAAGCCGTAGAGCGGAGCTTGCTCCGCTGTCTTTCGCCTCAATGCCCGTGCAACGAATGCCGTGCGGCGCCGGGCAAGCCCGGGTCTACTCCGTCACCCGCCGCAGGTTATCCCGCGCCCTCGCCTCCAGCGCGGCGTGGAAATGCGGCGTGCTGTAGATCGCCGGACGATCCATGAAGCCGAGCAGGATCTCCTTCCGTTTACGACGGAACAGGAACCCTGGCACGTAGCCGTATTCACGACGGATCTGCTGTTCGTACTCGTCGAAGCGCGTGCGCTCCGCCCCGAGGATCGACAGATCGATGTCGACCAGCAACTGCGCATCCCTGCCCTGCGGCACTGCCGTGTGGCGTGTCGCCATCACCAGATCATGCACGTGCTGCGCGGATCCACGCGGGACACCGGCTAGATGCAGCGCATCGCGCGCCCAGTCCGCGCTGCGCTGTTCGTTGTCATGGCCCTTGACGTCGTAGATGGCGTCGTGGAACCACAGCGCCATCTCGACGGCGTGTGGATGTTCGGACAACGCCTGCGCTTCATCAAAGGCTGCGAGGCATTCGTCGAGGTGCTGCAGCGTGTGATAGTGGCGCTGCGGTTCGGCGTAGGCCGCCTTCAACTGTGCGAACAGCGCACCGCCCTCGCCCGCCGCGCCGATGCCGGTCCAGGCGCGTTGCCAGGAGGTGGTGAAAAGATCCATGGCGCAGTCTAGGACCAAAGAGGTGCCAGCGCGGGAGACTCGGGTGTGGGAGCGACGCAAGTCGCGATGAACCACCGCGGTGCTTCCATCGCGACTTGCGTCGCTCCCACATCAATACCCTGTGCGATCACCGCCTGGACGGCAACCCATGCCCGCCCACCGGCACCGTCTCGACATGGCTGTCGAAGCCGGCGATCAGCGGGCGCGCCCTGGCGATCGCCTGCTGCACGGCCGGCAGCGAGAGCGAGGCCTTGTGGCTGGCGGTGTCGGTCCAGACTTCGGTGATCCAGATCGCATCGGCGTCGGCCGGATCCTGCGCGATGACATAGCTCAGGCAACCCGGCATGGCGTCCGTGCCTTCCAGCAGGATCGCGAGCAGCGCGTCGCGCTGACCCGGCGTGGCGCGCATCTTGCCGATCAGTCCGTACATGGCAGTTACTCCGAAAGGGGCGAGCGCGTTGTAGCACGCGACGCGGACAGGCGATGTCCCCGTCAGGCCTTCGGCAATGGCAGGCCCGCATCGGTCTTCACCGCACGCAGCACGAAGCTGGAGTTCACGTCGGCCACGCCGCTGGCGTTGAGCAGGTTGTCGAGCAGGAAGCGCGAGAAGTGCTCGAGATCCTGCACGACCACGTGCAGCAGGTAGTCCATGTCGCCGGTCAACGCGTAGCAGGCCACCACTTCGTCCCAGGCGCGCACGCCATCACCGAACAGCTGGACGCTGGCCGGGTCGTGCTTTTCCAGCTGCACGCGGACGAAGGCCTGCAGGCCCATACCGATCGCCTTGGGGTCGACGCGGGCCGCGTAGCCGGCAATCACCCCGGTCGCCTCCAGCCGCTGGATGCGGCGCAGGCAGGCCGAGGGCGACAGGTTCACCTGGGCGGCGATGTCGGCGTTGGTGGCACGGCCGTCGCGCTGCAGCAGGGCCAGCAGGCGCAGGTCGGTGCGGTCGAGGGCGGGCGATCCGGTCATTCGGTGCACAGGATAGCCTGTTCATGCACGATCATTGCGCCATCGGTCGGCACAGGCGCAATTTTGCAAGCCTGTTGCGCGGGTCTGCGGCTAGCATCGTTCCTTCACCAGTCCGTCCGGGAAACACCATGAACGAGCCGCGCCGCGTCGAGCACCAGCAGACCGACAAGGGCTACGTGCCGGTCTATACGACCGCCCTGGTGGACCAGCCCGCCGACTACCCGGCCGACGACCACGCCACCTGGGGCACGCTGTACGAGCGCCAGCGCGCCCTGCTGGTCGGCCGCGCCTGCGACGAGTTCCTGCAAGCGCAGGACGCCATGGGCATGAGTCCGGACCGCATTCCCCGCTTCGACGAGCTCAACGAGGTGCTGCGCGCGACCACCGGCTGGACGCTGGTCGGCGTGGAAGGCCTGCTGCCGGAGCTGGAGTTCTTCGACCATCTGGCCAATCGCCGCTTCCCGGTGACCTGGTGGATCCGCCGCCCGGACCAGATCGACTACATCGCCGAACCCGACCTGTTCCACGACCTGTTCGGCCACGTGCCGCTGCTGATGAACCCCGTGTTCGCCGACTACATGGAGGCGTACGGCAAGGGCGGCGTGAAGGCGCACGGCATCGGCACCGACGCGCTGCAGCACCTGACCCGCCTGTACTGGTACACGGTGGAGTTCGGCCTGATCGACACGCCCGACGGCCTGCGCATCTACGGCGCCGGCATTGTGTCGTCGAAGGGCGAGTCGCTGTACTCGCTGGAATCGGACGCGCCCAACCGCATCGGCTTCGACCTGGAGCGGATCATGCGCACGCGCTACCGCATCGACACGTTCCAGAAGACCTATTTCGTCATCGACAGCTTCGAGCAGCTGATGAACGCGACCGCGCCGGACTTCACGCCGATCTATGCGCGGCTGGAAAAGCAGGGCGCGATCCCCGCCGGCGATGTGCGCGATGGCGACGAGGTCTACACCCGCGGCACCGGCGAAGGCTGGGCCGAGGGCGGCGACGTCTGACGAGCAACCGTAGAGCGGAGCTTGCTCCGCTGCCTTGGATCGTGAAATGGCGCCTGTTCGACGCCTTTCGGTATCCACGATCATGGCGGTCGCCCGGAGAGCAGCCGAGCAAGCTCGGCTCTACAATCCGCGTTCCCTTCATCGCGCATGCTCCGATGCCCAGACTGCTGTCGCTGCTCGCCCTGCTGGCACTCCCGCTGCTCTCCTCTCCGGCCTTCGCCCGCAACTGCGCGGTGTCGATCGAGGCGACGGACATGATGACCTTCAACCTGAAGACCATCCGCGTGCCCGCCGACTGCGCGCAGCTGCGGGTGGTGCTGAAGCATGTCGGCCGCATGCCGGCGCAGGCGATGGGGCACAACTGGGTGCTGACGGAAACGCGTCACCACCGCGAGGTCGGTCTGGCCGGCGGGCGCATGACGCTGGCCGATGCCTACGTACCGCGCAACGACGCACGGGTGATCGCGCATACGCCGGTGATCGGCGGCGGACAGGCGACCGAGGTGGTGTTCCCGACATCGCGCCTGCGTAAGGACGGCGACTACACCTTCTTCTGCTCGTTCCCCGGCCACTGGAACATGATGAAAGGGCGCCTCGTCTTCGAGTGAGCCGAGAGCCTTGCTCGCGGGACTCTCCTGGCGGGCCGCCGTTGGTATGATGCGCGCCGATTCTGTGACGGAGCTCTCGTGATGGCCTCTGCCGAAGCACTGTGGCGATGGCTGCGCCAGTGGCGACGCGAAAACCTGCAGGTCGACCGGGTCGCCGTACTGCGGCATGTGGACGACGCCGGGCAACTCGGCCCGCGCTATGCGTTCATGACGGTGATGGCCTGTGGCATCGCCACGCTGGGCCTGCTGCAGAACTCGGTGGCCGTCATCATCGGCGCGATGCTGATTTCCCCGTTGATGGGACCCATCGTCGAACTGGGCATGTCGCTGGCCACGTTCGATTTCCGCAGCCTGCGCGAGTCGCTGAAGACGCTGGCGGTGGGAACCGCGGTTGCCCTGACCACGGCGACCGCGATCGTGCTGGTCTCCCCGCTGCAGGAAGCGACGCCGGAAATCCTGGCGCGCACCGAGCCGACCCTGTTCGACCTGCTCGTCGCAGTGTTTTCCGGACTGGCCGGCGCCTACGCCACCATCACCCGCAAGGGCGAAACCATCGTCGGCGTCGCCATCGCGACGGCGCTGATGCCGCCGCTGGCCGTGGTGGGTTTCGGCATCGCCACCCTCAACGCCAGCATCGCCGGCGGCGCCCTGTTCCTGTTCATGACCAACCTGCTGGCGATCGCGCTGTCGGTCACCATCATGGCGCGCTGGTACAACTTCGGTGGGGCCGATTCGCCCAAGCAGACCGCATGGCAGGCCACCATGATCGTGGGAACGTTCCTGCTGCTGTCGATCCCGCTGGGACTGGCCCTGCGCGACATCGCGGCGCGCGGCGTCGCCGACCGAACCATCCGCAACGCCATGGACGAAGCCGCCCGCGACCACGGCGGACAGCTCACCACGTTGCGCGTGGAACGCAACGATGACGTGCTCCGCGTCGACGCGGTGATGCTCCTGCCGCAGCACCTGCCGCAGCTGGACCGGCAACTCGAGCGCAAGCTCGAATCCGTACTCGCCAAGCCGGTCGAGGTGTCCCTGCGCGAACTGCTGACCGCGGACGAGACGGCGCTGGCGAACGAGCAGGCATCGCTCGCCCAGCTCCGCGAAAGCGTGATGCGCCTGCAGAGCGTGGCCGAGCGCGATGCGGCCCAGCGCAGTGCCGGCACGCGAGCAAGCGAAGCCATGCATCAGCGCGTACTGGCGCATTTCGGGCAACTCGAGATTCTGGAAGGCGGGCAACGGGCGCGCTGGCAGCTCAACGGGACGGCAGGACTCGATATCGTCGAGGCTCGCCGCCTGGAACAGGCGCTGGCGACCGACGACGCCGGCGCCCTGCAGGTGCAGGTGGTGCCGGCACTGCAGGCACTGCCGCCGGTGGCCTTCGGCGACGACCAGTCGGCGCTGGATGCGGCGGGTACCGCACAGGTGGATGCGGTCGCGTGGGCATTGCGGCGCTGGGGCGTGAACCGGGTATCCGTCGACGGATACGCCGGCAACGATGCAGCGCTTGCGCTCGCGCGCGCCGAAAGCGTCGCCGCCGCGCTCGACAGACAGGGGATACGCGAAGCCACGGCGCGGGCGGTACCCGGCGCCGATGCACGAGGCGCCGCCGTCGCCGAGGGCGTGACGGTGCTGCGCGAAGCACGCATCCGGCTCGAGTCGCCGTAGCCGCGCCTCTTGCGCGCCATGTGCATCATGGCAGGGCGCGCATGTTGACGAAGACCGTCAACCGGTCGGGAAAATACGCGGCGATGTCCGGCACGCGGGAGGGTTTGCGGCGATGCGGCGCGCATAATGGCCGTCATAGCGCGCATCGAGCCGCGCGACCTGTTCACCGCTGACGGCACGCCATGAATACCGACTACCGCACCTCGCTCCCGGGCACGAAGCTCGACTACTACGACGCGCGCGCCGCGGTCGACGCCCTGCAGCCGGGCGCCTGGGCGTCGCTGTCGTACACCGCACGCGTCCACGCCGAGAACATCGTCCGCCGCGCCGATCCCGCGCGCCGCGATGATTACCTGCGGCAACTGGTGGAGCGTCGTCGCGATCTGGATTTCCCCTGGTTCCCGGCGCGCGTGGTCTGCCACGACATCCTCGGCCAGACCGCGCTGGTCGACCTGGCCGGCCTGCGCGATGCCATCGCGGACCAGGGCGGCGACCCGGCGCAGGTGAACCCGGTGGTGCCGGTGCAGCTGATCGTCGACCACTCGCTGGCGGTGGAATGCGGCGGCTACGACCCGGATGCGTTCGCGAAGAACCGCGCCATCGAGGACCGCCGCAACGAGGACCGCTTCCATTTCATCGACTGGACCAAGCTGGCGTTCAAGAACGTCGACGTCATCCCGCCGGGTAACGGGATCATGCACCAGATCAACCTGGAGAAGATGTCGCCGGTGATCTACGTGCAGGATGGCGTCGCGTTCCCCGACACCTGCGTCGGCACCGACAGCCACACGCCGCATGTGGACGCGCTGGGCGTCATCGCCGTCGGCGTGGGTGGCCTGGAGGCGGAGAACGTCATGCTCGGCCGCGCCTCGTGGATGCGCACGCCGGACATCGTCGGCGTGGAGCTCGGCGGCAAGCCGCAGCCCGGCATCACCGCGACCGACGTGGTGCTGGCGCTGACCGAATTCCTGCGCAAGGAAAAGGTGGTCGGCGCCTACCTCGAGTTCCGTGGCGAAGGCGCAGCGGCGTTGACCATCGGCGACCGCGCGACGATCTCCAACATGGCACCCGAGTACGGCGCGACCGCGGCGATGTTCTTCATCGACGACAACACGCTGGACTACCTGCGCCTGACCGGCCGCAGCGACGAACAGGTCGCGCTGGTCGAAACCTATGCGAAGACCGCCGGCCTGTGGGCCGACGACCTGGCGAGCGCGCAGTACGAACGCACCCTGCACTTCGACCTGTCCACCGTCGTGCGCAACATGGCCGGTCCGTCCAATCCGCACAAGCGTCTGCCGACCAGCGCGCTGGCCGAGCGCGGCATCGCCGATGAAGGCAAGTTGCAGGCGGGCAGGGCGGAAGAAGCGCAGGGCCTGATGCCGGACGGCGCGGTGATCATCGCCGCCATCACGTCGTGCACCAACACCAGCAATCCGCACAACGTCATCGCCGCCGCGCTGCTGGCGCGCAACGCCAATGCGAAGGGCCTGGTGCGCAAGCCGTGGGTGAAGTCGTCGCTGGCGCCCGGCTCCAAGGCCGTGCAGCTGTACCTGGAGGAATCCGGCCTGCTGCCCGACCTGGAGAAACTTGGCTTCGGCATCGTCGCCTTCGCCTGCACCACCTGCAACGGCATGAGCGGCGCGCTGGATCCGGCGATCCAGCAGGAGATCATCGACCGCGACCTGTATGCGACCGCCGTGCTGTCGGGCAACCGCAACTTCGACGGCCGTATCCATCCGTATGCGAAGCAGGCGTTCCTCGCTTCGCCGCCGCTGGTGATTGCCTATGCGATCGCCGGCACGGTGCGCTTCGACATCGAGAAGGACGCGCTGGGCATCGACGCCGACGGCAACCCCATCACGCTGAAGGACCTCTGGCCGAGCGACGAGGAGATCGACGCGGTCGTCAAGGCCAGCGTGAAACCGGAGCAATACCGTTCCGTCTACAACCCGATGTTCAACGTGCGCGTGGAGCATGGCGGCAAGGTCGATCCGCTGTACGCGTGGCGCCCGCAGAGCACCTACATCCGCCGTCCGCCGTACTGGGAAGGCGCGCTGGCCGGCGAACGCACGCTGCGCGGCATGCGTCCGCTGGCGGTGCTCGGCGACAACATCACCACCGACCACCTGTCGCCATCGAACGCGATCCTCGCCTCGAGCGCGGCAGGCGAGTACCTGGCGAAAATGGGTTTGCCGGAAGAAGACTTCAATTCCTACGCCACGCACCGCGGCGACCACCTGACCGCGCAGCGCGCGACGTTCGCCAACCCGCAGTTGCTCAACGAGATGGCGGTCGTCGACGGTGAAGTGAAGAAGGGTTCGCTGGCCCGCATCGAGCCGGACGGGCTGGTGGTGCGCATGTGGGAAGCCATCGAGACCTACATGGACCGCAAGCAGCCGCTGGTCATCATCGCCGGTGCCGACTACGGCCAAGGCAGTTCGCGCGACTGGGCGGCGAAGGGCGTGCGCCTGGCCGGCGTGGAAGCGATCGTGGCGGAAGGCTTCGAGCGCATCCACCGCACCAACCTGATCGGCATGGGCGTGCTGCCGCTGGAGTTCAAGCCGGGCGAGACGCGCAAGACCTACCGCATCGACGGGACCGAGACGTTCGACGTGGTCGGTGAGCGTCGGCCGCGTGCGGAATTGACGCTGGTGATCCACCGCGCCAGCGGCGAGACGGTGCAGGTACCGGTGGTCTGCCGTCTGGACTCGGACGAGGAAGTGTCGATCTACGACGCGGGCGGGGTACTGCAGCGGTTCGCGCAGGATTTCCTCGACGCGTCGAAAGCGGCCTGACCCGTTCGTCGTACCGGTACACCCCAACCACAGGAGTCCGATCATGTCCGACAACACCGCCCCCGGTACCGTCCGCCTGCACCGCGTGCTGCGCGCGCCGCCCTCGCGCGTCTACCGCGCCTTCCTCGATCCGGACGCGATGGTGAAGTGGCTGCCGCCGCACGGGTTCACCGGCAAGGTCCATTCGATGGACGCGCGCGTGGGCGGCGGTTACACGATGTCGTTCACCAACTTCGGCACCGGCTCCAGCCATTCCTTCGGCGGCACCTACGTGGAGCTGGTGGAGAACGAACGGCTGCGCTACACGGACCAGTTCGACAACCCCGGCCTGCCGGGCCAGATGCAGGTCACGGTGACGCTGAAGCAGAGCATCGTCGGCACCGAGCTCCACGTCGTGCAGGAAGGCATTCCTGCCGCGATCCCGGTCGACTTCTGCTACCAGGGCTGGCAGGAATCGCTGGAGCTTCTGGCGAAGCTGGTCGAACCCGAGATTCCCGACGGCGCGTGATGACGTCTATGCTCCTTTCCATGCATACGGACATTGCGAGCCCCTCTCCCCTCGCGGGAGAGGGGTTGGGGAGAGGGGGCACCGTGGAATCAAGGACGTTCGCGAAGCAACTTCGCCGCAACATGACGGACGCCGAGCATCGGCTCTGGAAGCATCTGCGAGCGCATCGACTCGATGGGCAGAAGTTCCACCGCCAGCAGCCGATCGGTCCTTGCATCGTACATTTCGTGCATTTCGGAGCGCGAGTGGTCGTCGAGGCCGATGGTGGGCAGCACGTTCAATCCCCGCATGACGCCGCACGCGATGCCTGGCTGATGCGACAGGGGTTTCGCGTCCTCCGGTTCTGGAACGACGACATACTCCTGCACACCGATGCCGTGCTCGAATCCATTTGGAAGGCGCTGCGCGAAAGAGCGCCCTCTCCCCCGGCCCCTCTCCCGCAATGGGAGAGGGGTGAACAGCCCCACTGAGACAGAGTTCGACATGTCAAACGCCCCCCAGATCCGCATCCCCGCCACCTACATGCGCGGCGGCACGTCGAAAGGCGTGTTCTTCCGCCTGCAGGATCTTCCAGAGCGTGCTCAGGCGCCGGGACCCGTGCGCGATGCGCTGCTGAGCCGCGTGATCGGGTCGCCCGATCCGTACGGCAAGCACACCGATGGCATGGGTGGCGCGACGTCGAGCACCAGCAAGGTGGTGATCATCGCGCCGGCCACCCAGCCGGAGCATGACGTGGACTACCTGTACGGGCAGGTGCCGATCAACGAGTCCTTCATCGACTGGAGCGGCAACTGCGGCAACCTGTCGTCGGCGGTCGGTCCGTTCGCCATCGCCAACGGCTTCATCGACAAGGCGCGCATTCCCGAGAACGGCGTGGTCACCGTCCGCATCTGGCAGGCCAACATCCACAAGACCATCGTCGCCCATGTGCAGGTGACCAACGGCGAGGTGCAGGAAACCGGCGACTTCGAACTGGACGGCGTGACGTTCCCCGCCGCGGAAGTGCAGCTCGAATTCATCGATCCGGCGGACGAAGGCGATGGCGACGGGGGGGGCGCGATGTTCCCCACCGGCCAACTGGTCGATGACCTCGACGTGCCGGGCGTCGGCGTGTTCAAGGCCACGATGATCAACGCCGGCGTGCCGGTGGTGTTTGTGGAGGCGGCGGCGCTGGGCTACGACGGCACCGAGCTGCAGGGCGCGATCAACGAAGACAAGGTTGCGCTCGAGAAGCTGGAAGCCATCCGTGCCCATGGCGCCGTGCGCATGGGCCTGGTCCCCGATGTCGCGGCGGCTGCGAAGCGCCCGCTGACGCCGAAGGTGGCGTTCGTCGCACCGCCGAAGGACTACGTATCGTCGAGCGGCAAGCCGGTCGCCGCTTCCGACATCGACCTGCTGGCGCGCGCCATGTCGATGGGCAAGCTGCACCACGCGATGATGGGCACGGCGTCGGTCGCCATCGCCACGGCCGCTGCAGTGCCGGGCACGCTGGTGAACGCGGCGGCCGGTGGCGGCACGCGCGAGGTGCTGGTGTTCGGGCATCCGTCCGGCACGCTGCGCGTCGGTGCGGACGTGAAGCAGGTGGATGGCACGTGGGTGGTGACCAAGGCGGTGATGAGCCGCAGCGCGCGCGTGCTGATGGAAGGCGCGGTGCGCGTGCCGGGCGACGCGTTCTGACGACGGCAGGCTGACCTGCCGGAAGTCACCACTTTCGGCGAAAGCATTGCCTCCTCGCGTCGCACGCGACAGCATGGACGCATGTGGACTTCCCTGACCCGACTTCGCGAACCCATGACGCTGGCGGGCGTGTTCACGCTCGCCGCCGTCGCCCTGGGCCTGCGCTTCCTGCCAGTGGAGGTGTTGCCGGCGGCCACCGGCGCATTGGCCGCCTACGCGGTCGCATTCCTGCTGCTGGCGCTGACGCCGGAACCCGCCTGGCATCGTCGCAAACTGATCGCGCTGGCGGCGATGGCCGGCCTGGCGCTGCTGTTGGCGTCGCTTACGCCGCGATTGGGCGTTGCGCAGGTGCTGCTGGTCATCTGGGTCGCCTGCGCGGTCAACCTGATGTCCCCGCGCTGGGTAGTGGGGTCGGCGTTGTTGCTCAATGCCGCGTTTTACGCGCTTATGCTCCGTCACGACTTCGGCGCGCCCCTCACGATGACGCTCATCAACATGGGCTTCCAGGCACTGGCCGGGCTGTGCGTGCATTACGCCCGCCGCGCCGAGGATTCCCGTGATGCACTGGCGCGTGTCAACGCCGACCTGCTGGCCACGCGCGCCCTGCTGGCCGACAGCGCGCGCGATGCCGAGCGCCTGCGGGTGGCACGCGAACTGCACGACGTCGCCGGCCACAAGCTCACCGCGATGAAGCTCAACCTGCGTGCGCTGGCCAGCGATCCGACGCTCGCGGCGCGCGATGAGGTCCGCATCGCCCAGCAGCTGTCCACCGAACTGCTGGACGACATCCGCAGCGTCGTGCAGGCCATGCGCGACTCGCGCGGACTTGATCTGCAGACCGCGATCCGTGCCCTCGCCGCGCCGCTACCACGACCCGCGTTGGCGCTGCGTATCGAGGAGGGCGTGAAGGTCGACGATCCCGCGGTGGCCGAATCGCTGCTGCGCATCGTGCAGGAATGCCTGACCAACGCGGCACGCCATGCCGGTGCGGAGACGCTGATCGTGTCACTGGAGAATGAGGAAACCGGCATGCACCTGCATATCGAGGACGATGGACGCTTGAAAGGCTGCATGCGCGAAGGCAACGGCGTATCGGGCATCCGCGAACGCGTCGCGGCGCTGGGCGGCGAGCTGCAGTTCGGCACCAGTGCGAGTGGTGGCCTGCGTCTGGACGTGAGGCTCCCCGCATGAGCGTGCGTGTCGCCCTGGCCGATGACCAGGCCCTGGTCCGCGCCGGGCTGCGCGCCCTGCTGAAGGCGCAGCAGGTGGAGGTGGTATTCGAAGCCGACGACGGCGCCGACCTGCTGGCCAAGCTGGAGTCGCAACCGGTGGACGTGGTGTTAAGCGATATCCGCATGCCGGGCGTGGATGGCATCGACGCGCTGATCAAGCTGCGCGAGCGCGGTGACCGCACGCCGTTCCTGCTGCTCACCACGTTCGACGACAGCGACCTGCTGCTGCGCGCGACCGATGCCGGCGCGCAGGGCTTCCTGTTGAAGGATGCGGCGCCGGAAGACCTGCACGACGCCATCCAGCGCGTGGCCGGCGGCGAGACGCTGCTGCAGCCGGTCAGCACGGATCCGGTGCGCGCGCGTTTCCGCTTCCGCGACGAAGCCCCGCCCACCGACACCTTCAGCGAACGCGAGGTCGCGATCCTGCGCCTGCTGGCAGGCGGTTATTCGAACAAGGAAATCGCACGTACGCTGTTCCTCGCCGAAGGCACGGTGAAGAACTACGTCTCCACCATCCTCGACAAGCTCGGCACCCGCGACCGCACCCGCGCCGTGCTGAAGGCGATCACGTTGCGGATCATCTGAGGGTTGCGAATCCTGCTGTTGTGGGAGCGACGTAAGTCGCGATGGGCTGTCAGGGAGAAAGCATCGCGACTTACGTCGCTCCCACACCCACCCTTTCGGTCAGAACACCCACACCATTGCCGCGCCCGCCGCCAGCGCCAGCATCAGGCCGGCAGACACGCGCATGCCGTAGGCCGCACCCCCGCTGATCCAGGCGATCACCGACTTCGCCGTCAGGCTGGCGGCGAGCAGGGCCAGCATCCACCAGCGGGCCTCGGCCGCTTCCATCCCGCCACGGGAGAACTGGTTGGCCAGCGTGGCCACCGCCGCGTGCAGTTCGGCCAGGGCCGACATCGCCGCCGCCGCCATCGCGCCGCGCGGCCCGATCCACGAGGCCAGCGCCGCCGCAACGAAGGTCAGCACGGCGACCAGCAGCGCGAAACCCAGCGCCTGGCCGAAGCGGAACATGCGGCTTTCCGAGGTCGGCGGCTTCACCGTTTCCTCGCGACCCGCGCGCAGGCCTAGCAGGCCACCTGCCAGCAATACGGCGCCGATGGCACACAGCTCCGGCAGCAGGTCGCGCACCAGTGGCGGCGACACCGCCCACAGGATCGGCACGCACAGCGTCAGCGACGCCAGGTTGGACAGCAGCGCTGCGGCGACCGCCGAACGCATCAGCGCCGGCGTCTCCTTCGCCCGCTGGCCGAAGCCGATCGTCGCCGCGGTCGACGACACGTAGCCGGCGAAGAAGCCCGCCGCCGCCAGCCCCCAGCGGTTGCCGACCACGCGCAGCACAATGTGGCCCAGCGCGCTGACTGCCATCACCAGCACCACCAGCTTCCAGATGGTCGCCAGGTTGATCGCCTCGAACGGACCGATGGGACGGTCGGGGAGGATCGGCAGGATCACCAGCGCGGAGGCCAGCAGCAGCAGGCCGTCGAAGACCTCGCGCTCGCTGAAGGTTTCGCGGGTCAATTCGTGCAGCGGCTGCTTGGCGTACAGCAGCACGGCGACCACGACCGCCAGCCCGGTCGCCAGTGCCGGAAACCGCAGGGCCAGCGCGCCCAGCAGGAAGGTCAGCACCAGCGTAACTTCGCTGGTCAGCCCCGGGTCGTCCTGCTGCGTGGCCCGGTAGGCCATGGCGGCCAGCACGCCAACCACACCCAGCCCGACCAGCACCACGACCGATCCCAGCATCGCCGCGACCGCCGCCATCAACGCCACCAGCGCATGCGTCCGCAGGCCGGCGATCCGGTGCCCACGGCCGCCGCTGCGTTCGCGCACCAGCCCGATCAGCAGGCCGAGCCCAAGGGCGGAAGACAGGGCCAGCCAGGTCTGTGGGGTCGCTCCGTCCATCCCATCCTTCCTCGTTAGGGTCGCGAGCATAACGAATGGTCTTGCATTGGTCTCGTCAACCCGGACAATGCGCGCCACCTTCGCCGTGGACCCCATCATGCCCGCTCCCGCTCCGTCCGCCGTCTCGCTGAGCCGCTACCTGATCGAGGAACAGCGCGCCGGCCGCATCAGCGCCGACCTGCGCCAGCTGATCGCGGTGGTGGCCCGCGCCTGCACCAGCATCTCCATCGCGGTCAGCAAGGGCGCGCTGGGCGGCGTGTTGGGCGACGCCGGCACCGGCAACGTGCAGGGCGAGGCGCAGAAGAAGCTGGACGTGCTGAGCAACGACATCCTGCTGGAAGCCAATGCCTGGGGCGGCCATCTGGCCGCCTGCGCGTCGGAGGAGATGGACCACAGCCAGCCGATCCCGGACGCCTACCCACGCGGCGGCTTCCTGCTGCTGTTCGATCCGCTGGATGGCAGCTCCAACATCGACGTCAACGTCTCGGTCGGCACCATCTTCTCGGTGCTGCGCTGCCCGGACGGCGTGACGACGCCGGGCGACGAGCACTTCCTGCAACCGGGCCGCGAGCAGGTCGCCGCCGGCTACTGCATCTACGGCCCCAGCACGATGCTGGTACTGACCACCGGCAACGGCACCCACGCCTTCACGCTGGACCGCGAACAGGGCGCCTTCGTGCTGACCCAGCGCGACATGCGCATTCCGGAGGAAACGAAGGAGTTCGCCATCAACATGTCGAACCAGCGCCACTGGGAAGCGCCGATGCAGGGCTACGTCACCGACCTGCTCGCCGGCAAGGAGGGCCCGCGCGGCAAGGACTTCAACATGCGCTGGATCGCCAGCATGGTCGCCGACGTGCACCGCATCCTGACCCGCGGCGGCATCTTCATCTACCCGTGGGACCGCAAGGATCCGGGCAAGGCCGGCAAGCTGCGCCTGATGTACGAAGCCAACCCGATGGGCATGCTGGTGGAACAGGCCGGCGGCGCCGCCAGCACCGGTCGTGAGGACATCCTGTCGTTGCGCCCGACCCAGCTGCACCAGCGCGTGCCGGTGTTCCTGGGTTCGAAGCAGGAAGTGGAAGCGGCGGTCGGCTATCACCTGGCGCACGACACTGCGGCAGCATAGCGAGCAGGATAGAGTGACAGCAGGAATGGGCTTGGTGCTTTGAGTGGAGTAGGGCCATGAGCAAGATCTACGTCCCAGCTTCAAACGCTGAGCAATGGGCTCAATTCCTTGCTGAACCGGTCAAGCATTGGCGACAGGGCTACTCGGCCCGGACGCTGGCTTACTGCTGGCAAGAAGCCAACGGATTTCCGGCAGAGGTCACTGCCGTCCTTGCTTCCTGCTTTCCCGCAGCAGAGCTTCTGCTCGCATTTCCCGAACACCAGGTGATGTTGCCGGGCGGCTCACGCCCTTCTCAGAATGACATCTGGATGCTTGCCAAATCTCGGGGCCAGCTGGTCTCCATTGCAGTCGAAGGAAAGGTTTCCGAGCCGTTCGGGCCAACCATCCAAGAATGGCAAACCGAACCCAGTTCGGGAAAGACCGCGCGACTATCATTCCTACTCTCGCTACTAGGGCTTGCTGCTGCTCCTGACACCATCCGCTACCAACTTCTTCATCGGACCGCGTCCGCCATCATTGAAGCTCAGCGGTTCAATGCTTCCCACGCATTGATGCTCGTCCACTCATTCAGCCGATCAAACGAGTGGCTCCAGGACTACGCAGCATTTGTCAGCCTCATGGGAGGCGGTGTCGTCACGAGTAACAGCATTGTTTCTGTCGGTAACCGCTCCGGCATCGAACTTCATCTGGCTTGGGTTTCTGGCAATTCCGACTACCTCACCAAGTAACCTGTCAGCCGACACCGCTTCGCATCGCGGCTAGAATCCAGCCATGGATGTCCGTTCCGACTTCATCGAGGTCTACCCCGACGCGCTGGACGCGGACACCTGCCGCGCCATCGTGGCGCGCTTCGATGCCAGCGGGCAGGATCAGCCCGGGCGCGTCGGCGGCGGCCACTATCCCGAGCTCAAGCACAGCCGCGACATCAGCATCAGTGAGCAGGCCGACTGGCGCGACGTGGAACAGCGCCTCAACCTGGCCGTGCTGGCCGGCCTGCAGCAGTACCTGCGCACGTATCCCTTCAGCCTGATCGCCCCGTTGATGCTGCAACAGCCGGATGCCGACGGCACGCTGCGCCGGTTGCGCTACGACGATGTGGCGAACATGGACGAAGCCGCGCTGATGAAGCTGGTGATGAAGGTGTTCGTGCCGGGCAAGATCAACCTGCAGCGCTACGCCGCCGGCGAAGGCGGCTATCCGTACTGGCACTGCGAGCTGTTCCCGAAGGCGGCCGATGCGGAGACGCTGCACCGGCACGTGCTGTGGACGATCTACCTCAACGACGGTTTCGGCGCCGGCGAAACCGAGTTCTTCCACCAGCAGCGCAAGATCGTGCCGCGCACCGGCAGCCTGCTGATCGCGCCGACGGCGTTCACCCACACGCACCGCGGCAATCGACCGCTGCACGGCGACAAGTACATCGCGACCAGCTGGGTACTGTTCCAGCGGGCCGAACGGCTGTACGGAAACGGCTGAGCGATCCGACCGTCAGGCCGTCGACCGGCGCGCATCGAGATCCGCGCGCAGGCGTTGCAGCGCGGCCTCGGCGTCGCCCACCACCATCACGCAGGGCACGGCCAGCATCAGGTTGAGCGGCAGGCCGAACTCCTCCAGCTCCCATCCACCGGCATCGGTGCCGGCCGCCCTTCCGAGATACTGCGGACAGCGCTGGCGGATGCGCTCGGCCAGGCTGCCGGCCTCGGGTACGTACCCGTAGACGGGCTTGCCACGCGCGATCGCGTAGCCGACTTCGAAACAGGTGCCGCTGTCCGGTTCGGCGCCACGGAAGAAATCCAGATTCGCCAGCACCGCATCGGCGGCCTCCAGCAACCCGAGGTCGGCGCGGTAGATCCAGCGCGCGGTGTCCAGCGGATCGCCGGTGGCGTGGCCCGCGACCTGGGCATCCAGGGGAAACAATCCCTCGAAGCCGTAGCGCGCGCACAGCACCTTGAGTCGATCGCCATGCGCCACCGCATCGGGACGGAAGATGTCGGGACCGGCCAGGTAAAGCGACTGGATCATCGATGCGCACGCAACAGGCGAAGCCTGCATTGTCGGCGTGCGTGCGCCCGCTTCGATGTGACCGATCGTCGCAGCGCGACGACGCGGCGTCAGAACAGTTCGCCCTGTGGCGAGGGCGCGCGCGGCGGCACGAAGCGCGTGAGGTCGAACGGCGGATGCCGGCGCCCTTCGAATCCGTATCGCTTCGATGCCAGCGCGAAGCGCCGCGCCAGCAGGTCCGCATACACGCCCTCGCCGCGCAGCCGCGTGCCGAAGCGGCTGTCGTAATCCTTGCCACCACGCAGCTGCTGGACCGTGCTCATCACGTGCGTCGCGCGATCCGGCACGTGGGTCTGCAGCCAGTCGCGAAACAGCGGCGCGACTTCGTGCGGCAGGCGCAGCAGCACGTAGCCGGCGGCGGTCGCGCCGGACTCGCGTGCCGCTTCGAGGACGGCTTCCAGCTCATGGTCGTTCACCCAGGGAATCACCGGCGCGAACATCACGCCCACCGGCACGCCCGCCTCGCTGAGCCGCTTCACCGCGCGCAGGCGGCTGTGCGGCGCCGATGCGCGCGGCTCCAGCCGCGACGAGAGCGTGTTGTCGAGCGTGGTGATGGAAAAGTACACATGCACCAGCCGTTCGCGCGCCATCGGCGCCAACAGGTCGAGGTCGCGTTCGATCAGGGCGTTCTTGGTGATCAGCGAGAACGGATGCTTCGCCTCCGCCAGCACCTCGATGATGCGGCGGGTCAGCTGAAGCTTCCGCTCCGTCGGCTGGTACGCGTCGGTGTTGATGCCCAGTGAGATCGGACTGACGCGATAGCCGGATTTCGCCAGTTCGCGCCGCAGTACGTCTGGCGCGTTGGTCTTGGCGAAGATCTTCGTCTCGAAATCGAGGCCTGGCGACAGGTCGAGGTAGGCGTGCGAGGGGCGTGCGAAGCAGTAACTGCACCCGTGCTCGCAGCCGCGGTAAGGGTTGAGCGACTGGTCGAACGGGATGTCCGACGACTGGTTGCGGGTGATGATGCTGCGCGCGACTTCCTCGATCACCCGGGTGTGTGGCGCGGACGCGACGTCGCCCTCGGTGTCGGCCTCGTGCCAGCCATCGTCGATGGCCTCCGGCGTGGTCACGGCGAACCGGCCCGGCAGGTAGCCGGTGGAGCCTCGTCCCTTGATGCCCGGATGTTTCGGTGCGCGCATCGGCGCACCTTACGACGGCGGCGTCGCAGCGCTGGAGATCCCCGCACCCGCCTACGGGCGGCGTTCGTCGAAGTGGGCGTTCAGTTCCATCACCAGCCGGCCGATTTCCGGGGTGATGCAGGTGTTGAACTGCGTGCGATCGGTGCAGCTGCCATCGATACGCGCCGCGCGCTCCTTCAGGCCGTAGCGCGCCAGCAGGTTGCGCGCCTCGCGGAAGCAGGTCTCGCCGCGCGAACCGACGCGCAGCGGTCCGTGCACCCTCATGCAGTAGGTCATGGCCGTGGCCAGCGCGGCGGCATTGACCGCGTACAGCGAGGCTCCCGGGGAGGACGCAGCATCCACCGTGTTCTGCGCCCAGGCCGGCCGCCCGACGACGAGGGCGAGCAACGCGGCGGAGGCGAACAGGGCGCGATGCCGGGCCGACATGCCGTCACTCCACCACATAGCCGCTCAGGCGCGCAGTGCCGTCCTCGTCCATGCGCAGCGATACCAGTTCGCGTACCGACCGGCCGCCGCCGGCCCGTGCGAGCAGTTCGACGCTGACGTAGTGGCCTGCGGGGGCGCCCCGCTTGCCATCGTGGAACTGGCGGCTCACCGACAGCCACTGGCGGTCGGCCAGCGTGCCGTGTCGCTGGCGCGCGGCCGCGATGCCCGCGATGAAGGCCTCGCGCGTGACGGCACGCTTGGCGACCGGCGACGCGCCGTCCCACAGCTCACCGGCCCGACCGGCGTCGACCAGCGTGGCGGCCTGGACGGCGGCATCGAGTGCCGCGCCGGGCGCGAGCACGCGTGCGGCAGTCGCCGGGGTCGCCGACGGGGATGGCGACTGCGCACGGGTGACACCGACCGGCACCGTCGCCAGCAGCACGGCGATCAAGCATGCCCCGAAGCGCTCAACGCGTGCCATGGGCCAGTACCTCCACGCGCCGGTTGGGTTGCTCGCAGGCGATCCTGGCAGGCAGCGGAAGCGCGGTGTCGCAGGTCTTCAGCGGTTGCGACATGCCTGCGCCCAGCGCGGTGACCATGGCCGGCGCGATGCCCTGTTCGATCAGCAGGCGGCGCACCGACAGCGCGCGCTGCTGGGAGAGCGTGCGGTTGTAGGCGTCGCTGCCGAGCAGGTCGGTATGTCCGATCACCTGCACCGATGCGACATCGCTGTCGTTCAGCTCAGCAGCGATCGCCGCGATCTGCTCGCGCCCGCCGGGCAGCAGGTCTTCGACGGCGTGGCGGTCGAAGGCGAACAGCGCATCGCCCGACAGTTCGAACCGGCTGGTCGCTGCCGCCGGCGCGGCGGCAGGTACGTCCAGCAGCGCGGCGCATGCGGCGGGCGACCAGTGGAAGCTTCGCCCCGTGTAGTCGCGGTCGAACACGACCTTGTACTGGCAGGTGGTCACGCCCTGCGCCGTGCGGAAGTGGAACAGGTAGTCCCACTCGCGCGCACGCAGGCCCTCGCGGAAGTGCGGACGCCCCAGCAGATCGTACAACTGCGGCTTGGTGACCCCGGCACCGATGGCGCGCAGGTTGTCGCGGTTGGGGAACGTCCCGTCATCGAGCAGCACGTCGGCCGGATCGGGAAACACGATCTCGCCCGCAGTGCCTGCAGGCGAAAGGTCGCGGCTGACATGGCGCGTGCCGCACGCGCTCAGCGCCAGCCCCGCGGCGCAGGCGATCCACAGCGACACCCCGGGCCAGCGCTTGGACGACAGGAACATCAGCGGACTCCTTGAAGAGCGGAAGAGGCGGGTCATGCGATCACCACTGCAGGCCGGCGCCGACCGAGAAACCCCAGTCGCGCGTGGTGTTGCCGGTGGCCTGTGCCTTGTAGACCCAGCGACCGTTGTCGGTGATCGTCGACAGGCCGAACGCCATGCCGTATTCGCCCTGGTAACCACCGAACGCGACCGACAGCATGCTCTTGCCGGGCAGGTAGGCCTGCGGCAGGCCGGCCATCGCCATCGCCGATGCGGTGCCGCCGCGATAGCCGCGTTCGAGGTTCCACATGTCGCCGTCGAACCGCGTGAAGCGGTCGTCCGTGTAGGCGTTGGCCTGGTTGATCGCGTAGTCCACGCCGGCATCGAGCTGGTTGACGTTCACCGCATCGGTACCGGCGATGCCGGGCGCCACGCCGCTGATCGTGCGGCCACCGAGGTTCACCTCGCCGGTGGACGTGCTGGTGCCCACGTAGGCGGCGTTGTAACCGCGCTGTGCGCCCACCGTGGTGGCCGAGCCGCGGCCGAGCGCGACGCTGTTGTCGTGGCTGGCGACGGCGCCCTGCCCGATCGCCGTGCTGTTGTCGCCGCTGGCCACCGACTGGTTGCCGACCGCCGTGCTGTTGTCGCCGCTGGCCACCGCGCCATTGCCGCCCGCGCTGGCGTTCGCACCGGTCGGCGCAGGCGCCACGTAGGTTTCCCCCTGCGTGATCCGGAATGGACCGCTGCCGCCGCGTTCGAGGTTCGTCACCCGGTTGTCGAACTGGTTCACCGTGGTGGTGAGATTGGCCACGCTGCCTTCGACATCGCCCACGCGCGTGTCCAGGTTGGTGATGTCGCCCTCGATGCGCACGATGTCGCCCTGGATGTCCGTGATGTCGCCGCGGATGTCGACCAGGTCGCCTTCGATGGTGGCAATGCGGGCGTCGGTGTAGGCATTCGCCTCGTTGATCGCATGGGTGACGCCGCCCTGCAGCTGGCTGACGTTCACTGCGTCGGTCGCGGCGGAGCCCGCAGCGACCCCGGTGAGCTGGCGCCCGCCGATGTTCATCTCGCCGCTGGAGCTGCTGCTGCCGACATAGGCACCCTGGTAGTCGGCGCGCGCACCGACCGTGGTCGCCGACCCGGCCCCCAGCGCGATGCTGTTCTCGTGCGAGGCCACTGCGCCCGCGCCGAGGGCGAGCGCATTCAGCGAGAGGGCCTGGGAGCCGGCACCGAGCGCCATGCTGTCGTCCTCGGTCGCGCGTGCGCCACGGCCCATCGCGACCGCGTCCTGGCCGTCGGAGGCGGCATCCTTGCCCAGCGCCATCGCGTCTTCGCCGGTGGCGCCCTCGCCCAGCTGGTTGCCGCCGCCCAGCGAATTGACGCCGTAGTAGCGCGTCGGTGGCGTGAACCCGCTGGTGATCTCGTTGCGCACCTGGCGCAACTGCTCTTCCGTTGCGGCGCGCCCCGCCGTGGCGAAGGTCGGATCGAACAGCGTCCTGTTCGACAGCCCGGCCAGGGTGTTGCTGGTACCACTCAACACCACGTTGCCGCTGGTCAACCCGCTGCCGGACAAGACGGTGGTCGTGGTACCGCCGATGACGGTCAGGCCACCACTGCCGAGGGCCACGTTGGTGCCCACGGTGACGCCCGCATTGTTCAGCACCGTCTGGCCGGTGGTGACGCTGCCGCTGGCGCTCAGGTCCAGCGTGTCGCTCAGGGTGACGTCCACCACGCCGTCGTCGTCCACGCCCGTCTGCGACACCGCGATGTTCGCGTTGCCGCTTTCGAAACGAACCCGTCCGTCCGGGCCGATGTTGGCCGTGTTGCCGGCGGCGTCGGTGGCGTTCCAGCCGGCGTTGGCGGCCGTTTCCACCGCCGTCAGCTGGCTGACATTGACCGCGTCGGTCGCCGCCACGCCGGCCGCCACGTTGGTGATGACCGTGCCGCCGGCATCGATGCCGGCGGTGGTCACGCTGGGTCCACCCGTGATGGTCAGGCCACTGTCGTCGACCACCGTGCTGCCGGCCGTCACGCTGTCCACGTCAAGGTCGCGGTTGAGCGTGATGTCGACGACACCGTCATCGTCGGCGCCGGTCTGGGACACGGCGAGGTTTGCGTCGCCCTGGAACCGCACCGTGCCGCCGGGGCCGATGTTGGCCGTGCTGCCGGCAGCGTCGGTCGCATTCCAGCCGGCGTTGGCCACCTGATCGACCCGTTGCAGCTGCTCTTCCGTCGCTGCGCGTCCCGCGGTGGCGAAGGTCGGGTCGGTCAGCGTGGTGTTCGACAGACCGGTGACGTCATTGCTTACGCCGCTCACGACGACCGAGCCACTGGTGAGTCCATCGCCATTGACCACAGTCGTTGTCGTGCCGCCGATCACGCTGAGGCCGGCGTTGCCCAGGGTCACGGTCGTACCCACCGCCACGCCCGCACCGTTCATCGTGGTATCGCCGATGGTCACGCTGCCGGCCGCGGTCAGGTCCAGGGTATTGCTCAGCGTGATATCCACCACGCCGTCGTCGTCCACGCCCGTCTGCGACACCGCGATGTTCGCGTTGCCGCTTTCGAACGTCACCGTCCCGTTAGGGCCGATGTTGGCCGTGTTGCCGGCAGCGTCGGTCGCGTTCCAGCCGGCGTTGGCGGCGCTGCCTACCAGGGCAAGCTGGTCTTCGGTCGCCGCCTGGCCGCTGGTGAAGTTGTCCGGATCCCACGTCGTGTTGGTCAGGCCGCCGATGGTGCCGGTGTCGCCGCTGATCACGATCGGGTTCGCGCCGCCCACCGAGATCGCATTGCCGCCGATGGCCGTCGTGCCGTTCGCATCGGTCACGCCGATCGTGCCCGCGCCCACCGTGCTCACGTTGCCCGCGCCGTCATCGACGGTCAGGCCGTCGGTATCGAGCGTGCTGTCGCCGGCGGTCACGCTGTCGACATCGAGATCGCGGTTGAGCGTGATGTCCACCACGCCGTCATCGTCTGCGCCGGCCTGCGTCACTGCCAGGTTGGCATCGCCCTGGAACGTCACCGTTCCGTTCGGGCCGATGTTCGCCGCGTTGCCGTCGGCATCGGTCACGTTCCAGCCGGCAGTCGCCAACCCCTGCACGGCGGTCAACTGCGCCACGTTCACCGCATCGGTGGGCGCCGCGCCGGCGGCCACACCCGTGATCTGGCGCGTCGCGCTGGTGCCGTTGCCCACGCTGACCGCACCCAGCGTGCTCCGCCAGGTGGGCGTGGAGGCCGTGGAAGCGGCTCCGGTGGCGGGATCGTAACCGGCCACGCCGGCGGCGACGGTCGCCCTCGAACCATAGCCCAGGGCCACGCCGGTATTTGCAGTGACCACCGCGTTGCGTCCGAACGCAGCGCCGTCGATCACGCCTGCGCCCACGCTCGCCCCCCGTCCCAGCGCGATGGCATTCGCTTCGACGGCCGACGCATCGGTGCCGATGGCGATCGCATTGCCGCCCCCTGCCGCACCAGACCCTCCGGCAATGGCACCATCACCCAGCGCGATGCTCTGCACGCCCACAGCGCTGGATTCACGGCCCAGTGCGACCGCGCCTTCGCGCGTACTGCGGGCACTGGTGCCGATAGCAATCGCATCGCCGACACCCGAGGCCGTTGCCGAACTCAGTGCACCATTGCCGAGGGCGACATTGCCCGATCCGTTGGTGGCCTGTGCACCAGCGCCCATGGCCAGGCCGTTGGCGCTGGATGCCGCGGCGTTGACGCCTGCCGCCAGCGCGTTTGTGCCGGTGGCACCATCGTTGGCGTAGTTTCCACCGACCACGCCGTTGTCGTTGACGCTGTAGTAGTGCGCCTGCGCCGCCTGCAGCTGCGACACGTTGACCGCATCGGTGGCGTTCGCACCTGCCGCGACATTGGTGATCCGGCGTTCGCTGCCTGAAGACCCCACGGAGACTTCGCCGATCGGCGTCACGCCGGCAATGTCCGCCGCGTTGCCCGTGGGCGAGTAGGCCGCTTCGGCCAGCGTGCTGCCATCGGCCATACTGTTCGCGCCCAGTGCCACGCTGTCTTCGGCAGACACGATCGCCCCGGTGCCCATGGCGACACTGCGTCCTGCCAGGGCCTGCGCCTCCGCGCCCACCGCGACCGCGTCATCGGCGCCGACGACCGCCCAGTTGCCGATGGCCACGGTCTGGTTGCGCGCCACCGGCGATCCGGCAACAGGATTGCCATCGCGATCGACGATCTCGCCCGTATCAGGATCCATGAAGTAGCCGGTGCCCGCGGCACGACCAATGGCCACGTTGTCGTTGCCCGTGGTTCCCGCGCCCGCGGACGCGCCCGAGGCGACGTTGTAGTCACCCGTCGTGTAATAGCCTGCACCGCTGCCGGTGGCCACGTTCGCATGGCCCGTCGTGACGCCCCCTGCCAGGTAGCCGACGGCCACATTGGCATTGCCCTGGGTTGCCGAACCCGCACCAGCGCCCAGCGTGGCGTTGTTGTCGCCCCCTGCGAATGCACCCGCGCCAAACCCGACATAGGCGTTCTGGTTGCCCGTGGATTGCGCGCCGGCATCCTCGCCAAATAGCGCGTTGTGCGTTCCCGTCGAACCCCTGCCGGCCCCGTTACCGATCGCGGCCGTCCCGACCCCCGTCGCCATGGCGTTGTAGCCGATCGCGACGCTGCGTGCGCCCGAGGCACTGGCGTCAACGCCTGCGGCCAGCGCATTGATGCCGGTGGCACCGTCGTTGTTGTAGTTGCCACCCACCACGCCATCGTCGTTGACGCTGTAGTAGTGCGTCTGCGCCGCCTGCAGCTGCGACACGTTCACCGCATCGGTGGCGTTCGCGCCTGCCGCGACATTGGTGATCCGACGTTCGTGGCCTGCAGACCCCACCGAAACTTCGCCGACAGGCGTCACGCCGGCAATATCCGCCAGGTCGCCCGTGGGCGAGTAGGCCGCGTCGGCCAGCGTGCTGCCATCGGCAATACTGTTTGCGCCCAGTGCCACGCTGCCGGCGTGAGTGGATTCCGCCCCGTTGCCCAAAGCAACCGCATCGGCAGCACTGGCTGTACCGTTGCCGATGGCAATAGCGTCCGTACCGCTAGCCGCACTTCCATAGCCCAGTGCCGTCGAACGCGCGCCTGAAGCTGTCGCGGCATCGGCAACGACGGCCGCACCACCCACGGCGATGGCATTGACGCCTGTCGCACGCGAGTTCCTACCCAGCGCGGTGGCCGCTGCCTGATTCGCCACGCCGCCGACGGTCACGGCATTGATCGCCGTTGCTTGGCCGCCAATGGCAACCGCAGCCTGCGCCGTGGCTTGACCACGGATCGCGATCGTACTCTGGCCCGTCGCCACGGCCGAGGTACCAATGGCAACAGCATCGATTCCGTCGGCGGAAGCACTGTTGCCGAACGCCAGCGAGCGGTTCTGGGCAGAGCTGGCGAGTTCGCCGATAGCGATGCCATGGGCACCGGTCGAGGCGCTCTGCTGGCCGATGGCGATGTTGCCGTTGCCACTTGCACGGGCGGCATTGCCAATCGCGACCGCGCCCAAGTTCCCAGCGCCGCCTCCGGCGGCCCATGCTGCGTGACCGATGGCAATGTCGCCAATGAAATTGGCCGTGCTGTCCTGTCCGACCGCAACACTCCAGAAGCCCGACGCCGTGGCGTTGTAGCCCAACGCAGTCGCGCCTGCGAGCGTCGCCTGTGCACCCACACCCGCCGCCATGGCATTCGCACCCGTCGCACCGTCGTTGTTGTAATTGCCACCCACCACGCCGCCGTCGTTGACGCTGTAGTAGTGCGTCTGCGCCGCCTGCAGCTGCGCCACGTTGACCGCGTCGGTGCCTTGCGTGCCGGCGGCAACATTTGTGATCTGGCGGGTCTGGCCGGCGCCACCCACGCTGACCGCCGCCAGCGTGCTGGTCCAGGTGGCGGATGTGTCGTCCGAAGCCAGGCCGGTACGCGGATCGTAGCCCGCGATGCCCGCCGCCGTAGTGGCCACGGAGCGGCTGCCCAATGCCACGCCGTCGTCGACGCTCGCGATGGCGCGATAGCCGATCGAAATGGCGCGGTCGCCACTCGCGCTCGCGCCATCACTCATGCTCGTGGTGGCGTAGTCGCCGCCGCCGATGGCGATGGATTGCTCGCCGATCGCGCGCGAACCCCCACCGATCGCCACCGCGCTTTCCTCCGCCGCGGTAGCCAGCACACCGACGGCGGTCGAGGCCGCGCCGGAGGCCAGCGCACTGCTGCCCACGGCCAGGCTGTCGGAGCCCGAGGCCGTCGACAGGTCGCCGATGGCGATGGCCCAGTAGTTGGACGCGGTGGATCGCGTGCCGAGGGCGAGACTCAGGTACTGCGTGGCACGGGCGTTGTAGCCGATCGCCACCGCGCCTTCGATGGCGCCGGTCCCGGTGGCCGTGGCGCCCGTGCCGATCGCGATGGTGTTCTGCGTATTCGCGCTGCTGTCGCCCACCGAGATGCTGCCGGTTGCGGCCGCCGTGGCGCCCCAGCCCAGCGCGGTGGAGCGCACACCTTGCGCGCGCGCCGCGTCGGCCGGTGCATCGGCGCCACCGATCGCGGTGGCGTCGGTGGCCGAAGCCGATGCGTTGCGGCCCACGGCGACGCTGTTGGCGGCACCGGCCGTGCTGTCGCCGACGGCGACGCTGTATGTCCCCGCCGCACTGCTGCCGAAGCCCAACGCCGTGCCGGCGAGACCGGCCGCCTGGCTGGAGGCGCCTACGGCCGTGCCCTGCTGCGAGGCGACGGTGCTGGCGCGGCCGATCGCCACCGCCTCGTCGGCCAGCGCTTGCGTGTTGCTGCCGATGTTGACCGAATGGCTGTAGGACGACGCCGTCATCCCGACCGGATTGCCGTTGGCATCGAGCTGCGCCCGCGTTCCGGCATGGTCGCCGATGGCCACGTTGTGGCTGCCCGTCACGAGCGCGCCCGCGCCTGCGCCCTGGGCTACGTTGAAACTGCCGTTGGCCGCCGCAAAGGCGTAGTTGCCAGCGGCAACGTTGAAGCTGCCCTGGCTCGTCAGACCCGCGTTGTAGCCGGCATAGGCGTTGCGGGTGCCGTTGGTTTCGGCGCCGGCCTGGTAACCGACATAGGTATTCTCCACGCCAACGCTCGTGGCGCCCGCATTGGCACCTACGAAGGTGGAGCGTGCGACGTTGGTGGCATTCATGCCCGCTTGCGAGCCGATCGCGACCGATTCCACCGAGCCGTTCGCGCTGCCGCTCGACGAGGACAGCGCACCGGCGCCGATGGCGACATCGCGCGCATTCGCGCGCGCCTCGTTGCCCATGGCGTAGGCCAGCTCGCCCAGGGCATCGGCGCCGGCGCCCAGCGCCACGCTGTAGCGGCCGGTCGCCACGGCCTGCAGGCCGATGGCGGTGGCGCTCAAGCCGGTGGCCTGGGCGCGGTCGCCGATCGCCACGGACGATGAGGTGCCCGCGAGCACGTCGATGCCGATCGCGACCGCGCTCGTGCCCCCCGCCACCGCGCCCTGGCCACACGCGACCTGGTCGCCCGCCGCACCGGCATTGCCGACAGCGACGCCGGTCGCCGGATCCCGACACACGGCATCCAGCGCCAGCGCGCGGTCCGGACAGGCGCCAAGCGCCAGCAGCACCGCGGCGGCGACGGCATTGACGTGCGTGCGGTCTCCCGCCAACGCCATGCGGACCGGGCCCACGCCTCCTGGCCGCTTGGCGAACTCGGACGCCACCACCCACTGGCCCAGCGTCGGACGCCAGACCTTGCGAAAGATCCTGTTCATGCATTCCCCCTTGCTTGCATCTCCGCGTCGTGCCGACACGCGGAAATATGTGATGGATGTCTCGTAAAACGCCTGTTTTTGATCGTATTCGTGACAAGCGCGGGGCACAGGACATCGGGGGCTGGGCAGGACCCCCTCCCTCCACTCAGGCCGGTGCAACGGGCACCCGACGCGACGGCAGGGGCCGGCCACTAGAATCCGCACATGTCGGAATTCCTCAACGCGCTGCGCGAGGCCTGGTCCTCGCTTCCCCACCTTGGCTGGTGGATCACCCTGGCCTGGCTGCTGTACCTGGTACCGCTGTGCGCCTGGATCGTCCTGCAGAAGCGCGAGCCGGTCGCCACGCTCAGCTGGTTGCTGTCGCTGGCACTGCTGCCCTATGTCGGCTACCTGATCTATTTCCTGCTCGGTCCGCAGCGCATCAAGCGGCACCAGTTGAGGCGCACGCGCTCACGCGAGGGCGTGGAGAGCTACGAGGTGTTCGCGCCGGCCGACGGCAACAGCGCCGAGTTGCCGATGCTGGCGCAGAAGACGACGGGACTCCCGCCCTCCACGGCGACCTCCGTGCAGCAACTGGTGGACGGCTGCGCCACGTACCAGGCCATCCTGGACGCCATCGCCGCCGCGGAAAACCACATCCACCTCGAGTACTACATCTTCAACGGCGACCGCACCGGCCAGCGCATTCTCGAAGCGCTCACACGGAAAGCGCGCGAGGGCGTCAAGGTCCGCCTGCTGCTGGATGCCGTCGGTTCGAACCGCCTGAAGAGCCGCGCACTGCGCGCATTGATCGAGGCGGGTGGCGAGCACGCCTGGTTCCATCCGACGCGATTCCGGCCCTTCACCCGGCCATGGCTGAACCTGCGCACGCATCGCAAGATCGTCGTGGTCGACGGGCGCATCGCCTTCACCGGCGGCATCAACGTTACCGACGACGAGGACGAATCGCTGCGCGACGACGCCTATCGCGACCTGCACCTGCGCCTGGAAGGCGAGATCGTGCGCAGCATCCAGCAGGTGTTCGTCGAGGACTGGGTCTACGCAACCGGACAGCAGCGCAAGGATTTCCACGGCACGCGCCTGTGGAGTGCGAGCGATGCGAACGTGCGGGGCGGCATCGCCGTGCAGGCGCTGGTCTCGGGACCGGACTCCGCCTGGGAGCCGATCCATCGCGCGAAGGTCGCCGCGATCCACGAGGCGCGGCAACGCGTATGGCTGGTGACGCCGTACTTCGTGCCTGGCGAAGCGGCGCGGATGGCGTTGACGTCGGCGGCGCTCGGCGGGCTCGACGTGCGCCTGGTGGTGCCCAAGGTGAGCGACTCCCGCCTGGTCACGCTGGCGGCCCGCTCCTACTTCGAAGAGCTGCTGGCGGCAGGCGTGAAGGTGTACGAGTACGGACCGCGGATGATGCACAGCAAGGCGCTGCTGTGCGACGACGCGCTGGCCATCATCGGCAGCGCCAACTTCGACCACCGCAGCTTCCGGTTGAACTTCGAGATCTCCATGATGTTCCGCGATCGCGGTGTCGCCGGCACGCTGGCGCAGTGGCTGGAGAGCGAGATCGCCGCCAGCGAACCCGTCCGGCTCCAGCGGCACCGCTCGCTCTGGCGCCACCGTCTGCCCGAAGCGTTGGCGCGGCTGATGTCGCCGCTGCTGTGAAGCGCCGCCAGCTTGAGCCCGGACGGAAGCGGTAAGATGCGCCCACCAGGCCCGGAGGGTGGACGATGCACTGGCTTTTCCTGTTGATGGCGATCGGCTGCCTGTTCATGGCGCTGCGCACGACGTCGATGCCGTTGATGGTGCTGCTGCTGCTGGCGTCGCTGGGCCTGTTCGTCGCCTGGATCATGGGGCGGCACGCGCGCCGCCTGGGCGAAACCAGCCGCGATCCCTCGATGATGATCGACCCCGCCGAACTCAGGCGCCTGCGCGAGCTGGCCGAAGCACGTCGCACCGCGACGCCGCCACCGACGGAGCCGCCGGCTCCGTGACCCTGCTCAGCGTCAACGTCAACAAGATCGCGGTGCTGAGGAATTCCCGCGGTGGCACCGAGCCGGACGTGGTGCGCGCGGCACGCGCCTGCCTGTCCGCGGGTGCGCATGGCATCACGGTGCACCCGCGACCGGATCTCCGGCACATCAGGCCCGACGACGTGCGTGCGTTGTCCTCGCTGACGCGCGCCCAGGGCGTCGAACTCAATGTCGAAGGCAATCCTTTCGCGCCGCCCCGTGCGGGATATCCCGGCTTCCTGGCGCTCTGCGACGAGGTTCGCCCGGCACAGGCCACGCTGGTGCCCGATGGGGACGGCCAGATCACCTCCGACCATGGCTTCGATTTCTCCCGCGATACCGAGCGCCTGCGCCCGCTGGTGGCGGAGCTCAAGGCGCTGGGGTGCCGCGTCAGCCTGTTCGTCGATGCCGGATGCACGGGACTGGAGCAGGCCGCGCACATCGGTGCCGACCGTATCGAGATCTACACCGGCCCGTTCGCCGACGCGGCATTGGCCGGAGACGCGGGCGACGCGCTGGCGCTATGCCGCCGGACGGCGCGCGAAGCCCAGGCACTTGGCCTCGGGGTGAACGCCGGCCACGATCTTAGCCAGGACAACCTGGCGGAGTTCCTCGCCAACGTGCCCGACGTGCTGGAAGTTTCGATCGGCCATGCACTCATCGGCGAAGCCCTGTACGCCGGACTGGACACCACCGTTCGCCGGTACCTCGGCATCTTGGACGGCCGGCCCGCCTCCGGGCGCCGGGACTGACCTGACCGGTCGTCCCGGGCCCGCGAAAACGCCTCAGTTCCTCATCACGATGTTGCTGACGCCACTGGCCTCCGCCAGGGCCAGCGCGCTCACGACCTGCTGGTAGTCGGTGCCATCCGACGCTTCGACGTGCAGGACGGTGCGCGGATCCGTGATGTGGGCATCTTCCAGCCGTGTGCGCAGTTCCGCCAGCGTGACCGGCCGATCGTCCAGAGTGTAGGTGCCCGACAGGCCGACCCGGAGCACCAGGTCATTGGGAGGCTCGATCGGCTTCACCGGCGGCACGGGCTGCGGGAGCATGGTTTCGATGGGGCGGGACAGCACGGGCGCGGTGACCATGAAGATCACCAGCAGGACCAGCATCACGTCGACCAGCGGCGTGATGTTGATCTCGGCCAGTTCGGAACGGCTTGCAGGAGCGGAGAACGCCATGGCACACCTCCTTCTGTCGGGACCGTAAGCCGGACGCTACGCCCGTGCCGGGTGTGCCGCAAGAGGGAGAGGGTCGGCCCGCAAACAAAAACGCCGCCCCGGAGGGCGGCGTTCGAAGGCGTGTTGCGCGTCAGGATTACTGCACGAAACCGATCTTCAACATCTGCGCGTTCTTGGCGGCGGCCAGTACCTTGGCCATCACCTCGTAATGCGCTTCCGAGTTCGCCTCGATGCGCAGTTCCGGCTGGTTGGTCGGGTCGCGCTGCACTTCGTTCTGCATCCGCTCCTGCAGATCGGCCACGTTCACCGGACTGCTGTTCCAGTAGACCGTGCCATCGGCATTGATCTTGAGTTCGATCGGCGGAGGCGGATCCTTGGTCAGCGGCGGTGGGTTGATCACGCGCTGCGGCAGGGCCACTTCGATCGGGTACGTCATGATCGGGGCGGTCACGATGAAGATGATCAGGAGCACCAGCATCACGTCCACGAGGGGCGTGACGTTGATGTCGGCCATGGGGCCCTTGCTACCACCACTGCTGAATGCCATGGCTTACTGCCCCTTCTCTTTCGTGGCCACGTAGCCGATGTCCAGCATGCCCTGGCCCTGCGCGATCTTGGTGACCTCGGCGATGACGCCCATCTTGGTCGTCTTGTCGCCACGCAGGTTGAGCTTCGGCTGCGGCTGCAGCTGGGCTGCACTGGACAGGCGCGACTCGAGGATTTCCTTGCTGACCGGCTCGTCGCCCCAGTACAGGTCACCATTCTCCTTGACGGAGATGGTGATCGGCGGGGTCTTGGGACCATCCGGATCTTCTTTCGCGATCTGGGGGGTCTCGGGCAGATCGATCTTCACCTTGTGCGACATCAGCGGCGCCGTGATGATGAAGATGATCAGCAGCACCAACATCACGTCCACGAGGGGCGTGACGTTGATCTCGGCCATCGGGCCACCGCTATTACCACTACTGAAAGCCATGACGGGCTCCGTCTAGAACGTTGCGTTGACTGCTTGTACCGCCGGCTCAGCGAACGCGCGAGCCGGTGGCGAAGAAGTCGTGCAGGTCGTGCGCGAACGTGTCGAACTTGGCGATGACGGCCGCGTTCGTCTTGCTGAAGAAGTTGTAGGCGAACACCGCCGGGATGGCGACGAACAGACCGATGGCGGTCATGATCAGCGCTTCACCCACCGGGCCGGCGACGGCGTCGATCGAGGCCTGGCCGGTCGCACCGATGCGGATCAGGGCGCCGTAGATGCCCCACACCGTACCCAGCAGACCCACGAACGGCGCGGTCGCACCGACGGTGGCGAGCAGCGTCATGCCGCCCTGCAGGTTGGTGCTCTCGCGGGTCACGGCCTGGCGCAGGGCGCGGTCCACGAACTCCGAACGGCTCAGGGTCTCGCCCGAACCTTCCGAACGCTGATGGTGCGCAGCGGCCTGGGCGGCGTCGAGGGCGATCTTCGAGAACGGCTCGTTCTTCGGCTGCTCTTCCATCAGGCGGATGGCGTCCTGCGCGTTCGGGGTTTCCCAGAAAGCGCTGGTGACGCGGTCGGCCTGGCCCTTCAGGCGGGTGCTGCGCAGCACGTTGATGACGGTCCAGTACCAGGACATCGCCGACATGATGACCAGGGTGAGCAGCACGACCCAGGAGACGATGAACTCGCCGGGCTTGCTGACCATCTCGGAGATCATGTGCTCGAAGCCCATCTGCGACAGGGCATTCGCGGCGTTGGTGCCCCCGGCGGCGGCGGCGAAAAGGGTTTCCTGCAGCATGACGCTTACCTTTATATAAGTGTTGATTGAGGGTGTTGCGGGTTACGTTGGAATCTGTCGATGCCGGATGGCATCAGCCGCCCATGTTGAAGTCGACCGGCACGCGGACGCGGCCTGCCGCCTTCTGACCATTGACGACGGAAGCGTTGAAGCGCCACTTGCGCGCGGCGTCCATGGCGGCGCGATCGAGATCGCGGTTGCGGCTGGACTTCTCGACGGACACGTTGGTGACGTTTCCGTTGGCGTCGACGTCGATGATCAGGATGACCGTGCCCTCGATGCCGGCACGCGCAGCGGCGGGCGGGTAGCGCGGGGGGTTCATGTTCTTCGACGAGATGTCCACGCTGGCGCCGATGTCCGGCGTCGGAGACGGCGGTGCCGGGGGCGACGGCGGGGTCACGATGTCGGTCGGTCGCGGCTCGGCGACATCGACCGGCGGCGCTTCAGGCGGCGGCGGCAGGGGCGTGGTACGCGGCGGCGCCAGGTTCTTGACCGGCGGCGGCGGCGTGTCCTGCGGCGGCGGCGGCGGCGGCGGGGGAGGCGGCGGCGGCGGTGCGTCGACGATGACGACCGACGTCCGGCGTTCCTTTTCCTTCTCCGCCGGCGGAGCGACCGCCGGGATCAGCAGCGCAAGCAGCGCTGCTGCGTGCAGCGCGATCACGAAGGCAATACCGATGATACGCGGCCAGTTGAGGCTGTTGTCCTCTTCCTGTTCCCGGTACCTGTTGATGACCAGTTGTTCAGCCATGCGCCAATTAACTCAAGGTTGATACGGGCGCCGGGGCGCCTCGTTGATTCTGGATCCTGCCGATGGTTTTCATCGGCGGAATCCCCAGCTTATACCAATCCGACGCCCCGATGCCATCATCCAAACCGCTTTTTTGGCCTTCGGTGTCAGCGGCTCCCGTTACGGCAGCGCGATGATCTTCTTCGCGTCTTCCGGCTTCTTCAGTCCCTTCTCCAGCGCGGCCCGCGCGGCGGTCTTCGCCTCCGGGATACGGTCTTCCTGCCAGAGGACGCGCGCCAGGTTGAGGTAGGTGTCGCCATTGGGCGCGAGCGGTGCCGCCTTCTGCCAGGCTTCGATGGCCTGCGGGATCTGCTCGGAGTAGTAGTACGCCTGCGCCAGCGCCAGCTGGGTCTGGTAGTCCGGCTTCAGGACTCCCTTCTGCAGCCCTTCGTTGACGACGGAGATGACCTCCTTCTCCTTGCCGTCCATGTTGGCGTACGTGACGTAGAGCTGGCGGTATTCCTTTTCTTCGGTCAGCTGGCCGGCGGCGCGGAGCTTCTCCAGCGTCGCGGCGGCCTTGTCGAACTGGTCGGCCTGCTGGTAGGTCGCGACGAGATTGAGCTGGGCCTTCTTGTCGGCCGGCGCCTTGGCGGCCATCTGCTCGGCGATCCTCACCGCGTCGGCCGGACGGTCCGCGCCGACCAGCGAAGCCAGCAGCAGGCTGTACCAGCTGTCCTTGGGCTCGGGCGTGGCGGCGATGGCTTTTTCGAGCACCGGAATCGCCTCGTTGAACTTCTCCATCTGGTAAAGCGCCTGTCCCTTCTGGATCAGATCTTCGGGCCGGTTGGACTTGGTCTCGGCCAGGTAACGGTCCAGGTTGGCCATGCCCGGCTCGAACTCGTCGTCCTGCAACTGCAGCTGCGCCAGCATCAGCAGCGACTGGTAGTGGCCGTTGTTGTCCAGCGCATTGAGATCGATCGCCTGCTGCAGCAGCTGTTTGGCGGTGGGCATGTCGTCGAGGTTGTAGGCGGCCTGCGCGCCCAGCTGCGCCGCCATCGCCTTGTCGTACTCGTTCGCGTTGGCGTCGGCCATCAGTTCCTTCGCCAGGGCCAGGGTCTCGGCCTCGTTGTCTTCCTTCTCGTACGCCTTGAAGAGCTTGCTCAGCTTGCCTTGCGCCTTGCTCGAACCCTTGGCCTTGGGTTCCTCGCGCGTCGCATCGGGGTAACGCACCTCCGGCTTGCCGCTGTTCTTGCGCCCACCGCGATCGGCCGAGCGGGCGTCGTACGCCACGGCGTCGGCAACGACGGCGCCGCCGAAAGCGGCCAGCAGCATCAGGCTGAGAAGGGTCTTCTTGGGCGTACGGTGCTTCATGTCTGAACCTCGTGGGGCCATGCAGGAGGAAGATCGTTCTTCCCGTCTGCGTGCGGGGCCGGCAAAACTAACAGAAACCCGGTGGGGGCGGATACCGTTTCAGGTGCTGCTAAGCAGCAATACCGTGGCGTGTGTCAGCCGCACTTCGGCGCGTTTCCGGCCTTCCTGGCCGCCTCGTAGGTGGGTACGAGGGAAGGGGCGTCGCGCTCCAGTTCGCGGATGCGGTTCGCGGGATCGGGGTGCGTCGAGAGCCATTGCGGTGAGCGCCCGCCGCTGGCGGCCATCATGTTCTGCCAGAGTCCGACGGCCTGGCGGGGATCGAAACCGGCCTGCGCCATCAGCCGCTGGCCGACGACGTCGGCTTCGCTTTCCTGGGTGCGCGAGCCCGGCAACAGGAAGGCGGCTTGCGCCGTCATACCGCCCAGCTGGTTGACCGTGCTGGCCGCGCCATCGCCGTATCGGGCGCCTGCCAACGCGCCCAGGACCCCCAAGCCCGCCTGCGCTCCCATCTGGCGGGTGATGCGCTCCTCATGATGTCGAGCGATCACATGCCCGATTTCATGGCCCAGCACGGCCGCCAACTGGTCCTGGTTCCTGGCGACGGTGAAGATGCCGGTGTTCACGCCCACCTTGCCTCCCGGCAAGGCAAACGCGTTGGGCTCCTTGTCGGTGAAGACGGCGGTCTCCCAGGCGACGCTACGCTGCTCCGGCGGAAGCTGCCGCACCAGCGCGTTGACCACGCAGGTGACGTAGGCGTTCTGTTTCGCGTCCCGGTTGAGGGTTTCCTTCGCCTTGGTCTCGGCGAACGCCTGTGCGCCCAACTGGTCCAATTGCGCCTGCGACACGCCCCCCACCATCTGAGTGCGCCCGGTGGGCGAGGTGGTGGTCGCGCAGGCCGTCAGGCCCAGCACCATGGCGGTTCCGAGGATACGGAGTTTCATGCTCGCCCCCTGCGACATTGCGTGACACCCGAGTCTGGGCAAGCGCGTCTTAAACTTTCGTCAATCACATTAGACCGGCGCGCCGCCGTAAACCTGCAGGACAGCCAGCGCTATCGCATTGTTCAGGATATGGGCGGCGATGGGCGCCCACAGGGTGCCGGTCCGGCGGTAAACCCAGGCGAAGATAGCGCCCATGCCGGCGTAGACCAGGATCAGGAACACCGTGCTGCCCAGCGGCTTGCCATTGAGGCCCGGCAGTTCGTGGACCAGCGCGAAGACCAGGCTGCTGAGGACCAGTCCCAGGACCGGCCAGCCGGCCTGCCACAGTCGTCCGAACAGGACCCGGCGGAACAGCAGTTCCTCGTACAACGGCGCCAGCACGACCGCGAACAGCGCCAGGAACACCGGGAACCGGGCGAAACCGTCCCGGATCAGGTCCAGGTTGCTGGGTTCGAGATCCAACCCCAGGGCACGCCCACTGGCGCTCATCACCGTGCTGAAAACGAACGTCGCCAAGCCGGCGCCCAGCGCCCAGCCCCAGGTCCCGGGAAGACGCAGGCGGTCATGGGACTCGCGCCGCTCCACAGGGGTCGCACGGCGGCGCCAGACGTACAGCACCAGGGCCGTACCACCCGTGCTGACCAGCGTGGTGACGATCAGGAAGAGGACGGGCGGTGTACCGAGCTGCGCCTGCAACGCCTGCGCATCCGGCGCTCCTCCTTGCTGCTGCGCGATCCGGATGCCTTGCCACGCCGCCCAGCCGACCAGGCCCAGCATCAGCGTCGAGAACGACAGCGTGATCGCGAGTACGACATCGAGGGCGAACGCCGGCAGCACGCTGCGCAAGGGCAGGGCAGCCGGCTTCGCTTCGACGCCGTCGGACAGGGGGCGCACCTCGCTCATTCGCGCGGCGTCAGATGTCGAGGTTGGAGACCTTCAGCGCGTTGTCTTCGATGAACTCGCGGCGCGGCTCGACGACATCGCCCATCAGCGTGCTGAAGATCTGGTCGGCGGCGACCGCGTCCTCGATGCGCACCTGCAACAGGCGACGCGTGTCGGGATTGACCGTGGTATCCCACAGCTGTTCCGGATTCATTTCGCCCAGGCCCTTGAAGCGCTGGATGCTGCGACCCTTCTTGGCTTCTTCCAGCAACCACGCCTGCGCATCGGCGAACGTGGCGACGGACTGCGCCTTGTTGCCGCGGACGACCTGTGCGCCTTCGCGCACGAGACCATGCAGGAGGGAGGCCGCTTCGCGCAGCGGACGCAATTCGCCGCTCTCGAAGGCCGACAGCGACAACACTTGCACCAGTTCCTCACCCATGTGCCGGCGCGTGGCCAGCAATGCAGCCGGGCGCTGTTCGGTGGCGGGCTGCAGCGTCAGCGCATAGCGCGCACTGCCCAGGCTGCCACGGTTGAGCTTGGCTTCCAGCGCATTAAGTTCGTGGCGCTCGTCGATGTTCTGCTGTAGGTGTTCCGCATCAAGCGGCGTGAAGTCGATCAGCGATTCCAGCAGCACCGGATCGTAGCGGTGCGCATTGCGCGCGATCACGTCGTGGGCGGTGGTGAACACCAGCAGCAGCTTCTCCAGCGCCTCGCCGGAGATCGGCGGTTCGCCATCGGCGGGGATCAGCGACGCACCTTCCACCGCGTTGTTCGCGAGATAGACGTTGAGTGCCGCGTCGTCCTTCAGATACAGCTCCTGCTTGCCCTGCTTGAGCTTGTACAGCGGCGGCAGGCCGATATAGACGTGGCCGCGCTCGATGAGTTCGGGCATCTGCCGGTAGAAGAACGTCAGCAGCAGCGTGCGGATGTGCGAGCCGTCGACGTCGGCGTCGGTCATGATGATGATGCGGTGGTAGCGCAGCTTGTCCGGGTTGTACTCGTCCTTGCCGATGCCGGTGCCGAGCGCGGTGATCAGCGTGCCGACTTCGGCCGAGGCGAGCATGCGGTCGAAGCGCGCGCGCTCCACATTGAGGATCTTGCCGCGCAACGGCAGCACCGCCTGGTTCTTGCGGTTGCGACCCTGTTTGGCGGAACCACCTGCCGAGTCGCCCTCGACGATGAAGAGCTCGGACAGCGCCGGATCCTTCTCCTGGCAGTCGGCCAGCTTGCCGGGCAGGCCGGCGATATCCAGCGCACCCTTGCGGCGGGTCAGGTCGCGCGCCTTGCGCGCGGCCTCGCGGGCGCGGGCGGCGTCGACGATCTTGCCGGCGATCGCACGGGCCTCATGGGGGTGTTCCTGCAGGAACTCCTCCAAACGTGCACCGAACGTGCTCTCAACAACCGGCCTGACGTCGGAACTGACCAGCTTTTCCTTGGTCTGGGACGAGAAGCTCGGGTCCGGCACCTTCACCGACAGCACGGCGATCATGCCTTCGCGCATGTCGTCGCCGGACAGATTGACCTTCGCCTGCTTGGCGATGCCGTTCTGTTCGATGTAATTGGTCAGTGTGCGCGTCAGCGCGGCACGGAAGCCGATCAGGTGGGTGCCGCCATCCTTCTGCGGGATATTGTTGGTGAAGCAGAACATCGTTTCCTGGTAGGCGTCGGTCCACTGCAGGGCGACTTCCACCGTGATGCCATTCTGTTCGCCACTGACCGCGATCACGTTCGGGTGCAGCGGCGTCTTGAGGTGCGCCAGATGCTCCACGAAGCTGCGGATGCCGCCCTCGTAGTGGAAGTCGTCGTGGCGGCCTTCGCCGCGCTCGTCTACCAGCACGATCTTGACGCCGGAATTGAGGAACGACAGTTCGCGCAGGCGGCGGGCCAGGATGTCGTAGTGGAACTCGACGTTGC
Organism: Pseudoxanthomonas japonensis; assembly: GCF_043632995.1. NCBI lineage: Bacteria > Pseudomonadati > Pseudomonadota > Gammaproteobacteria > Lysobacterales > Lysobacteraceae > Pseudoxanthomonas > Pseudoxanthomonas japonensis. The sequence continues at coordinate 4,903 of NZ_CP171632.1, read as the reverse complement.
CATGGAAGGCGGTCACCGACGGCCAGAAGCGCAGCGTCGTGCCGCGCTTGGTGGTGCTTTCGACCTGGGTCAACGGCCCGAGCGCAGCGCCGTTGCTGTATTCCTGCCGGTAGTGGGAACCGCCCTGGAAGATGTCCAGCTGAAGCTTTTCGGAAAGCGCGTTGACCACGCTGACGCCCACGCCATGCAGGCCGCCGGAAACCTTGTAGCTGTTGTCGTCGAACTTGCCGCCCGCATGCAGCACGGTCATGACGACCTCCGCCGCGGAGACTTCACGACCCAACTTGGCGCTCATCTGCGCATGCTTGCCGACCGGGATGCCGCGACCGTTGTCGGACACCGAGACCGAACCATCCGCGTGGATCGTGACCGCCACGTGGTCGGCATGGCCCGCCAGAGCTTCGTCGATCGAGTTGTCGACGACTTCGAACACCATGTGGTGCAGGCCCGTGCCGTCATGCACGTCGCCGATGTACATGCCGGGGCGCTTGCGGACAGCTTCCAGACCTTCCAGGGCGGTGATGCTGTTGGCGTCGTACGTGTTGCCGTTCGGTGCAGAAGAGGTCGTTTCGTCGGTCATTCGCTTCGTGTCGGCTGCAAGGCCGGCGCCGCGCCGCCGGGTCGGCAGGCGCAATGCGCAGGTCAAGGGATCAATGCGGAATTATAGCACTGGTGGGCACTTAGCCCCGGGTTCAGGCACCCGGGACTGGCTGGACCGTCCCCTGTTCCACGTGGAACAGCGCTGGACGGATGCCAGCATCGGCCAGCCCCATCGGGGACTCCGTCCCGGTGATAAAGACCTGCGCGCCGCTGGACAGCAGGCGCTCCAGGATCCGGCGCTGGTGGTGCCGGTCGAGTTCTGACGCGAGATCGTCCAGTGCCATGACCGGCCATTCGCCGCGACGACGGGCGAAGTCCTGCGCCTGCGCCAGCAGGCAGGAGAGGGCAGTCAGCTTGGCCTGGCCGCGTGACAGGGTCTCCCGCTGAGGCAGGGTGGAGTAGTCGATACGCCAGTCCGCCCTGTGTGGCCCGACCGTCGTGTAGCCGGCGGCACGATCCCGGTCGCGGGACAGCAGCAACGCATCCGCCAGTGAAAGCTCATGGCGCCGCCATCCCGGCTGGAACTGGAGCGTGGCAGCCCCGAGCGACGGGGCAAGTTCACGGACCACATCAGCCAGATCGCCCTGGAGAGCGTCCAGATAGCCTTGGCGGTGGCCGGTCAGGGGCTCACCAGCCTCCGCAAGTTCGTGGTCCCACGCATCCAGCTGCGCACCGGCGATGCCCGCCTTGAGTAGGCTGTTCCGTTGTTTCAGCGCGCGCGCATACCGCCGCCACAAGGGGAGAAAGCCTCCCTCACGGCCCTGTTCCACGTGGAACAGGCCCCAATCCAGAAAGCGGCGACGTGGTTCGCCCCCTCCAGTCACCAGCGCGTGGCTGCCGGGCTCGAAGCTGACGACGGCCAAGGCGGCACAGAGATCCCCCAGCTGGGCGACGTTCTCGCCATCCAGCCTGCCTGTCCATGCCTGGCCACTGTGCCGCAAGCCTGCCCTGCGATGACGGCCCCGGCTTGATTCGCGCCACTCGACGAAGACCTCGACCGCCTCTGCACCCGTCCGCACCAGCCCGTCCCGCACACGGCCCCGGAAGCTCCGGCCATACGCCATCAGGTGCAGGGCCTCCAGCAGGCTGGTCTTGCCTGCGCCGTTATCACCGGTGATCAGGTTGAGACCGGCTTCCGGTATCAGGGAGACCTGCGGAAAGCGCCGCAGCCCACTGGCTTCCAGTCGGGTTACCTGCATGGCAGACGCCTCGCGCAGGACAATGGGCGCGAGCTGTCATGAACTTGGGCAGGAAAAGGGCAGGGAACCAGCAGCGTCATGGATCAAATTCTAGCGCGTGAGGTGTTTCGGGCCGTGTCCTATATGAATTCTGCGGCCCCCAAACGACATCGCCCGGCCTGAGCCGGGCGATGCAGCGTGTTCCACGTGGAACAGACAGGTCAGAGACGCAGCGGCATCACGACGTGCCGGGACTTCTCGCTGCTGGCTTCGCGGACCAGGGCGGAGGAGTTGGCGTCGCGCAGCTGCAGGACGATGTGCTCGTCGCGCAGGGCGGACAGCGCATCCAACAGGTAGTTCACGTTGAAGCCGATCGCCAGGCCGTCGACCTTGGTCTCGGCCTCGATCTCTTCCTGTGCCTCTTCCTGCTCGGGATTGTGGGCGCTGATCTTCAACTGGCCCGGCGAAACTTCCACGCGGACGCCGCGGTACTTCTCGTTCGACAGGATCGCGGCACGCTGGAGCGCCGCACGCAGCACTTCACGATCCAGCTGCACTTCGCGATCGGCACCGATCGGAATCACCGCCGCGTAATCCGGGAAACGGCCGTCGATCAGTTTGGAAGTGAAAGTGACATCGTCGCGCTTCACCCGGATGTGGCTGCGGCCGACTTCCAGCTCCAGCGCGCGGTCGCCGCCTTCCAGCAGGCGCTGCAGCTCGGTCACGCCCTTGCGCGGCACGATGATCTGCCGCTTGCCCACGGGAGCACCTTCCAGCTGCGACTCGCACATCGCCAGACGGTGGCCGTCTGTAGCAACGCAACGCAACGTCCGCTCGCTCAGGTCGAACAGCAGGCCGTTGAGGTAGTAGCGCACGTCCTGCTGGGCCATCGCGAACGAGGTGCGCTCGATCAGTTCCTTCAGCGTCGCTTCCGGCACCTCGATGCGCTCGGTGGCCTCGACCTCGTCCACCGACGGGAAATCGTTGGCAGGCAGCGTGGCCAACGTGAAACGGCTGCGGCCGGCCTGCACGGTGACCTTGTCGCCCGTCTGGCTGACGGTGACTTTGCTGCCATCGGGCAGGGCGCGAATGATGTCGAACAGCTTGCGGGCAGGAATCGTCGTCTCACCGTCCTGCGCGTCGTCGACCGCGATACGCGAAATCATCTCGACTTCCAGGTCCGTGCCCGTCAGCGACAGCTGTCCGTTCTGCACCTGCACCAGGAAATTCGCCAGGACCGGCAGCGTCTGCCGGCGTTCGACCACGTTGACCACCTGGGCCAAGGGTTTGAGGAAAGCTTCGCGCTGCAGACTGAAACGCATGAGTGTTGGAGCCCCTTCGCTTTGGATTTTTAAGACTAAAAGCTTAAAAGCTGGTGGTGGTGGTAGGCCTGAAAAGCCGGGAAAACCTACCTAACCCCATGAATTCGTTTTGTTTTTTCTTCTACCAACCCGGTGGACAGGGTCGGCTGTAGCTGTGCTGGATCCTGTGGACAACTTTGAGGGCTGAAAACACGCACATCTTATCCACAGATCGTGCGCCCGGTTGCCCACGATGTTATGCGTTGCCCTTCCCCAAACGCTTGCCTACAGTGCGCTCCGGGTTGGGCAGCGCGGTTCTGCTGGCGACATGAGATGGCGCTGCGATCACCTGCGAACCCTACTGGTCCGGTACATGATCACCGCAGGCACGGCGCGATGAGAACTGCGCGCACCGCACCATCACATGCCTCGCCTGGAGAGGTGAAACACCGTCCGGCGACTCGCGGATAGCTCGGCCCGATACGGTCGGTCGGCTTACTCGCTGAGTTTCCGGATCAGCTTGTCCCAGTCCTCACGCAGCTTGCCGTCCGTCTCCATGAGGGTGCGGATCTGTCGGCAGGCGTGCAGCACGGTCGTGTGGTCACGGCCGGCAAACGCGTCGCCGATTTCAGGCAGGCTGTGTTCGGTCAGTTCCTTGGCCAAGGCCATCGCTACCTGTCGCGGGCGCGCAAGTGAACGCGTGCGCCGCTTGGACAGCAGGTCCTTGATTTGCAGACCGTAGTAGTCTGCCACGGTCTTCTGGATATTGGGGATGCTGATGGCCTGCTGCTGCGCGCGCAGCAGGTCGCGCAGGGTCTCCTGCGCGAACTCGGTGGTGATGGCGCGTCCGGTGAAGTTGGCGCGTGCGGCCAGCGTGTTGAGCGCGCCCTCCAGGTCGCGCACGTTGCTGCGCATCTTCTTGGCCAGCAGGAACGCGACATCGTCGGGGATCTGCGCACCTCGCTCGTGCGCCTTGGCCAGCACGATCGCCGCGCGCGTCTCGAAGTCCGGCGGATCGATCGCCACGCTCAGGCCCCAAGCCAGGCGCGACTTCAGCCGCGGCTCCAGGCCTTCCACTTCGCGCGGATAGCGGTCGCAGGTCAGGATGATCTGCTGGCGGCCGTCGAACAGCGCGTTGAAGGTGTGGAAGAACTCCTCCTGCGTGCGGTCCTTGCCGGCGAAGAACTGGATGTCGTCGATCAGCAGCGCGTCGACCTGCTGGAAGCGGCGCTTGAACTGGTCCATCGACTTTTCGATCAGCGCCTTGGTCATCGCGCTGAAGAACTGCTCGCTGCGCAGGTACAGCACGCGCGCATTCGGATTCTGCCGGCGCATCTCGTTGCCGGCGGCGAACATCAGGTGGGTCTTGCCCAGGCCGGTGCCGCCGTAGAGCAGCAGCGGGTTGTGGGCGCGGTCGCCCGGTTTCTGCGCGGCCTGCCAGGCGGCGGCGCGACCGAGCTGATTGCTGCGGCCTTCGACGAAGTTGTCGAAGGTGTAGTGCAGGTCCATGTTGCCGGCGAACGGCTCGACCGGCGCGGCGGCGCTGGCGGTCGTCGAGGGCGACACGGTTGCTATTGCGTCCACCGGCTTGCTTCGAGAGCCGATTTCCAGCGACACGTCGCCGTGGCCGGCGAAGTAGTCCAGCAGCTCGCGGATACGGTTGAGGTAGCGCTCGCGCACCTGTTCCACGATGAAGGCGTTGGGCGCGTACAGCACCATCGCGTTGCTGCGTTGTTCGGCCTGCAGCGGCTTCAGCCAGGTGTGTACATCCTCGGCCGGAAATTCGGCTTCAAGGCGTTCGAGGCAACGGGGCCAGGCATCCAT